>CACYUQ010000022.1 GCA_902777615.1 uncultured Selenomonadaceae bacterium
CTTCTTTGTTTTACGTGAAACATTTTTTCGTTTTATTCATAGGTCCGATACATTCCAATCGCTTCGGAATTGTCCCGTAATTTCCAGACGCCGCAGGGGCAGACGCCCGCGCAGATGCCGCAGCCGATGCACTTTTTTCCGTCGGGAGTGTACTGCCCGTTTTCCGCGCGCAAGATCGCTTTTTCCGGGCAAGCGTTCAGGCACATCTTGCAGTCGCGGCAATCCGCGCCGTTCCATACCGGCACGCGCAGGCGGTACGTTCCGCAGTTCACGATCGGCAGCACCGCGAAATCGTCGTTCGCCACGTCGCTGAAGATGCCGCCCGGCACCCAGTCCTGCGCGCGGAACGCCGCGAGGTCCGGCAGCGGCTTCGGCGTTTTTTCCTCGAAGGTCAGCGGGCAAAGTTTTTTCCACGCGTCCCAATCGGAAAGTTCCGACAGGAGCTCCGGCTTTTCGACGGCGTCGAGGAAGCGCGCCATGCCTTGCTCCAAAAAGGCCACGTCGTCCGCGTCGAGACCGTAGCAGCGGATATCCGACGGACAGTCGTCGGAAATCGGGCCGCGCACATAGACGACGCCGCCCACCATGCCGACGCAGGGACGCTCGCCGAGCACCGAAGCGAAATCTTCGCTGTCCCAGCCGCAGACCACCGCGTGGCCGCCGCCCATGAACTCGAACGAGAAGCTGCCGACGTTTTTCAGAATCCAAAGCTCCGGCTCTTCATAGAGCGGGTCGTGCTTCATCAGGGAACCGGTGCGCGCGCCGCCCCGTCCGCCGATGTAAATCTTTCCGCCCGCCGAGCAATGGCCCGCGGTGTCCCCGGCGTCGCCGCGCACGGTAATGACGCCGCCTGCGTTCAGCCAGCCCACGTCGGCGGAGGCCGGGCCGTCGACGACGATTTCCGTGTTGTCGAGGCACATGGAGCCGACGCGCTGGCCGGGATTCGTGATGTGGAACGTGAGCTTCTTTCCCTCGGGGTGCCAGAGCGGGCCGCCGATGTCGTGCTGGCCCGAGGCGACAATGTCAAACTCCGTCTCGCCGCGTTGCACCGCGTTTGCCACCGTCAGCAAAAGATCCTGCGTGGACATGCGCTCATGGCCGGTCAAGGTATCTATTTTGAACATAAAATTTCCTCCCTAACATACATATTGTATGCCGAGCTTGTCCGCGATGGCCTTGTCCGTCGAGACCAGCGCGTCGCTTCGGCCCACGGGCAGCGATGAGTTGCCAATCGGCGCCATCAGTTTTTTCAGCTCCGAGTCGAAGGCCAGCACATAGTCGACGATTTTCTGCGCGCCCCGGTCCACGTCCAGTCGCTTGACGAGACGCGGGTCTTGGGTGCAGATGCCCGTCGGGCACTTGCCCGTATTGCAGGCGTTGCAGCGGCCGTGTTCGTTGCCGACGCAGCCGAGGAGCTGTGTCAGAAGTTTGCCGCAGAAGACGCCGTTCGCGCCGAGGCAAATCAGCTTGAACGCGTCGGCGGCCGCGTTGCCCGTCAGTCCGACGCCACCGCCCGCGTAAAGCGGGATTTGCCCCTGAAGGCCGTTCTTCACCGCCGCTAAATAACAATCGCGGATTTTAGAGACGACCGGATGCCCCATGTGGTCGAGGGACACTTCGTTGGCTGCGCCGGTGCCGCCCTGGATGCCGTCGAGGAAGAAGCCGCCGCAAATCTTGTACGGGTCACGCAGCAGATTGTTGTAGACGGCGACGGAAGTCGAGGACGCTGCGCACTTGATCGCTACCGGCACGCGGAAACCAAAGGCCGCGTTCATCGAAAGGTGCATTTTCTGTACGGATTCTTCAATAGAATATAGTCCCTGATGATTCGGCGGCGACGACAGCGTCGCTTTTGGCACGCCGCGAATGGCTCGGATATGGGGCGCGGCCTTTTCCGCCGGAAGGAGCCCGCCGTCGCCCGGCTTCGCGCCCTGTCCGATCTTGATCAGGATGGCGGCAGGATCCGTCTTCATGCGAGGCAAAGCCTTTACGATGCGGTTCCAGCCGAAATGGCCGGAGGCGATCTGGATGATGAAATATTTCAGCTGCTCCGATTCCAAGAGCTTCATCGGCATCCCGCCTTCGCCGGAGCTCATGCGAACGGGCAGGCCGCATCGCTCGTTCAGGTACGCCGTCGCCATCGCCACCGCTTCCCAAGCGCGGGTGGACAGCGCGCCGATGGACATATCGGCGAAAATCAGCGGGTAAATCCAGCGCACCGGCGGCGCTTTTTTCGCCATCGTGAGCTTCCCGCCTTCCGCCGCGAAGGGCAGCTCCTTCGCCGACAGCACGCGTCCCAGCGGCGCACGAATGTCGAAGGTGTGACGCTGGGCGTCGAGGGACGGGTCGGTCATCTGCGAGATGCGTCCGATGATGATTTTGTCCAGCGTGCGCGGCGCGTTGAGATTCGCGCGGCCGCCGCGTTTGATCGGCCCCGCGTCCCTGGACAGCACCGCCCGTCGGTTGTCGGGATTTCGCACGGGCCGGATGGCGTCGTTCGGGCAGACGCGCTCGCACATGCCGCAGCCCCGGCAGGCGTGCGCGAAGCTTGCCACCTGCCGGATGACCATGCGTCGGATACTTTTCCCATCAGTGGAAGGCAAGCGCCCCATCCCGGTCTCGATCGCGCCGAAGGTACAGCCTGCCACGCATTTTCCGCAAAGCGAGCAACGGCGCGGATGATACTCGACGATCCACGGCAAATCGCCAATCGCCAAATCCTGAACTTTTACTGCTTCCATCGCTCTACCTCCAAATCGTTGTCAATCACGACGATTTCCCGCTCGCCGGGATAAATATCCTTCGACGTGTCGCGGTCCGGTAAGATCTCGTTGACGCCGCAGACCTCCGACGAGATCGCCACCGTCGTACCGTCGCTGCCCACCACCACCGGGCGCAGCTTCTTCGAATCGCAGCAGGTCATCATGCGGCCATCCGGCAGTCCCGCGATGATCGCGTTCGGACCGTTGATTTCCAGGTGGGAAAGGGACTGACGGATGGAGAGCAGCACGTCCCGATCCTCGCGCTTCTCGATTTCCGAGAACGGCAGCGGCGTGATCACGTGCTTGTAGTATTGGATCGGCCATTTCAGCTCATGCAGGACATAATGCAGCGTATAGAGGAAATTCTGCGAGTCCGACTCGAAGCCGATATAGCCGCGATGGAGCGACTTCTGGAATTCCTTGTTCTTCGTGTAGAACGTGTTCTCACCGTTCGCGCAGAGCGTGTAGCCCTGCAGGAAAAACGGGTGGGCCGCGTAGCGGATGATTTCGTAATTCGTGTTCTGGCGGCTCTGCACGATGATATTCTTCGCGACGAGGCAGCCGTTGTCATCCCAGAGGTGGAAGTAAGTCGCGATGTCCATCGGGTCGCCGACCTCTTTCAGCATCAGCACGTCGGGCCAGAACGAATAGACGTAGCCCTCGCCGGTCTCGGTCAGCATTTGCCGCAGCGTCAGCCGCGTATCGAGGAGCAGCGCTTCCCGCTCGTCCGGATCCGTCACGTTCTCCGGGTAATCGTAGGTGCGGAAAATATAGTAGGGCATCGCTTGGATATTCAGCCCTTTCCGCTTGTCCGGCACGGGCAGCCATTCGGACATCTTCACGAAGCGATGGGCGTCCATATATTCTTCGACGAGACGGCCGCCCTGCTGCGTGCAAGCCATCGACAAGAGAGGCTTGTCCTTGTAAAGTCCGAATACCCCGTAAAGATCCTGCATCACCATCGCGAATCCCGAATTGTCATGCCCCTCCTGCTGCGGCAGCATGAGACGCAGCGCCGTCGACGGCTGCACGGGATTCTTGCTCTTGACGGCCCCAATCCTGCACATATAAATCCCCCCTGAAATCCTCTAAAAATAGCAAAAAAGCCTCACAGCGCCGGAACGAAATTCGCTCCGGCGCCGCAAGGCCCCGTTGCCATGACGTTTATTCTGTTCGGGAGGCAGTATAGCACGCTACGATGCCGTTGTCTATGAAAGCAGCGCATGTATTACTGTATACATGCACCGGCGGGGAAATTTATCCCGGAATATCTTATGGAAAAATCCGGACGACTTTGTTATACTATGAAGAGATTTCCAAAAAATTCACCGAATATTTGAGGAGGCAATACCATGACCATCCAAGAGTACACCGACTCCTGCCTGAAATTTGCCGAGGCTTCCAAGGGTTGGGAGAAGCTCGACGAGAATTCCTTTTACACGACCTTCGACAAGACTTGGGAGATGTCCGGCGACAACCAGAATGGCGGCGTCGGTGTCGAGTGGGCGTTCCATCTGTCTGAGGACGAGATCCGCGCGCAGGCGGCGGAAAAATTCCTCGCCTATATCGCGCAGGAGCTGGATATGGCGCTGGCCTACGGCGGCGAGGAACTGAAATACACCGCGCAGACGCTTTCGGGCCTTCTGAAGCCGGGCATTTTCAGCAATTCGGAAATCAAATAAAGCTGTGAAACAGAAACGGTGCGGAAAATTTTCTTCCGCGCCGTTTTTCTTTCATTTTATTTTCGGGTTATGTTCCATTGTGCACAGGCTTTGCCTGCATAAGAGACTGTAAAAAGCTGACGCTTTCAACAGCCTCTTATCACGTGGAATATTTTGGATTGTTTTGGCGTTTTTTATTTTTCGTTTCGTTCGGCGTCAAAATGTTCCGCCAACAGACGAACGGCGGCGCTGGCTCCTATGCGGTCGCAGCCTTGCGCCAGGTATGCTTCCATATCCTCGACGGTGCGGATGCCGCCAGCCGCTTTGATTCGGACGCCTTTGCCGATATGCGCGCGGAACAGGTCGACGTCCTCGTGGGTCGCGCCGCTTTTCCCGAAGCCCGTCGAGGTCTTGATGAAGTCGGCGCCGCCTTCGGTGACGCAGCGGCAGGCCGCGATTTTTTCCTCGTCGGTCAGGTCGCAGGCTTCAATGATGATTTTCAGGATTTTGTCCCCGACGGCTTTTTTCAGTGCGGTGATTTCCCGCGTGACGGCGGCGAAGTCGCCGTTTTTCATATCGGTGCGGTTGATGACCGCGTCGATTTCGTCCGCGCCGTTTTCGACGGCTTCGCGGGCGGCGGCGCATTTCGCCGCGGTCGTGTCGTAGCCGAGGGGGAAGCCGATGACGGTGCAGATGACGAGCGTCGCGCCGAAGGTCTCACGCAGTCGCGCCACGTAGGCGGGGGGCACGCAGACCGAGGCGGTATGATAGCGGAGCGCTTCTTCGGCGAGGATGCGCATTTCATCCCAGGTCGCGGTGGGGGAGAGCAGGGTATGGTCGACATGGGAGAGGATTTCCGAGGCTTTCATGACATTTCTCCTTTGCAGATAATCTTCCCCTATCATACTTAACTCGCCTGCGAAGCGCAAGCAGGTATTTTTCGTTTCGGGCAGGATTTTTGTTTTTGGCGGCGAATATAACAATATAAAAATTATGCGTAAAATGTGATTATTTTCCCAAAGGATTTTCAGCAAGGAAATGTAGAATATAAGAAGGAAATGTAGAGCAAGGCGGCTCATAATTGGATATGGAGTGAGCGCGGTGAAATTTGATCGAAAAGCGCACGCTGCTCGTGAGGCGGAGATCTTGATCCAGGCGGCGAATGAACGGCGCGAACTAAATAAGATGAAGCTGCCGGGGGAGCCGGATCTCAAGAACAAGGCGAAGCGGCTCGACAGTGACAGACTGCAAAATTCCGTCGACGATTTGCTGGGACGGTACGAGCAGAAGATTGAGGAACGGCAGCATATTGCCGCCGCAGAGAAGAAGACAGAGGAATCATGGAAAAAAGACTTGCCTGCGGGACAGGCTACGAAAAAATCGCATGATTATCGCGCCTGACGTGAGAATATCGTCAGGCTTTTTTCCTGTTCCCAAAATAAAGTGACGGGAGGAAATGGTATGAAAGTCAAGGTGAGGGAAGACTACGAGGAGATGAGCGACACGGCGGCGGAGTTGGCGCTGCAAGTGATCCGCGAGAAGCCGGACTGCGTGTTGGGATTGACGGCGGGTTCGTCGCCTTTGGGGCTGTACCGGCGGCTGCACGAGGCGTACCATTCCGGGGGAATTGATTTTTCCCGGGTCCGCATTTTCACGCTGAGCGAATATATCGGACTGGACGCGCAGGATGAGCGCAGTTTTGCCTATTATACGAGGAAGAATTTTTGCGAAGGGCTGAATCTGTCCGAGGATCGGATCTTTATGCCGGACGGCATGGCGGCGGACATCGCGGTGGAGTGCCAGCGTTACGGCGAGGCCATCGAGGCGGCGGGCGGCATCGACCTGATGATTTTGGGCATCGGGCCGAACGCGCATATCGGGTTCAACGAGCCGGGGCCGTCCTTCGTGCCGGAGACACATGTCGTCGAGCTGTCCGAGGCAACGCGCGCCGCCAACGCGCGATTTTTCGACAGCCCGGCGGATGTGCCGTATTGGGCGGTCAGCATGGGGATGCGCGACATCATGTTTGCGCGCCATGTGTTGCTGCTCGCCAGCGGCCCGGGCAAGACGGAAGCGCTGGTGTTGGCGTTTGATGGCGACGTCACGCCGAAAGCGCCGGCGTCGCTGCTGCAGCTCCATCGCGGCGCGGTAGTGATCGCCGACGAGACGGCGGCTCGTCGGCTGCCGAAGGAGATGTGGGAGACGCGATGAAAGCGATCGTCGGCGGCAGGCTGATCGTGCCCGACGCGCAGGGAATGTTCCATGCGGTCTCGGGCTATGCGCTGCTCTATGATAATACGATTGCGCGGATAGCACCGGAGGCGGAGCTTTCGGCGGACGAACGCGCGAGGCTCGAATCGCTGATTGACGCGAAGGGCGGCTATGTTGCGCCGGGCTTCGTCAATGTGCATATCCACGGCGCGATGGGCTATGACGCGATGGATGACGACGGTGCGGCGGTCCCGGCGATTGCGCGCCATCAGGCGACTACCGGCGTGACGTCGTTCCTGCCGACGACGATGACCTGCGGATGGTCCGCCGTCCGGCGCGCCTTCGAACACGTCCGGGAGGCGATGGCATATCGGGGCGGCGCGCGGGTGCTCGGCGCGCACATGGAGGGGCCCTTTATTAACGCGGCGGCGTGTGGCGCGCAGGACGCCGCGCATATCCGGGCGGCGGATTTTTCGCTGGTCGAGCCGTTTCTCGATGTAGTGCGGCTGATTACGTTCGCGCCGGAAACGATGCCGGACAGCGGCGCATTCATCCGCGCGTGCCGGGCGGCGGGCGTTACGCTGTCGGTCGGGCACAGCGCGCTGGACTATGAGGGGGCGCTTCGGCTGTTTACGGAGGGAAGCGTCCGGCATGTCACGCATCTCTTCAACGGAATGCCCGCGTTCCATCATCGCACGCCGGGACTCGTCGGCGCGGCGCTGGAGACGGACGCGGATTGCGAATTGATCGCCGACAACGTCCATTCCCATCCGGGAGCCCACCGGCTCGTATGGCGGATGAAGCGGGGCAGGCATATCGTGTTGATCACCGACTCGATGCGCGCCGCAGGGCTGGGTGACGGCGAGTCGGAGCTGGGCGGGCAAAAAGTTTTTGTGCGTGACGGTATAGCGCGCCTTGCGGGCGGCACGATTGCGGGCAGTGTGCTGACGATGGATCGCGCCGTTTGGAATTTCATGGAAAATACCGGCTGCGGCATCCCGGCCGCCGTCTTTTGCGCGACGCAAGCCGCCGCCGAAAGTATCGGCCTCGGCGCGGAACTCGGCAGCCTTACACCGGGAAAACGCGCCGATATTACGATTTTCGACGAAAAGCTTCATATTCAAAAGACGATTGTGGACGGAGAAATCGTTTTCGGATAAAAAGACGAAAAAAAGCCGCTTCGGTTTGCGGATGGCAGACCGAAGCGGCTTTTCGTATGCGGCGTTTTTATACTAATCGCAGTTAAGATTCTTAAATCTTTACTGCGATTTATGAGACGGCAGCCGTGCCGTAGGCGCGGCTGTGGCCTGAGATTGGTATTACAGTGCTAGGATGTTTTCACGGACGGCGGCGAGGTCGTCCATCGTCGGCACGTCCTTGACGCGGATTTTTTCAAGGCAGATCTCGCATCCGGCGGCCTTCAGTTCGTCCTCGACGAGGCCGACGCTCTGCCCACCCCAGCCGAAGGAGCCGAAGGCGAAGGCTTTGCGCCCTTTCGGCACGAAGCCCTTCAGGTAGCAGAGGAACGCCGCGACGGGCGGCATCATCTGGTTGTTGATGGTGGGCGAGCCGACGGCGAGATATTTTGCGGTCAATACTTCGGTGATGACGTCGGAGATATGGTCGGCGCGCAGGTCGAAGTACGCGACGGGGACGCCCTTCGCGGTGAATGCGTCGGTGATCGCTTTGGCGAGACGTTCCGTCGATCCCCACATGCTGTCGAAGACTACGACGGCCTTTTCTTCGAGATCTCCGGCGCTCCATTTCTTGTACGCGTCGAGGATTTCGGGGATGTGCGCGCGCCACGAGACGCCGTGACCGGTCAGGATCATTTCGATGGGCAGGCTGCCGAGGGCCGAGAGCGCGGTCTGTGCCTGCTTGCCATAGAGCATCAGGATGTTCGCGTAGTACTTCTTCGCTTCTTCCATCACGACGTGTATGTCATTTTCGTCGTCGAAGCGACGGTTCGCGGCCAGATGCTGACCGAAGGCGTCGTTGGAGAACAAAATCTTTTCCGCCGGGCAGTAAGTGACCATGCTGTCCGGCCAATGGAGCATCGGCGTCGCGACGAAGGACAGCGTGCGCGCGCCGAGGGAAAGTGTCTCGCCGGTCTTTACAGCTTGATAATTGAGCTCGCCGTAGCGGCCTGTAAGCCCTTTAAGGCCGTTCGGCGCGCTGGTGACGATTTTTGCGTTCGGGCAGCATTTCGCCATGATGGGAAGGCTCCCCGAATGATCCGGCTCGACGTGGTTGGAAATGATATAGTCGATCTTTTTCGGATCGACGACGGAGGAAACGCGCTCCAAAAGCTCCGCGACGAACGGCGCTTTGACGGTGTCGATCAGCGTGATTTTCTCGTCGAGGATCAGGTACGCGTTGTACGACGAGCCGCGGCGCGTCGAATAGCCGTGGAAGCTCCGCATCGACCAGTCCACGGCGCCGACCCAATAAATCCCTTTTTTCATTTCAATCGCTTTCAGCATCGTTCATTGTCTCCTTTCGAGGTTCGTCCGGTTGTATTGATGTTTGCATTTGCGCTTGTATTTGCTGCTGGGTTTGCAAGAATTCGTCCGCCGCCTGTTTCGCGGCTTCGAGATTCGCGTTGACGCGGGCGGCGATCAGCTGCTTGCCGATGACGTCCTCATGCAGCCCGTCGAGGCCGAGCCATTCGGGCAGTTCGCCGTTGGCCGCGTAGGGCGTGAAGGCCGCCGCCGTGTCGATGTGCGGCTGCTGACGCAGATAATTATTGAATTTCGCGAAGCGCTCCTGCCATTCGTCGGTGATTTTCTCGCCGAAGACGCGCCCGATATTTGCAGGGTTGATGGGCGGCAGCGTCAGGAAGATCGGACGGATGCCGTAGGACACGCATTTTTCCTTGATGCGCTCCATGTTCGCGATGGCTTCCTCGACAGTGAATTCCCCCGCCCGAAGGTCGTTGGTGCCGCACATGATCAAGAGGTAATCCGGTGAGAAGGGCAGTACGTCGCGTTCGAAGCGGTCTGCCATCAGGCGCGTGATATCGCCGCTTTGCGACAGATTCACGGCGGGAAAATCGAGGTAGGAAAGCCAGCTGTATTCGAGGGCTTCGGGGTTGTAGGAAACGTGCCCGCCGCCGTGGCTGATGCTGTCGCCGAGCACCGCAATTTCCCAATGGCGCGGCTCCATGCGAAACTCCGAGGCTGCAGACCATGCGCCGGGCGCGCCTTTTTTGTCCAGCGCGCGCACGCGCCAATAGTAAGTCGTGTCCCCCATGCGCGGCGTTTCGTCGTATTGCTCGCCGTAAGGGGCGATCCATTGTGCGATAGGCGCGGCGTCCGGCTTTCGCTCCGGGTCTTCCGTGTAAAGCGCGACTTCAAAGCTTGCTGCGCCGTAGGGGCGCACCCAACTGTAAACGGGGAACAGCATGGCGGAGCCGCGGCCTTTATCCGCAACGGGATGCAAAAGCGGCGCGTTCATGCGCGGCAGCGCGGGATTCGCATAGAGCGGCGCGGGCAGGCTGAACGGGCTAATGGCAACGCCGTCATAATCGAGGGCGCGGACGCGCCACCAGAGCGGCTGTTTGTCCGAAAGACCTTTGCGCATTTCGTCCAGCGGCAGATTGACCGCGTTTTCGAAGACTTCCGAGGTTCGGAACACGGCGCGCGCGTCCTCCGCCTGCGGGTCGAGATCCTTGACGGCGGAAGGGAAAAATTCCAGCTGATAGGCGACGGCGTTCGATTCCTTCGTCCAAGTGAGCACCGGCGAATAAGAAACGGGATGCTTTGCCGAGGTGCGCGTCAATATTTCCGGCGCAGGCTGGGTGACCGTGCCGCCGTGGGCATCCATCGACGGCGGCGTGAAGCCCAAAGCGCAGGCGGCGCAAGCGCAGACGACGCGAAAGCAACGGGATATCTTTCGCCAGAGTGGAAGCGGGCGGAGATGTTTCGCGGCGCCTTGCAGATGACGTGGCGTGCTCATCGCTTCCAGCCCTGCCGAACGTTCGCCGTGCCCTGTCCGCGT
Source organism: uncultured Selenomonadaceae bacterium (assembly GCA_902777615.1). Lineage (GTDB taxonomy): Bacteria > Bacillota > Negativicutes > Selenomonadales > Selenomonadaceae > RUG12372. The sequence goes on from CACYUQ010000022.1 coordinate 10,634, forward strand.
CTGCTTTTTAGGTGATTTTTTCGGCGTTCGTCAGCGAGAAAATTGCGGACCATGCTCTCGACCCAAGCGGGCGGACGAAGCTCGCCGCGTTCCCAGCGTGTCACGACGCCCGCGGGTATTTTGAAGCGGCTGCTGACATCCGAGGCGGAAAGCCCCGCCGCTCGGCACTCCGCCATCATACGTTTCATCATATTCGGTTCCTCCATGCGGGATTGTTCCCGCATTTTTTGTTCGTTTTCTTTGACAATTATGTCATTTTTTGCGGGAAAAATGCAAATGAAGTTGGGATATATAGCTCCATTATAGATAGCGCTTAGCATTTCTGTCAATGACGCGCATAGAAAATAGCACTTGACTATTTACCTATTATTTAATATGATAGTAAAAAAGCATTAGGACATTCTTCACTTTCTTGTTTCCCTTTTCTTCCTATAAAGGAGGCATATATGAACTTTATATTCATTTCACCACATTTTCCGCGTAATCAGTGGTTGTTTTGCGATCGTTTGCAGCGAAACGGCGTAAACGTACTAGGCATTGGAGATTGTCCTTATGATGCTCTGAATGAAAACGTAAAAAAATCTCTGACGGAATATTACTATGTCGAATCCATGCAGGATTATGATCAAATGTTTCGCGCTGTGGCGTTCCTTTCGTTCAAGCATGGAAAAATCGATTGGATCGAATCGCACAGCGAGGCGTTTCTGGAAATGGACGCGCGCCTACGGGAGGATTTCAATATTACGACGGGACTTCATACGGCGGATGTGGAGCGGTTCCGGCACAAATCCGCAATGAAACCCTATTATCGAAAAGCCCATATCCCTACGGCGCGGCTGTCGGAAATTCCCTCGATCAGAGAAGCGAAAGCGTTCGCGCAAAAAGTTGGCTATCCGGTCATTGTGAAGCCGGATGTCGGCAGCGGTGCCAAAGGCGTAGCGCGAATTGATACGCCTTCGGAATTGGAATGGTTTTTCTGGGAAAAATCAACCGAATCGTATGTCATGGAAGAATTTATTCACGGAAATATCTATTCCTATGACGCAATCGTCAATTCCAAAGGCAAGCCGCTGTTTGAATCGATGACCGTTTGGCCGTCGTCTATCATGGAGATTGTGTCGGAACAGCTCGACTTGGCTTATCATGTCGCGGCGGATATGCCGGATGATCTTCGCGAGGCAGGCCGCGCCGTCATACGCACATTCAACATACAACGGCGTTTTGTGCATTTGGAATTCTTCCGCTTGACCGAGAATCAGAACTTCCTTGGCAAGGAAGGGGAGCTTGTCGGTTTGGAAGTGAATCTGCGGCCGCCAGGAGGCTATACCGCGGATATGATGAATTACGCGCACTCTTCCGATGTTTATCAGATCTGGGCGGATATGGTCACAATGGACGGATTCCGGTTTCCCAAGAGACCGGAGCATCGTTTCTGCGTTTATGCGGGGCGGCGCAGCCGTTTCGCTTACTTGCATTCCCATGCGGAGATTATGGATCGCTACAAGCAGGAAGTCGTCATGCATGAAGCGATGCCAAAAACGATGCAGCCGCAAATGGGCAATTATATGTACACTGCCTGCTTTCGAAAGAAAGACAATATGCAGGAATTCATTCATTTCGTGCAGGCACAGTGCAGCGACAGCGGGGAGAAAAAGCGCGTACTGTTGAAAGACTTGCGGCCGGGTATGATTTTGGCGCAGCCGATCATTCTCTTGGAGGGCAAGCTCCTGATCGACGCCGGTACGAGGATGACGGAATTCGTCATCAGTCTCCTGCGGGATCCCGTCTATATGCAGAAGGTACTGCCGGAGGGCGTTGAGCTCGAAGAAATGATGCTGACCGTAGAAATTCCGGAGCATCTTGATTTGCTTGCGCCGGAAGATCTCTCTTATGATTCGTTGCAAGACGTTCCGCAGTATCTGCCGCCTAACCCAAAGACTGACAAAATTTTGGACGAGGATTATGTGAAGTTGTACCAAGAGGTATTCCAAGAGTTGGAACAACTGTTGAATCCGAACACGATTCATCGTGGCCTCGACCTGGATACCATCGGTCATTTGATTTCCGAGTGCAAGCTCTCCAATCTGTGCAACGGCGTCACGGCTGTCGCGCAGATTCACAATATGGATCGTGACGGTTCCTATTTGCTGCATCATAGTCTGCATGTGGCGATTTTGGCCGGGCTCATGGGGAAATGGTTGCACTGGCCGCGCGAATGCAGAGAACGGCTCATCTTGGCAGGGCTTTTGCACGACGTTGGCAAGTTGAAAATTTCCAATGAGATTTTGAATAAACCCGGAAAACTTTCTTCATCGGAAATGGAAATCATGCGTCGGCACGCCTCCTACAGCGCGGAAATATTGGCGAAATGCGGGATGGCTGCTGAGACTGACATCATCGCCGGCGTCCTGCAGCATCATGAACGCGGCGACGGCAGCGGCTATCCGGCTGGGCTCAAGCAGGACATGATTTCTCCCTTCGGCAAGATTCTCGCGATTCTCGATATATACGACGCGATGGCGACAAACCGCTGTTACGCGCACAGGATCTCTCCTTTTGAGATTTTCGACCGCCTGACGACGGATATGATTGCGGGCAAGATCGACGAGAATTATTGCGTGCTGTTTATCCGGCGGATTTGCTGTGCGCTGACGGGAAGCTGGGTGCGCCTGTCGTCCGGGGAAAAGGCAAAAATCATTTATATCGATCAAAGCCGAACCAATTCTTTGCCGATCGTTCAGACCACCGGAGGCAAATTCTACGATCTTTCTTCCGACGGAAAGGTAAAAATTGCAGAACTGCTGACGCATAAAGAAGCGTCGGCGGACTGACCAAGACATAAAAAGAACCTCGTGGGAATTTAATCCCGCGGGGTTCTCTTCGTTTTAGTTGGGAAAGATTATACTGTGCCTATACCGCCGAGTCCTGAGAGCAGCAGGGAGGCGGGGACGCCCGCACCGACAATCCCTGCCGCTTCGTCGTACTTGCCCTGCGCCATCAGGCGCATTTTGCGCACGTGCAGGTTTTCCAGCTGCATGTCCATTTTCCGCTTCAAATAGCGTTCCTCGGACTCTTTGTACAGCTCTTTCATCCGCTTACGGCGATTCGACCAGAAAGCGCCTTCGCTCCTCTCGCGGTAGACGCGATCTCCCTGTCCACCCTGAAATTCCGGGTACCAGCTGTCGCCGTGATAATCGCTTTTCTTTGCGCCGAATTGATAAACGACATAGCTTCCGCAGCGTGGGCAAAGAGGATTGGATATGGCAAAATCCTCTTCGAGCTTCCCGATTACCCAATCCTCATATTCCGAGTTCGCTTTCATTTCCGCAAAACCTTCCGCAGAGATAAATACGGAGGCTGAGCGATTAGCTTGCGTCGGGTGCACGGGTAGGTTAGAGATTTTTTCGTAGATGTACTCTTGGTACTCCGCCATCGTCATTTCCGTCGTCGTTTTCGTGACGGTGATCGTAGTCTTTCGCGTTGTGACGGAGACAAACGTCTGCGCGAAAGAGGAGCCACAGGCAGTTTTTCGTGAAGGCGCTGTTTTCGCAGACAGCAGCGTTTTCGTCACATTCAGCCCGTGGGCGGCTGAGCTGAACATCCTTGCATCATTCATATCGCTATCTCCTTCCTACTATAATCCGCCCATGCCGCCGCCGAGACCGGCCAGCAGGAATTCCGCCGGGACGCCGAAAATCGGCACATCGGAAGCGGTGTGGAAAAGACCCGCTTGCCGCGCCCTCGCCGAGCGAATCGCCGCAAGCTGCTCGCTCATCTTTTCTAGCATCCGCTTTTGCGCGTAATATTTTTCTTCCGCTTCGGCCATCTGCTTTTTCTTTTGCGCGCGCATCTTCATCTGGCTGTCTTTCGATTTTTCCTCGAACATGCTGCGGGATTTCTCCGCGCTGCCGAAGCCGTACTGTTTGCTCCAGCTCCAGCCTTCATATTCTTCCTCTGTTGCGCCGATTTTGCGCGTGCAATATGAACCGCCGGTACCGAGCAAAGGACTGTAATATGAACGATCGGTGGCAATGTCGTCCAAAAGTTTCTTTTCATAACCGGGATCGTTTTTCAGCCTTTCCCAGCCCGCGTCGGTAATCGTGATGGCTTCTTCGTCGTTGTAGCGGTTCGGGTGCCACGGAATTGCGGCGAGTTTTTTCTCCAAATACGCTTTGTACTCGTCCATCGTCATTTCTGCCGTTGATTTCGTTTCGTCGACTGTCGCGGTCTCCTGCAATGCATCTGCTGATTGCAAAGCGGCGAGCGTGTCGGCAAAAGACGATGTACGCGCCGCCTTTTCAATGGCGTTTTCCGCTTGTGATTGCAGTTTGACAAGAGCCAAATCAAGATTACTAACGCCGCCAAACAGCATTGAATAACTGCTCATTCTCATAACTATGCTCCTTTTCAGGGGCGTCCGTGCCTGATTTTTCTGTCCTAATTTACATTCCCATCAGCATCTCAAGAATATCCAACTGTGGTTCCATACGCACGCCGCCCTCTGCTGTGGGGTCGGGCACCGGGACGAGGTGCGGCTTTTTCGTCGTCCGATCCACGACCTTGCCGTCCTTTTTCGTCGTAATGACAATGGAACCGTCGGGCATGAATCTCCTCGTTTTGACGATTGTCGGAATAGAGGAAGACTGCCGCGTCCAAGTTTCTGTCAGCGCGTTTGCCTGCTTTTGCAAAATCACTTGCTGGATATACTCCCGCTGGGCTTGCCGACGCTTGCATTTCTTTTCGCGCTGCGCTTTTTGCGCCGCCTCGATTTGCGCCTTGCGTTCCGGCGTTTCCGTGCCGCCTCCGATGTAGTAGACCGTTCCGTCCTCGTGGATTGCCACGCCGCACGGTTCATAGGTCAGTCCCATCGCCGCGCTTTCGGCCTTCCATTTCGGGATGTTGTCGAACCAATACTGGATTTTCTCTTCGTAATAGCGTGCCTTTTCATTGTCGACCGCCATTTCGTCCAGGATGTTCGGCGCAATCACAAGGTCGTTGCCGCTCATGCTGCGTCCGAGGGCGTCCATGCTTTCCTGATCCTTCTTGAAATATTTGGCAGTGACGCGCATCCCGAATTTCGTTTCAAGGTGCTTGATATAGGCGTCGCTGTCCGCGAAAGATTCCGGTTCGACGGTCGGCGAAAATCCCGAAAGCGAACGCAGCAGATTCAATCCGCCCGACGCCGTGTTTTCGGTTTCCAAGGAATCATTCGTCATCGTCTGCATGGCGGTCAGCACATCCGTGAAGGATTTGCCGTCCGCAACGCGCAAAAGATTCCCCGCGCTTTGCGGCGTGCAGCCCGAAAAAGCGCGCACTGCTCTCGCATTGTTTTCAATGGTGTTCTGCATATTCTCCTTTCCGCGGCTTCTCCATCATTCAAAGCCGCGCCGCTTTCTCTCGTCCGTGAAAGACCAAGCGGCATTATAGTTGTTTTCTCGGCTGAAATATTTAACGCAATCTCATAAACATCCCTCCTTAACTGTGTTATCGAAAGTTTTGTTGAAAAACTTAAGAGAAAAATGCAAAAAATACGACGGAAATTTCGCATTTCGTATCCCGAAGTCTTTTCTTTCCGTCGAGATATGCGTATAATATGAAAGAATGCGTTTGTAAAGGAGTAAAGACCATGACGAAAAAAATTACGGTAATTCCCGGCGACGGAATCGGCAAAGAAATCACGGAAGCGGCAGTGGCCGTCTTGCAGAAAGCGGATGGAAAATTTTCGCTGGAGCTTTCCTATGAATATCACGACGCGGGCGGCACGGCCTACGATAAGTTCGGTACGCCGTTGCCCGAAGAGACGCTGGCGGCTGCGAAGGCGTCGGACGGCGTACTGTTCGGCGCGGTGGGCGGCGACAAATGGGACAGCGTGGAGCCGTCACTTCGCCCGGAAAAGGCAATTTTAGGTTTGCGCAAAGGGCTGGGACTTTACGCGAATCTGCGCCCGGTGAAGGTGGCGGACGCGCTGGTCGGTTATTCGCCGCTGAAGCCGGAGTTGGTCAAGGGCGTCGATCTCGTGATCGTGCGCGAGCTGATCGGCGGTATTTATTTCGGCGACCGCTGCGAGTCGGAAATGAAAGACGGCGCGGAACGTGCTTGGGATCTCGAAAATTATTCGGTACCGGAGGTGGACCGCATCGCGCGTCTGGCCTTTGAGACGGCGAAGCTGCGGCGCGGCAAGGTCACGTCGGTGGATAAGTCGAATGTGCTGGCGACGTCGCGGCTCTGGCGGCGCACGGTAGAAAAAGTGCATGAAGATTACAAGGACGTGGCTCTCGACCATCTCTATGTGGACAACTGCGCGATGCAGCTCGCGGTGCGTCCGACGCAGTTCGACGTGATTTGTACGGGAAATCTCTTCGGCGACATCTTAAGCGACGAGGCGGCGGTCATCGGCGGCTCCATCGGCATGATGCCCAGCGCCAGCATCGGCGAGGAGACGAGCTTGTTCGAGCCGATCCACGGCTCCGCGCCGGACATCGCGGGCAAGGGAATCGCGAATCCGATTGGTACGATTCTTTCCGCCGCGATGCTGCTCCGTTATTCCCTGAAGGAGGAAGCAGCGGCAAAGGCGGTGGAAGATGCCTGCTCGAAGGCGCTGGCGGACGGGTTCCGCACGCCCGACCTTTGGACGGAGGGGTTCAAGAAGGCGAACACGGAAAGTATGACCCAGGCGATTCTCGATCGGCTGTGATGGAAAATGTGATATAGAGAATTAGGGAGGATATATATGTTTTGCCCAAAATGCGGCCGGGAGCTTTACCCCGGAGAGACGATTTGCCCCGCCTGTTCCACAGCGTTTACTTCGCAGTACAACCGCGACACGGTGATGTTCCTTTGCATCATCGGCTTCCTTGGGCTTTCCGGGCTCCATCGCTTCTATGTGGGGCGCTGGAAAGGCGGCGTGCTGTTCCTCTTGACCGGCGGCCTTTTCGGCATCGGCACGATTATCGATTTGGTCAAGATTTGTCAGAACAAGTTTGAGGATGAGGATGGGCTGCTGATTCGCTCGTAAGCGGCAGGAAGGGGGAAAGCGGCATGAAAGGCGCACAGGCGGTTGTCGAGTGTTTGGCGGAGCAGGGGATCGATACGGTCTTCGGTTATCCGGGCGGCATGATTTTGCCGCTTTATGACGCGCTCAGGGACGACAAACGCATCAAGAATATCCTCGTGACCCACGAGCAAAGCGCGGCGCACGCGGCGGACGGCTACGCGCGCGCCAGCGGCAAAGTCGGCGTCTGCATCGCCACGTCCGGGCCGGGGGCGACGAATCTGGTGACGGGCATCGCGACGGCATTCATGGACTCGATCCCGATGGTGGCGATCACCGGACAGGTGGACACCGCGCTTTTGGGCCGTGACGCGTTTCAGGAGACGGACATCGTCGGCGTGACCATGCCGATCACGAAACACAATTACAAGATTAAGGACCCGAAGCAGCTTGTGCCGGCGCTCCGGGAGGCGTTTGCCGTAGCGCGGGCGGGGCGGCCCGGTCCGGTACTGATCGACGTGCCGCGGAACGTGTTTCTCGCCGAGGTGAATTTCACGCCTGAGGAGCCGAAAAAGAAAACGCATCATAAGCCGGACGCGGACTTTTTGATTTGCGCGGCGGAGGCGGAGGACGTAATGCTGCACGCGAAGCGCCCTGTGGTCATCGCAGGCGGCGGTGTGATTTCCGCAAACGCGTCGAAG
>CACYUQ010000023.1 GCA_902777615.1 uncultured Selenomonadaceae bacterium
GAGAAAAAGCAGGTCTTCGGCGTATGGTTCGAGCAGCAGCGGAACGACGTGAAATTCACCGCCGACTGCCTGACCGACATCCCGACGAAGGCGAAGGACATCCCCGAGGACGCGCGCCGCGACTTATTGCTCGCGCTGATCACGCTCAAATACACGCAGTCGAATTCCGTCTGCTATGCGAAGGACGGACAGGCCATCGGCATCGGTGCGGGTCAGCAGTCCCGCGTCCACTGCACGCGCCTCGCGGGGAACAAAGCGGACAACTGGTTCCTGCGCCAAAGCCCCGCCGTCTTGACCCTGCCCTTCAAGGACGACGTAAAACGCCCCGACCGGGACAACGCCATTGACGTCTATGTGACCGGCGAGGGAGTCGAGCTGTTCGAAAAGGAATGGTCGCGCCTCTTTACCGCCATGCCTCCGTATTTCGCGCCGGAGCAAAAATCCGCGTGGCTGAAGAAGATGAAGGGTGTCGCGCTGGCTTCCGACGCGTTCTTCCCCTTCGGCGACAACATCGAGCGCGCGGCCCGGAGCGGCGTCTCCTATATCGCCCAGTCCGGCGGCTCCATCCGCGACGACAACGTGATCGAGACCTGCGACAAATACGGCATAGCAATGGCCATGACCCACATCCGGCTGTTCCACCACTAAAGAAGGCATAGAAAAAAGACTGCCCGCGTCGGCAGTCTTTTTTGTTGTCTCTATTTTACAGCGACACGTTAAATGTGTTCTCGATATAGTCGCGGATCGACGTGCCGTCGGTTGTCGATTCGTCGGGAATCAGTCCCTTGTTCTTGAGAACCGCGTGATAGACGAGATCCTCGATACTGCCGGGGACCAAATTTTCCCATTTGCTGCCGTCGTAGCGGTACTTCTCCATCTCGTTGCTCGGCCGTCCCGCGATCTCGAGTTCCGCGAGGAACTGGATCTGCTGCCGCTTCGGACGGAGCAGATAATGCTCCAAGTAATATTTCGACGGATAGGTGTATTCGCCTTCGAGAAATTCCAGCGGCTCCAGCTTGATCCAGACATCGATCATCTTTTCCTTCGCCATGTGCGGAACGTTCAAGAAACGCGCGGTCATCCTGTCCATATAGTAGATAAACGACTCGTCGCGCAAAATCTCGACAAAGCGCGGCAGTTCCTCTTCCACCCCGTCGCTGCTGGCCGAGCTGTCGTCCGAAGCGCCGGAAGAAGCAACGGACGAACCGGATTTTCTCGTATATTCCAAGTCCACGGGATCATTGCACCGGCAACGGTTCTCCCATTCCTCCACGACCTGCTCCAGCGTCTTGTCGCAGTTGCAGGTGCCGCCGTTTTCTTCACAGGTGCAGCGGCTTTTCGCTTCCGTGCCTTGGAACGGCTGAAATATCGCCGCCGCTACCAGCGCCGCCGCCAGCCATTTTCCGTACCGCATCGTTATCCCCCCAAGTCGAATTTTACTTTCTATTAAGTATAGCATAAGATATTTCGCCTTGCACGTTTTGTTTTTCTTTCCTGCCAAGACTGCATCTGTCAGCCCTGCGGGTTGCCGCCGTCCCATTGCGGAACATTTTTGCGTGCAGGAAAGTTGATTTTTTTTGTCGAATAGTTTAAATTATATATGAGTTTTATGGTGCAGAGGTGAATACGATGATGCTCAATTTCCATAAAATCTTCGGCGACGACAAAGCGGAGACGCCTGCCGAGGCAACACCCGAAGCGGCGGAGACCGCGGAGGAAGGCACGGCACCGGCTGAGGCCGCCGAGGAGCAACCGCCCGTAGACGGGGAGACGCCCGCCGAAGGTGAGGCTGCGGAGGCGGCGGAGAGCGCCGAGGAGGGCGAGCCGTCCGCAGCTGAGGAGCCGGAGGAAGACTACGACCCGAAGCGGGACAATCCGAGCTTTTTCCCGGTGGGCGAGCAGTTGACCGGCGACGTCGCGCAGTTCTTTTCCGGCAAGACCTACCTGAACCATCTCGTGCCCAGGGGCGGCCCGATCATCAATATGACCTTCGAGCCGGGCTGCCATACGAATTGGCACGTCCATCACAACGCGGGACAAGTCCTCTTGGTCACGGGCGGCGCAGGCTGGTACCAGGAGGAAGGCCGCGAGCCGCAGCCGCTGAAGCCCGGCGACATCGTAAAGGTTCCGGCGGAGATCAAGCACTGGCACGGCGCGGCGAAAGACGCATGGTTTGCCCATCTGCTGATCCCCATCGCCGTTGCTGGATCGTCCAACGCTTTCCTGGAGCCGGTGGAGGATTACGACGCGCTGCCGGGCGCAAACGGAGACGACGCGGGCAAGTCGTCGCTGATGTCCAAACTGTTCGGCAAAGAATAAACGAGCATAAAAAAGCAGTCACGGAAATTTTCCGTGACTGCTTTTTCTATACTTTTTACACGATCGGGCTGGAGTCGAGGAACACCTCGAATTCGTCGATGGGCATCGGCTTCGCGTAGAAGAAGCCCTGGATGTTGTCGCAGCCCGCCGAGCGCAGGAATTCGAGCTGGAATTTCGTCTCGACGCCTTCGGCTACCGTGACCATGCCGAGGCTCTGCGCGATGCGGATCACGCCCAAGAGCACCGTGGCAGCGCGGGAGCTCGGTTCCAAATCGCCGAGGAAGCGCATATCGAGCTTCAGCACATCCAGCGGGATGTCCTTCAGCATATGCAGCGACGAATATCCGCTGCCGAAATCATCCACCAGCAGCTTGAAGCCCGCTTTGCGGAGCTTCTCCGACGCGGTAATGAGCTGCGTCGGGTCGTCCATGTAAGCGGTCTCGGTGATTTCCAGCCGCAGCATCGCAGGGGTCAGGTCATATTTCCGCAGGAGCTCCATCAGGTCGTTGACCAAATCGGGCTGGAACAGATTGACCCGCGAGACGTTGACCGAGATTGGCAGCGGCGCGAGGCCGCGGTCGCGACGATCCGCGAGGTAGCGGCAGGTCAGTTCCCACATATAATGGTCGAGATTCGTGATAAAGCGGTTATGCTCGAACAGGGAAATGAATTGTCCCGGCTCGATGATGCCTTTTTCCGGATGGTTCCAGCGGACCAGCGCCTCGGCGCTGACCGGTTTCTCGAAATTCAGGCTGTAGATCGGCTGGAGGAACAGCACGAACGCGTTGGTATCCAGCGCCTTCTGCATGTCGTTCAGGATTTCCTGCTCGGCGATGATGGCCTCGCGCATCGGTTCGTCGTAGTATGCGTAGCGCTTGTTGTAATCGCCCTTGACCGTGGAGCGAGCCAGATTCGCTCGGTCGCACATCGTCGTGATTTCGGCCTTCGGCTCGGTGACTGGATAGATGCCGTTATGGATGACAAGGTTGTAAGCGAGACCGAGGTTGTCAGACAGGAAGCGCTGGCTTTGCAGCAGTGCTTCGATGTCGAAGCGCTGCTCGGGCATACAGAATGCGAAAACATCGGCGCCGAGACGGCCGCAGACGCCCTTCCCGAGAACTTCGCGGGCCGTGGAGGCGGCGAGCTGGATCAGGATGCTGTCCCCGACCTGCGTGCCGTAGACGTCGTTGATAATCTTGAACCGGTCGATATCGAACGTGCCAAGCACGAATTTCTCGTCCGGGTGCTCGTCAATCAGGCGGCGCGCCGAATGGAAGAACGTGGCCCGGTTGGCGATGCCCGTCAGGCGGTCCAGCCGCTCGTTGGGCAGCTCCGCTTCGCCGCCGCGCTCCGTCTCCAGTTCTTGCGTGTCGGCGATCAGGCAGACCAGCGGATGCTCGCCTTCTTTTTGCGCGAAATACGATCCGAGGCAGGAAAGCGTCAGGGTCTGCCGGTCCTGCCGACGGACGTGGAGATAAAACGCCATCGGCATTTTCTCCTCGGCGATCATGCCGACGGACATCCGGAAGCTGTCGAAGTGGGCACTGGGAATCGTGGCCGAAAGGTCGGAGCTCGCCGAGACGAGCGCGCTGTACTCTTTGGTATTGTAGCCGCAGAGCATCGCGTAAGTCGGCGTGAAATACAGCGTTGAGAGCGTGCCGTCGTCCTTCGCCTCGATGACGAGGATGCCGCTGTCGATGGCTTGGCTGCGGGAGAAAATGAACGCGTCGAGGCTGCCCGGCGCGATGTCCACTTCCTTGCGCGGCAGGACCAGAAGTTCCTCCGCCATTTGCAGCAGCAGCGCCATTCGGTACGGCTTGTACGCGAACCGCGTCGCGCCGAGACGGATCGCTCGCTGGTTGACGTCTTCCTCCGACGAGGCGGACAGCATGATGACCGGCAGGTCGGAGAATTTCGGCGACAGCCGGAGGCGCACCAAAAGCTCCAGCCCGTCCATGCGCGGCATCAGGATATCGAGAAAGACCAACGCCGTGTCCGGGTTGCGCTGCAAAAACGCCATCGCCTCGACGCCGTCCGCCGCTTCGTACACGTGCTTGTAATCGCAAAGCGTCTGACGGATCAGCGAGCGGCTCGTTTCGTCGTCGTCCACGATGAGAATTTTCTTGTTCAGATTGTCCACGGTCCCACCTCTTCCTGTTTGGCTCGTCCCGTTTTTCATCATTGGGAAAAGTCATTGACAGACTATGTAAAGAAAAAATTCGACGTCGTGCGGGAAAAATCCTGCCCACCGCTCCAAAGTTTTGCAAAGTTTTTAGGAATTAATTTTTGAAGTTCGTCCCTCTGTTTGTTGATTTTCCCGAAAAAATAACATATAATAGGCTTGGACTCGTAAAAATGCGGGAGTGAAAGTTAGCGTCAGGGAAGGAGGATTGGCAAGGCTCGATACAGAAGTCCCCGCAGAAAGGAATAAATTTATGAACAATGTAAAAGTAGCATTCAAAATCTTGCTGCTCGTAGTGATTGCTCTCGTCGGTATGTTGGTTATTGGTTTCCGTGGATGGTCTAGCCTGACGAAGGCCGGCGAAGATATGACCAATATGTACGAGAACAACCTGCGGGCTATCGCGCTCATCGGCGACGAGATCGAATCGATGCGCGTTATCCAGGTACGTACCTATCAGGCGATTGCCGACCCGTCCCGCTACGCGGAGGTCAGCGGCGCCGCCAACAAAGAAATCGCCAAGTATGAGAAAAACTGGGGCGAGTTCGAGAAAATCGCAGCCACCATGCCGGAGCTGGCCGGTCAGGTCAAGCAGTGCCAGGACGCATGGAAGAAATTCCACGCGGGCTATGACAGCACGATCAAGATTGCCTCTGCCGGCAATTCCGCCGCCAGCCTCGCCGAGTATAACCGTACTATGCGGCAAGGCACGGTAGATCTCCGCGACAACCTCTCGAAGCTTCGGAAGGCTACCGAGGAAAAGGCCGATGCCATTGACAAGCAGAACGACGCGGACAACGCGTCCGCCATCGCAACGATGGCGATCATCACCGTCGTCGCGATCGTACTGCTGGTCGTGCTTTCGATGATGCTGATCAAAGCGATCACGACTCCGCTGGAATCCATGATCGAACTCGCGAACAAGCTGAAGGACGGCAACTTCCATCGGACGGGCGAGCGCACCGACCGCGGCGACGAGTTCGGCGATGCGGAGCGTGCTCTCTTTGATATGCGTGAGTCTCTGAACAAGTTCATGAAGGAAGTTTCGCAGTCCACGTCGCAGATTGCGGCTGCCGCTGAGGAGCTGACCGCGAACTCGTCCCAGACGGCGAAAGCGGCCCTGCAGGTCGCCGAGAACGTCACCGAGGCGTCCTCGCAGGTCGCGGTCCAGCAGGAAGCGGTCGACAGCGGCAAGGAGCGCATCGATACCATTTCGGGCGCTGTGGACGGTATGCGCATCGAGGCGCAGCAGGTCGCGGAGAACTCCAACTCGGCGGCCCAGGAAGCGGCGAACGGCAGCGGCGAAGTCGCGTCGTCCGTCGAGCAGATCAAGAACGTCGAGCACACCGTGCAGGAGACGGCCGAGCTGGTCGACAAGCTGGGCGAGCGCTCGAAGGAAATCGGCATGATCGTCGACACCATCGCGGGTATCGCGGGCCAGACGAACCTCCTCGCGCTGAACGCCGCCATCGAGGCGGCGCGCGCCGGCGAGCACGGTCGCGGATTCGCGGTTGTCGCCGAGGAAGTCCGCAAGCTCGCCGAGCAGTCCCAGACGGCGGCGCAGCAGATTGCCGACCTGATTGGCGCGATCCAGACCGATACCGGAAGCGCGGTTGCCGCGATGCAGGCGGGCCGCACGGCGGTCGTCGAGGGCGCGCAGTCCGTCGAATCACTGCGTGCAGTCTTCGACCATATCCAGAACCTCATCGAGCAGGTCTCGGCGAAAGTCCAGGCCATGTCGGCGTCGGTGGCTGGCGTCGCGAAGGAAGCCGAAGGCGTTTCCCGCGAGATGCAGAATATCGACAACGGCGCGAAGCGCGTCGCCGACGAAATGCAGTCCGTATCGGCGGCGGCGGAAGAACAGTCCGCATCCTCCGACGAGATCCTGTCCGCCAGCTCCTCGCTGGCGAAGCTCGCGACGGATCTGCAGAACGAGCTGAAGAAATTCCAGTTCTAAGGAAAACAAGCAGAAACCCGAAGCCGTTTTTCAATGGCTTCGGGTTTTTTATGTAAAAAATACCTTGCCAAATTATAGACATCTATGATATATTGAACTTGCAATCAGAGGGAGTAGCCTCACGGTCGGCGTCGTCAGGACGGGCGTCTTGCCCCGGCGCGGTCGGCATAATGAAGATTATGCAGCGAGACTTTGCTTTGCGTGCGTTTCGCGCGCAGGGAAAGCTCGCTGCTTTTGTTTTGTAAATCCCCCTTCACCTCTGGGGGCGCTTTGCGCGAGAGTCCAGTGGACTCCCCGGATGGGGGACCGCGTCAGCGGTGGATGAGGTTTTCTAAAGGAGGTCGTTTTTATGAGCCCATTCGTTTCCGTTCTTATCGCTTTCGCCGTGCTCGTCGTCGGCTTTTGGCTCTTGGTGAAGGGCGCCGACTACTTCGTGGACGGCGCCTCGGCGGTGGCCCGGCGGCTCCGCATCCCGCCGCTGGTCGTGGGGCTGACCATCGTCTCGATGGGCACGAGCCTGCCGGAGCTGGCGGTCAGCGTCACGGCGGCGTTGGCGGGCAGCAATGAAGTCGCGGTCAGCAACGTGACCGGGTCGAACATCTTCAATCTGCTAGTCGTATGCGGCGTCTCGACGCTGTTCCAGCCGTTGGTGGTGGACGTGGGGACGCGGCGGCGCGAATTGCCGTTCTCGATCTTCTGCGCGGTGCTGATGGCGGCCTTCGGCGTCACGGGGCCGGCGGAAGGCCCCGGCGTCGTCGGCACCATCGGACACGCCGAAGGCGGAGTGCTCTTGGCGCTGTTCGTCGGCTTCCTCGCCTACACGGTCCACATGGCGCGGCAGGGCCGCGAGAACACGGAAAACGGCGAGGACAGCGACGGCGGGGAGGAAGCGAAAGTGCTCTCCCTGATGCAGAGCCTCGTGTTCATCATCTGCGGCGCTCTTGCCATCAAGTTCGGCGGCGATTTCGTTGTCGGCGGCGACGCGGTGATTGGCGGCCATGAAATAGCTTACGGCGCGGTGGCGATTGCCCGGATGCTCGGTATGAGTGAAACCTTGATCGGCCTGACCATCATCGCCCTCGGCACGAGCCTGCCGGAGCTGGTCACGTCGGTGGTGGCGGCGCGTAAAGGCGAAGTCGACATGGCCCTTGGCAACATCATTGGCTCGAACATCTTCAACATCCTGTTCATCCTCGGCACGACAGCGGCCCTTCATCCCGTCAGCTTCACGATGGAAAACCTCGTCGACGACGTGATGCTGATCCTGTTCAGCATCATGGTCTGGCTGTTCTCGGCGACGGACGGAGGAAAACTCCTGAAGCGCGAGGGCATCACGATGCTCGCCTGCTACGTTGGCTTCATAGCCTACGCAATCTGGAGAGTATACGGGGCGTAACATGAAAACAAATACCGCCGACGCATCGTTTTCGCGTCGGCGGTATTATTATGATGATCGTGTTTCATTTTGTATTCTTTAATTGCGTTTGCTGCCGCTGGTATTCGGCGACGGGACGCTGCTCGGCGTCGGATTCCTCGGGGCGGTGGGCGGTGTGGGCGCCGTCGGTTTGGTGACCGTTTCCGGTTCGTCGTTTTCCTCCGACGTCGTTGTCGCCGGTTTCGTGCCCGGTGCGGTTTCCGGTTCGTCTGTCTCTTCGCCGCGCGCGGTTCCTTCCGTGGGCTTCGTGCCCGGTGGCGTCACGCTCGGACGCTGCCTGTCGTCGTCCGCATTCCTGCCGGGACGCGAGGATGGCGGCGACGTCACGCTGTCGCGATCGCCCATTGCGTTTGGCTTCGTGCCTTCACGCACAAGGCGTCCCACTGTCGTATCGTCCTCCGGCACTTCCTTGGCGTTGGCAGGAATGGACGCTGCATACGCGGAAGCGTCACGTTCCATCTCGTTTTTCGCGTTCTGGCTGATGGAAATGCCGAGCATACCGGCCATTTCTTCGCGGGTGTCATACAAATCGGGAATCCAATAGCTGATTTCGTCGATGTAAAGCGGACGTCCCGCGACCATTTTCGTCTTCAATCCAGTGCTCTTCGCTTCCTTTAGCGCCCCCGCGAGTTCCAAGCATTGGCGGACCGACAAATCTGTTTCCACCGAGCTCATGACTTCGCGAATGATGCCCGGAAGCCGCGTGATAATTGCAGGCGACATGACCTGATCCATGACGGCCTGCATGAATTTTTGCTGCCGCTCGATGCGCCCGATGTCGCCCTCCTCGTCACGGTAGCGGACATAGGTGATGGCAGTGGCGCCGTCCATGTGCTGCGGCCCCGGATAGAGGTCGATGACGAGGCCGCCGTCGTCGTCCCATTCGTCCACGTAATACATCCGCTTTTCCACGTCGATGTCCACGCCGCCGATTGCGTCAATGATACGCTTGAAGGCGGGCACTTTGATTAGGATGTAGTGCTCGACCGGTGTATCGAGGAATTCCTCGACAGTGTCCCGGGTCAGCTCGTGCCCGCCGAGAGAATAGGCGACATTGATTTTATCGTAGCCGTAACCGGGTACGTGAACGCGGGTGTCGCGCGGAATCGAGAGCAACGACGCGCTCTTTTTCTTCGGGTCGACGGTGGCCAGCATCAGCGTGTCGGAGCGCCCGATGTCGTCTTTGCGCTCGTCGACGCCCATGATCATCACGGTGGTCTTATCCTTCGCCACGAGCAGAGCTTCCGTCGGCGTGTACGAGCCGGAGTCTATACGTTGGCGCCTCGACGGTTTGTCAAAGAGGCTCGACGAGGCAAAATAAAAGCCCGCGCCGATTCCCATCGCGAGGAAAATAACCATGACGACCCAAATCCAATAAGAATAGTTATTCTTCTTGCCATGCGCAGCGCGATGCTTTGGAGTCTTCTTTTTATTCAATATCGTTCTTCCTTTACGCAGATTTTTACCGAAATTTTTTCCATTAAACCATTCTTTCCTATAAAATGGCTGAAAGTTTGCCGTCCCGTGTTTACTCCGCCGGGTCGGTCACGCCGGGCAGCGCGCCGCCGGAAACTGCCCAAAGATAGAGGCTCGCCACGCTGCCATAGGGTGAGAAGCGGCGTCGGTAGCGCTCGAATCGTTCCTTCGTAATCTCCCGATGACGGTAAATCATCCGGAGCCCACGACGGATCGCGTAATCGCCGAAGCTCAATATATCGGGACGCTGAAGACAAAACAGCAAAATCATTTCCGCGGTCCAGATGCCGACGCCCGAAAGCGCGGTCAATGCGGCAATTGCCTCTTCATCGCCCATCTTTTCCAACGCGTCAAGACGGAACTCGCCGCTTTCGACCTTGTGCGCGAGATCCGTGATATACGCCGCTTTGCGATAGCTCATGCCGAAGCTGTGAAGCCTCTCCTCGCCCGCGTCGAGCACCGAAGCCGCGTCCACGGTACCGAGGCCCTCCTGCATTCGTCCCCAAACTGCGGACAGCGCTTTGTTCGAAATCTGTTGCCCGACAATATGATGGGCAATTGACGAAAACAAATCGTCATCCGTCGCGCGTTCGATATGGCCGACGGCGTCCATGACCGAAGCTAATTTTTTATCCCGCGACTTCAAATAGGAAATTTCCTTGTCGCCGTACCGGAAAATTTTCACTTTGCCCATATCGTTATCTCCCATCCGTTTCATTCTATTATAGTATATCATCTTGCCCTTTTTGTAAAAATCACGGACAAGTACGCATGTTTGTACACAGGATGTGGATGAAAATGTGGATAAGCGCGTCACAATTGCGTATTTATCTTGCGGGGCGAGGGTATCTATGCTATGATTTAAAAAAGTGCGACAATTCCGAGGAGGCCGTAACGGTGGGAAAACAGTTGGACGAAAACAAGCTCGCGATTATCGTCTATGTGCAAGACGAGGCCGATTATAAAATCTGCGAAGAGAGCCTGCGGGAAATTTCTTTCCCGGCGGGTTTCGAAATCATACTTCTTCCTATCACCCATGCCGCCAATCGCGGCGAAGCCTACCGGACGGGCATGGAAAAAAGCGACGCCAAATATAAAATTTATATCGACTCGTCGGCATGGCTGCTCGA
Organism: uncultured Selenomonadaceae bacterium; assembly: GCA_902777615.1. Taxonomy (GTDB): domain Bacteria; phylum Bacillota; class Negativicutes; order Selenomonadales; family Selenomonadaceae; genus RUG12372. Next base: position 10,500 of record CACYUQ010000023.1, read on the forward strand.
CGGAAAGCTCTTGGATACGGCATTGGAGCTGTTCACGGCGCACCCTGAAATCGGCGTCTTGGGACTATCCGGCACCGAGATCATCCCGCCGAACGCTCCGTTTTGGGCTTCTCCGGCGCGGCTTGGAAAGTGGTCGGACAAGAACGGCAATATGCAAGACTTCGGAGCCTTCGACGAGCCGTTCCGCGAAGTGCAGGCCGTGGATTTTTATCTTCTCATGACGCAATACGACATCCCGTGGCGAACGGATCTTTTCGCCGACGACCTCTACCTGTGTGCGGCGCAATCGGTAGAGTTCAAGCGGAAGGGCTACAAAGCCTGCGTGCTCCGTCAAGACGGGCTTTGGCTCGCCTATGCGCGGGATAACGCATCCGCTTCCAAATCCGCAGGGGAGCGGTTCCTCGACGAATACTCGAAGGATCTGTTCCCGCTGGTCTCTGTCGTCATCCCCACCTATTGCCGCCCGGAATATTTCAAGATCGCGCTCGACAGCGTACTGGCGCAGACCTACCGGAACCTCGATATCTTCATCACGGACAACAGCCCCGACGACCGCACAGAAAAACTGATGCAGGAATATCTGGGAAAATACCCGTGGATCCAATATGAGCATCACCCGGACTATGACCTGGGCGGAAACTGGGAAACAGCCATCCGTTACAATAATCCGAAAGCGGAATATGTGAATTGGCTCATGGACGACGACGCTTTTATGCCCGAAAAAATTGCGGAAATGGTTTCCTGCTATCTGTTCAATCCCGGCGTAACTCTGGTCACATCTGTTCGGCAGCTGATCGACGCAGACGGAAATATTTTGCCCGATGAGAAACAGGCCATACCGCTTGCAGAAAAAACGACACGCTTTCCCGGCAAGTATACCGGCCATAAGACTTTGACAGAAATTGGCAACTTCATCGGCGAGCCGACCACCGCCCTGATTCCCAAAAGGTTTCTGAAAAACGGCAAATTGGGATGGACAGGAACCGAAGGACGCTATCTTTTAGCGGATGTGCCGACTTGGTTGAATTTACTGGAACAAGGCGATATGATTTATTTTCGGAAGCCCTTGAGTCAGCTTCGTCTGCATCCGGGACAAGATCAACGGTCGTTTCCTACGCGCGTTCGTATTTTACTGAGCTGGGCAATCAATATTCGTTACGCATGGGAACGTAACGTGTTTCTTGAAACCGAGCAGGATTTGCGCTGCGCGATTTTGAGCTGGATAAAAGTTACGGTCAATACACTCTTCATTCATCTGGAGATGCAGCCGAACCTTTCACCGGAAGATGCAACAGATTTTCGCGTTTTGGAACAAACCTTTACGGGCATGGCGGCGGCGTTGTCCGACGGATATGTCTTGGATTTCGGAGAAGTCTTGGATTCGGATGAAGTACATTTGGCGGCGCGGCGGAAAGCGACTTCACAAAAAGCATGAAGCCGCCATGCGGCTCAAAAGTTTTAATCCTGCTGTTCTATAGTTGTTGTATCACGGGTCTCATTGTCTGCTGATATATTTGTGCAGATGCAGTTGCACATTAAATATTCCTGCAAATCTTAGGATACGAGGGGCCAAAATATGTCGATTCAAGTCCTGAAACCGAAATTCCATATCGAGGAATGCTTGGAGGCCATCCGAGAATGCCTGGAAAAAGGCTGGACAGGCATGGGATTTAAGACCGTTGAATTTGAAGAGGCGTGGAAAAGATATACCGGCCATGAACATGCGTATTTTCTCAATTCCAACACGGTCGGCCTTCATCTGGCGGTAAAGATATTGAAATTGCAAAATGGGTGGCATGACGACGATGAGATCATTTCCACGCCGATTACCTTCGTTTCTACAAATCATGCCGTCCTGTACGAAAGAATGCATGTCGTGTTTGCGGATGTGGACGATTATCTTTGCCTTGATCCTGCGGATGTGGAGAGAAAAATTACGGACAAGACCAAGGCCGTGATTTTTGTGGGCTATGGCGGGCGTGTCGGTCAGTTGGAGCGGGTAATAGAGATTTGCAAGAAACACAAGCTAAAGCTCATCCTGGATGCCGCCCATATGTCAGGAACACGGGCAGAGGGAATTTTCCCCGGTACATGGGACGGCGTAGATGTGACGGTTTACTCCTATCAGGCCGTGAAAAATCTGCCGACGGGCGACAGCGGCATGATTTGCTGGAAGGATGAAGAAGCGGACCGGATTACCCGGCAGATGGCATGGCTCGGCATCAACAAAGACACCTATAAGAGGGCGAATACCGGTACATACACATGGAAATATGATGTGGACTACATTGGCTACAAGTACAACGGGAATGCCATCATGGCGGCCATTGCGCTCGTACAGCTCAAGTATCTCGATGAGGAAAATGCTCGTCGACGGGAGATTGTGAAGAGATACAACGCCGCGTTTGAATCGATTCCCGAAATCACGATTATCAAAGCGCCGTACCATGAGGAATGTTCCTATCACATTTATGAGCTGGCCGTCCCCGACCGCGATGCTTTTATGGAACACCTTGCTTCACGAGAGATATATTGCGGGGTTCATTATCGGGACAATACGGAATATGGAATGTATCGGTACGCGATGGGTACATGCCCGAAAGCGCATAAACTCAGCCAACATTTAGTGACGCTCCCTTTGCACATGTGGATGTCCGATGCGGATGTGCAGGCGGTCATCGACGGTGTGAGGTCGTATTTTGCGTCATGAGGGTTCAACCGGAGTCAAGATATTATCAGGTTGCGATTTGAACGGATTTTGATGTTTTAAGGATTCGCTTCCAAAGGAGGGTATGCAGTGATCACAGAGCCGCTTGTCGGGAAATATGTCATCTTGAAAATAGCTGAGATCAGTGACGCGGAGTTTACGCTTCAACTCCGGAATGACCCTAAATTGACAAAATATATCCCTAAGATTCAAAATACCATCGAGCAGCAACAGGCGTGGATCCAGTCCAGCCGCGCAAGGGATGACGAATATTTCTTCGTCGTCTGGACGTTGACCGGCGAGCGGATTGGAACGATAGGCGTATATAATATTCATGGAAAGGTTGCTGAAGGGGGAAGGTTGGTACTGATAGGAAGCGGGGTAGAGAATTTTGAGGCATCTATGTTATTGAATGATTTTTGTTTTAATGTTTTGGGCTTGTCCAAGATTTCGGGTTTTGTTTTCCCGGGAAACAAGCGCGCCATTCGCTTCAATAAGGCATTAGGTAATATAATTTGCGCCCCGGAAAAGGATGAAAAAGCAGGAATGATTTGCAAAACATACATCACTCAAGAGCGTTACCTCGCGGCCAAAAAAGAACTATGCAAGTTGCTGTATAACGATGAAAAGGCATAGGGAAAGGATGCGTTATGAAAATTTATTTACGTCCGATTCATTTGGATGACGGAAACTTGATCGTGAAGTGGAGAAACAGTCCCTCCGTGTCAAAGCATTGTTTTAATAGAACGCCGATTTCCTTGGAGTCAAACCAACAGTTTTATGAGCAGTATGTCAAGACCCAAATATATTATCAATATATCGTCGAGCGGATTGACGAGGCTTTTGGAATGATTTCTTATCCCATTGCCACGGTCTATCTAAAAGATATTGACAGAATCAACCGCAGATGTGAGCTTTGCATTTTTACAAGCGACGATGAGGAATGGAATTCCGACAGCCAGTCGATAGCGATTCAGATGCTTTTAGAGAAGGCTTTTCGCGAATTGCATATGCATAAAGTATATACGTATGTTTTCTCTGTTTTTGAAGACGAAAAGGATTTGATGCTCAAGGCGGGTTTTCATCAGGAGGCAGAATTGAAAGCCGAGGCGCTCTCGCCTAGCGGAGACTACTGGGATGCTTATCGAATGGCGATTTTTGCCAGCGATTATTCTGCCGGGCGGGATTGAACAGCATCGGTATCGTTTCTTTGTCTTGGGATGTAACCGCGTGGAATCCCGGATTGCAGTTTGCAAGCAGTATGATGTTGATTTCATGAAAGGAGTCGTTTTTTATGACGAAAGAACAATTTTTGACAAAAATGCAGGATGAAGTGTTGGATCGTGAGGATGAAATCACGATGGAGAGCAACCTTGATGAGATTGAAGAATGGGATTCTTTGGCGTTTGTCAGCTTCATTGCGATGGCGAATACGGCAGCGGGAAAGAAGGTCGATCACGCAGCGGTGAAGAATGCAGCGACGATTGGTGAGCTTTACGCGTTTTTGCAGTGAGGATTAACCATGATACGATATGTGGATGGCGTAACGATTTCGCGAATCGCTTGCGCCTTGCCGAAACAACAGCTATCGATTTCAGAGTATGCGCCAAATCTTTTCGATGAAAAAAGCGCCAAGCGTATGGCAAAAGGGACAGGCTTTTCTAAACTCCGCATTGCTCCGGAAGAAGTGACGACAGCGGATCTTTGCGCCGTGGCAGCCGAGCGAGTGTTAGGTGGGATTGACCGTTCAAGGATCGGAAGTCTGGTTTTTGTTACGCAGACGCCGGATTATACCGTCCCAGCAACGAGCCATGTTTTGCAGGATCGTCTCCATTTGGGCAATGATGTTCTTTGCTTGGATATCAATGAAGGCTGTTCAGGTTGGGTGACGGGGCTCTATACCGCGACTTTGCTTTGCCAAACCACAGACGCCCCTGTTTGCCTCTTAGCAGGGGACACACCAAGCAAAACGACTGCGTTGGATGACAGGGCAACGCGGAGCATTTTTGGTGATGCAGGGACGGCGACGTTGATTGTTCCGGGAAAGGATCGCCTCCCATTTTTGTTCAAAAGCTATGGCGAGCGCCCTGATGCTATCCTATTAGCTAACTATTATCAGTATCGTCAAGAGCCTTCTAAAACGGGCGTTGGTTCCCTGTTTGTATCCCTCGACGGCGGTGCTATTATGGACTTTTCTTTGGACGAAGTTCCGGCAGCCATAGAGAAATTTCTTGAAGCGGAGCAACTCACGAAAGAAGATGTTTCTGTCTATGCTTGCCATCAGGCTAATAAGCTGATTTTGAACTCTTTGGCGGATAAGTTGGGGGTCGTACGCGAGAAGGTGCCGTTCACTTCCGGCGAGATTGGCAATGAGTCGTCGGCGTCAATCCCTCTCGTACTACAAGCGGAAGAGGGAATTGCGGATTTATCGCGGGTGCTTTGTTGCGGATTTGGTGTTGGGTTGTCCATTGGCATCTGCATGGCGGACTTTACAAAGACAGAGTTTTTGGGAGTAGTGGAGATATGAGCACGATAACTTACGATTTCACAGGCGAAAGGTTCGTTGTGACGGGGGCGTCTTCCGGTATGGGGCGGCAAATTGCGGTGGAGCTCGCCGAGGCAGGCGCAACGGTGCTGGCGATCGCGCGACGAGGGGAACGGCTTGCGGAGTTATCGCAGCAATATCCGGGCAAGATTGTGTCGGGAGTTTTTGATGTGCGGGATTCCGGGCGACTTGCACAGGCGATAAAAAAATTTGTTGCTGAGCATGGAAAGCTGCACGGTGCAGTTCATGCGGCAGGAATGTTTCCAGCTACGCCTCTTCGTGCGTATGACGATACAATTGCAAGAGAGGCAATGGATATAAATTTTTGGAGTGCAATTCGTTTGATACAAATTGTTAATAAAAAAACAAATTCGGAGCCTCGTTGTTCTAATATCATATTTTCGTCAATTTCGGCTTATATTGGCAACAAGGCTAATTTTGCATATTCAGGAGCCAAGGCTGCCGTTCAAGCAGCGGTGCGTTCCATAGGAAAGGAAATTTCTCAAACGGGGAAGCGAATCAACACAATCAGTCCTGGCTGGGTGGACACGGAGATGACCTTGAACTCAATAGAAGAAGGCACATCCTCTTCTAAGGTGTTGGATCCCCTCTTGCTAGGCAGGGGAAAACCGGAAGACGTTAGCGGAATGGTATTATTTCTTTTAAGTGATCGAGCGCGGTGGATCACAGGTTCAGACTTTGTTGTGGATGGTGGTTATTTAATGGGTGGGTATAATTAACAAAATTTATTTTCGTATTACTTTGGGATAAGATGCTACAAAGGAGAAAAGATTTATGGCGGGAAAAGCATATATCAAAAAAATCAGCTATATCCTGCCAGCAGCTGTAGAAGAAAATACCGACCGCCGATTGCGTCGGAAAACGGGAATCATACATCGCCATATTTGTCCGGAGGGCAAGACGGCGGCAGATATGGCGCAGGAGGCTGCTGAGCAATTGTTTGCTTCCGGCGCGGATCGGGAAAGCATAGACTTCCTCCTTTTTTGCACCCAATCGCCGGATTATCCTTTGCCCACGACAGCATGCCTATTACAACATAAATTGCGAATCCCGCAACGGGCGGGCGCATTGGATTTTAACCTTGGTTGTTCCGGGTTCATTTACGGGCTAGGGTTGGCCAAAGGCTTGATTGAGACGGGACAGGCTCGGAATGTCCTGTTGCTTACGGCAGAAACTTATAGCAAATATATACACCCGGAAGATCATGCGACGCGTTCCGTGTTTGGCGACGCAGCCACTGCGACATTGATTGAAGCAGCAGAGGGAACAAAGGAAGGCATTCATTCTTTTGTCTATGGAACGGATGGCAGCGGTGCAGATCAACTTATTGTGCCCACGGGAGGGATGCGCGGTCATACTCAAAACATGAATGGGAACGAAGCAGTCGATGAATATGGACATAAGAAAAAAAACGCCAATCTTTATATGAATGGCGCAGCGATTATGGAATTTGCGCTTCGAGTTGTACCGGAAGCGGTGGAGCAGGTACTGGAAAAAGCGAAATTGAGCCGGGAAGATATAGGCTATTACGTTTTCCATCAAGCAAACCACTTTATGTTGGATTATTTACGGGAAAAAAGCAATTTAACAGAATGTCCCTATTGGGACGATGTGAGCGAATATGGAAATACGGTGTCGAATTCGATTCCGATAGCGTTGACAGACTTGTTGCGAAAAGAACATGGAAAACGACTTGAAAACGTTATGCTGATCGGCTTCGGTGTAGGTTTGTCGTGGGGCGGTTGTTTGGTGGATTTGAGCCGTACAGTGTAACTATGTCTCGCTATTTCTCCCTCACATGTTTTCCCGTCAAATGCTCGATATGGAGCGCCACGAGCTGGACGCGGGGTGCGAACTCTTCGATTTCCCGGTTTGTTTTTTCTTCGGTGGGGAAATATTTTGCGCCTAGACGCCGCAGTTTTTCCATTACCCGTGTCTTGTCGTCCGTTGGTACCAGTTCCGCGCGGCAGAACGCGACGACGCTTTCCACATGGAACCACCATTCGCCGGGTTCCTGTGTGCCGCTGTCCCAGACCGTGAAACACGCTTTTTCGCAGGCCTTCAGCGCGTCGATCTTATGGCCTTCCCGCGCGCAATGGAAGTAGATCGTGTTTTCATCCTCGTCATAATAAAAATTGACGGGAATCGTATAAGGGTAGCCCATGTCGCCGATCATCGACAGCGCGCCGCGTTTTTCCGTCCGAAGAAGGCGCGCGCAGTCTTCCCTTGCAAGCGCCTGTTTTTTCCGTCGCATTTCCCTGAACATTTTCATCAGCTTCTTTCTGTATTTTTTTGTTATTCTATGCACAAAAAGGCGCAGAGGTCAATCCTTCGCGCCTTTTTGCATTGACGATTGCAGGCAAAATCGTTACAATGGTAGCTATGCGGGGCGGCTACCGCTCCGGGATACGGAACAGAAAGGAAGGATTTTCC
>CACYUQ010000024.1 GCA_902777615.1 uncultured Selenomonadaceae bacterium
AACCGATCACCATAGCCGCCATAGCCGCCAACATCATTTTCTTCATTTGAACCATCCTTTCTTTTTGTCTTTGATGGTTTGAAGTATAAAGGACGATTGTGTCGGAAGTGTGTCGAAACGAAAAAATTATTCGTCCAACATGATTTTTCCTTTTTTCGCTTTTGCTCTAAGCCGTGCAAGCTGCTCCTTCTCAATTTGTTGGATACTTTTTTCCGGCTTGGAGGTTGCCCCCGCTTCCACGATTTTGCTGACCTCGGCAAAATCGCTTGAAACGCTGTGCCCGCTGTTCTCGCAGGCTATCATTGCCCTGCCAATCACTTTGCTAAAGTTTCTCCATTGGGTGTAATCAAGTGCGATTGCCAGTTCGCGTGCACTCCAAAACTCAGAGCCGTCTGCACGAACCTGTTTAATATCTTCAAATTTTTTATATTCTTTCACATTTAGGTTTCTCATGGACTTTCCTCCGTATAGGAACCAGATAAATAGAACGTTTCAGTGGTTTAATAATAAGCGGATTCGGGAACGGTCCGTTTCGTCAAATGATTTCACACACACATTTGAAAATATTATCCCCTTTATGCAAATATATTTCAAATTCTATAGAAACATTTTTGTTTGATTATCTCAGCTTTTTTCGCGCCAACAGCGCAAACAGTACCGGCACGAAGAACAGCCCGAGAATCGTTGCGGCGCTCATGCCGCCGACTACTGCCGCGCCCATGCCGACCCTTGCCTCCGCCCCCGCGCCGGAAGCAAAGGCCAGCGGCAGGCAGCCGATGATCGAGGTCAGCGCCGTCATCAGAATCGGACGAAGCCGAAGCTTCGCCGCCGCGAATACGGCGGGGACGGCTTTCATGCCCGCGTCCATGCGGAGCTTCGCGAACTCGGCGATCAGGATCGCGTTTTTCGCCGCGAGGCCGATGACCATCAGGATGCCGATCTGCATATAGATACTGCTCGCTCTCCCAATCGCAAGTTCCGTGAGGAGCGCGCCGAAGACGCCCGCCGGGACGCTCAATAAAACGGAGAAGGGAATCGACCACGATTCATAGAGAGCGACGAGGCAGAGGAACACGAAAAGCAACGAAAGCACCATTACTTTCAGCACCGTGCCCTGGGCGTCCCGCAGCTGACGGCTCTCGCCCGTCCACGCGATCTGGAATCCCGTCGGCGCGATTTCTTTGGCGATTTCCTCCAGTGCGTCCATGGCCTGCCCGGAGGAATAGCCTTCGCCCGCCTGCCCTTCGAAGTTGACGCACTTGACGCCGTTGTAGCGGGAAATCTGCGAGGAGCCGGTGAGGCTCTTGGAACGGAGCAGGGTATCCAGCGGCACCATGCCGCCGTCCCGGTTTTTCACGAACAGGAACTTTGTGTTTTCCTTGTCGCTCCGATACTGTGCCTGCGCCTGCAGCACGACTTTGTAATTATGGCCGAACCGCGTAAAGTTGTTGACTTCGTCGCCTCCGAAGTTTACGCGCATTGTCGCGTAGATATCGTCCAGGCTGACGCCCAGCGCCTTCGCCTTTTCCTCGTCTACGGCGAACTCCGCGAAAGGCGTGGAAATATTGAAATTCCCCGAGACCTCGGAGAACTCCGGCCGATCATTGACCGCCGCCTCGATTTTTTGGCTGACTTCGGCCATCTCCTGCGCCGTATGGCCGGTGGCGTCCAACAGCATCATGGAGAAGCCGCCGATCCGGCTCAGTCCCGGCAGCGAAGGCGGGTTGATGGGAATGACGGACGCCTCGGGAACGGAAAGGGCGGCTTCTTCGACGTTTTCCATGATCTCATCGACGGATTTCTCCCGGTCGCCCCAATCCCTGAGCGGGATGAACAAAACGCCCGCGCTTGACTTCGCGCCGTCGGCCATCAGGTCGAATCCGCCGATGCCGAGGACGCTGCGAATGTCCGGTTCATTTCCCAGCTCCGCCGAAAAACGCTGGATGCTTTCAATCGTGCGGTTCATCGAAGCGCCTTCGGGGAGGTTGAGGTTCACCATGAAATAGCCTTGGTCCTCCGTCGGGATGAACTCCGACGGCAGCACATTCCAGAGCGCTGCGGCGCCCGCAGCCAGCAGTGCCACGCAGACCGGCACTGCGAAAGCGCGGCGCATGACGACGGTCAGCGTCTTCAGATACGCGCGGCGCACTTTGTCCAGCCCGCGCTCGAAGCGCGCAAAGAAGCCGTTTTCGTTTTGGTCCGTTCCCGTCATCACGGGACGAACGAAATCCGCCGTGCTTTTCGCCCGGATCAGCATGACGCAGAGCGCGGGCGTCAGGGAAAGAGCGACGAAGGTGGAAAGGGAGATGGCGATGACGATGGTCAGCGCGAATTGACGGTAAAGGATGCCCGTCATGCCCGACAGGAACGCCACGGGAATGAACACCGCCGCCAGCACGAAGGTCGTCGCCAGCACCGGGCTTTCGACCTCTTTCATGGCCGCCGTCGTCGCCTCGCGGATGCCGCCGCCCTTTTCGAGATGCTGTTCCACGCTCTCGATGACCACGATCGCGTCGTCCACCACCATGCCGATGGCCAGTACCATCGCGAACAGTGTCAGCGTGTTGATGGAAAAACCGGCAATCTTGAAGGCGGCGAAGGTGGCGATCAGCGAGACGGGAATCGTCAGCACGGCGATTATGGTGGCGCGGGGATCGCGCAGGAACAGGTACATGATCGCGACGACGAGCGCCAGCGCCTCCCAAAAGGTATTCGATACTTCCTTCATCGACTCCGCCACATAGCGGGTGCTGTCAACGAGTGTGCGGTACTCCATGTCCGGCGGAAAAGAGCGGGACTCCTCCGCGAGAATCGCGTTGACCTGGCCGATGGTCTCGACGGCGTTGGCGTCGTTTGTCAGGGCAACGCTGAAGGCGGCGGTTTCCAGCCCGTCCTGCAGCGAAACATAATTCATGTCCCGCACGCCGTTGGTGATTTCCGCCACATCCCCGAGCCGCACATAGCGGCCGTCCGGCTCTGCACGGAGGATAATACTTGCAAAGTCCTCCGGCGTTTCCCTTCGATTTGCGGCGCGGCCGATGGACTGGGTTTCCTGCCCCTCGTCGGCGGGCATCTTGCCCAGCGTACCGACGGCGGCCCGCTTGTTCTGCTCCTTGACGGCGTCGGTGACGTCCGTCACCGTGAGCCCGTGCGAGGCGAGCTTTTCCGGGTTCAGCCAGATCCGCATGGCGAAATCGTCGGTGTACTCCGTGACGGAGCCGATGCCGTAGACACGCTTGATCTTGTCCATGAAATACACTTGGGCATAGTTTTTCAGAAACATGCTGTCATAACTGCCCTTCGGCGAGATCAGCGAAATGACCAGCGCCATGTCCTCGGAGCTTTTTGTCGTGGTGACGCCGTAAGACTGCACCTCGTCGGGCAGCTGCGGCAGCGCCGAGGAGATGCGGTTCTGCACCTTGACCGCGGCGGTGTCGCCGTCGATCTCCGGACGGAAAACGATTTCGAGGTAATAGGCTCCAGAGGAATCGGAAGTGGACTTCATATAGTCGATGCCCTCGACACCGTTCACCTCGTTCTCGATGACCTGCGCCACCGTGTCGTTGAGCACTTCCGCGTCCGCGCCGATATACGTGGTGGAAACCATCACCGTGGGCGGCGCGATCTCCGGGTATTGGGCGACGGGCAGCGAAAAGGCGGAAAGCAGCCCGAATATGGTCAAAAGCAGCGCGGCGACAATCGCCGATAATGGATGTTTGATAAAAAAACCGGTCATAAGTGAGTCTCCCGTTTCTCCCTATCTCTCGATGCCGCCCAACAGCGCACGGAGAATTGTTTTTTCCATTTCCCGTTCCGTCAGATGTCCCCAGAGATGGCATTCCAGTATCCCCGTGACGAGGCTGATAAAAATATCGCCGATGACGCCCGCCGAGAAGTCCAGCGTCAGCAGGCCGCACTCCTGTCCTTCGCGGAAAAATAATTCCAGATCGTTGTAGTAGGCGTCCCATTCCCCGTCCTGGAGCATCTTAAAAAAATCGTCACGCCCGGTAAAGAGGACATAGGTGCTGTTGCGGCAATGGATCGCGACCAGCTCCCGCAGCGCCTCCATGTAATCTTCGTGCGGCTTTTGGATGGTCCGGCGGATCTCGGCGAACACCTCCCGCATCCGCTCCACGATGGTGGCCTGCAATTTTTCCTTCGTCGAGTATATGCGGTGCAGGCTCGCCTTGCTGATCCCCGCGCTGTCCGCCAGCTCCTGCATCGTGCTACCGGGGTTCGCCACCAGCGCCATCGCCAGCTTTTTCAATAGTTCCTCTCTGTCAAACGCCATGGTCTTGCTTCCTCTTTTCCAACCTTCATTCAGAAATCTCTATGACTTAAATTTTACTTCATGATTTAAAATAAGTCAATATAGTATTATTTTAGTCAAACACGTTGATGATACAGCGCATAAAAAAACCGCCTGGCATTTTCGCCAAGCGGTTTTCGTTGTTTCTTACAAATTTTTACGCTCCCATGGATTTTGCCACCTTCAAACGCACGATGGCGCGCTGGAGCGCGGCCTCGGCGCGGCTGATGTCGATATCCGTGTGAACGAGCGGTGCGGATTTGAACTTCTTGATTCTCTCCTCGGCCCGCTGGTACGCTTTCTCCGCCCGAAGCACGTCGATCTGGATCGGCGTTTCCGCGCAGGAAGCAAGCACCGTGATCTTGTTCTTCATGACCTCCATGAAGCCGCCGCCGCACGCGATCAGCTCCTCGCGGCCATCCTCGTATTTCACGCGCATGGCGCAGGGAATGATGCTGGCAATCATCGGCAGATGATTCGGCATGATACCGATTTCACCGTCTTCCGCCTTGACGACGAGCATGTGGATGTCCGCCTGATAGACCACCGCGTCCGGAGAGACGACCTCCAGCTTGATCGTCGGCATAGGTTATGCCTCCTCTTTCAGCTTCTCGGCTTTCGCCACGGCCTCGTCAATCGTTCCGACCATGTAGAACGCGTTCTCCGGCATATCGTCATGACGGCCTTCAAGGATTTCCTTGAAGCCGCGAATCGTCTCTTTCAGCGGGACGTATTTGCCCGGCTGGCCGGTGAACTGCTCCGCGACTGCGAACGGCTGCGACAGGAAGCGCTGAATCTTACGAGCGCGCGCGACCGTCAGCTTGTCGGCATCGGAAAGTTCTTCCATACCGAGGATTGCGATGATATCCTGCAGTTCCTTGTACTTCTGCAGAACCGCCTGAACGCCGCGGGCCACGTTGTAATGCTCCTCCCCGATGATGTTCGGGTCGAGGATACGGGACGTGGAGTCCAGCGGATCGACGGCCGGGTAAAGACCCAGCTCGGCGATCTGACGGGAAAGAACCGTCGTCGCGTCCAAGTGCGTAAATGTGCCCGCAGGCGCCGGGTCCGTCAAGTCGTCGGCAGGGACGTAAACGGCCTGCACCGACGTGATGGAACCTGCTTTCGTCGAGGTGATACGCTCCTGCAGCGCGCCGATGTCCGTGGTCAGCGTCGGCTGATAACCGACGGCCGACGGCATACGGCCGAGCAGAGCCGAAACCTCGGAACCCGCCTGGATGAAACGGAAAATGTTGTCGATGAAGAGCAGCACGTCCTGATGCTCGACGTCGCGGAAATACTCCGCCATCGTCAGGCCCGTCAGACCGACGCGCATACGAGCTCCCGGCGGCTCATTCATCTGACCGTAGACCAGCGCCGTCTTCGAGATAACGCCGGACTCCGTCATTTCCGTCCAAAGATCGTTGCCCTCACGGGTACGTTCGCCGACGCCCGCGAAGACCGAATAGCCGCCGTGCTCGGTGGCGATGTTGTGAATAAGCTCCTGAATCAGAACCGTCTTGCCGACGCCCGCGCCTCCGAAAAGGCCCGTCTTACCGCCTCGGGAGTACGGTGCGATCAGGTCGACGACCTTGATGCCCGTCTCGAGGATCTGCGCCGTCGCGTCCTGTTCCTCAAATGTCGGCGCAGGACGATGGATCGGCCACGCCTCTTTGTTTCCGACAGGCTCGGGATTGTGATCGACCGTGTCGCCAAGCACGTTGAACACGCGCCCGAGGCACTCGGGACCGACCGGCACCTTGATCGGCGCGCCCGTGTCCTCCGCCTCCATACCGCGCACGAGTCCGTCCGTCGAGCTCATGGCGATGCAGCGCGTGACGCTGTCACCAAGGTGCTGCATGACTTCGACGATCAGGTCGATGTCGAGATCGCCGGACTTGCCCTTGATCTTGACGGCGTTCAGGATCTCCGGCAACTCACCCAACGGAAACTCAATATCGACGACAGCTCCGATGACCTGTACTATTTTTCCTTTTGCCAATGGTAAACCCCCTTAGGCAACAACTGACTGTCGCCTTACTTCAAGGCTTCTGCACCGCCCACGATCTCGGTGATCTCGCGGGTGATGTTCGCCTGACGTACCTTGTTGTAGAGCAGATCCAGCTTCCTCGTCAGCTCCTGCGCGTTGTCCGTCGCGCTCGACATCGCCGTCATGCGGGACGAAAGCTCGCTGGCCGCCGCCTGAAGCTGCGCCGCGTATATCATTGTGACCAAATACTGCGGGAGAAGCGCGCCCAGCACCTCGTCCGCGTTCGGCACGAAGATGTACGGCTCTTCCGTATTGATCGGCTCTTCATAGGCGCTGAAATCAATGCTGTCGGTTTCCTCGTTCGGCAGCTCCGGCATATCGGGAAGCGGGGGCAACGGGCCGAATTTCTCTTCGAGCTCTTTTGCCGCCTTTTCTTCCTTTGCTTTCTCCGCTTCCGCCGCAGCCGCTTCTTTCGCCGCTTCCGCAGCGGCTTTTTCCGCGGCCTCGTCCTCGGCGCGTTCCGCCTCGGCCGCCTCCTTCGCCTCCATCGCCTCGATCATTTCGTCGTAGCTCTGGGGACCCGGCTTCGGAAGCTTCGCCAGCGTCGCCGCTTTCAAATGCTCAATGAAAGCGCTTGCCTTTTCAAGCCGCGTCGGCTCGACTTCCTCGTCGCTCATGATGCCCTCGAAAGGCAGGAGCTGGAAAACTTCCGGCACGTTGACCATCGACGACACAAACCGCGCATAGATGATATGCACCGCCTTGTATTCGCCGGTCTCATAACGCGTGGTCAGCTCCGCCGCAATCTGTTTCGCAAGCTCGAAAGTCGGCCGCTCGCTGACGCCGAGATATTCCTTTACGATATGGTATCCACGGTTACGGAAATGTTCCTCCGTCTTGCGTCCGATGACGACAAGATCGGCTTTTTCCTTGTCGGGGATATGCCGTACCGCTTCCTTGAAAATATTCGAGGAATAAGCGCCCGCGAGGCCCTTGTCCGCCGCGATGATCAGGAACAGTTCCTTTTCCGCCGCGTCATAGGTTTCAAGAAGCGGGTGCTTGAAATCGACGACGTTTGCCGCAACGCTCTCGACGACCTCGGCCATCTTGTCCGCGTAGGGCTTATTCGCCACCGCCGCCGACTGCGCGCGCCGAAGCCGCGCCGCCGCGACCATTTTCATCGCCTTGGTGATCTGCTGGATGCTCTTTACGCTGCGTATTCTGCGGCGTATATCCTGTAAGCTCGCCATTCAATCACCTCATCACGCCATTTTGTAAGGAACGGTCTCCTTGAACTCTTCGATAGCCTTCCCCAGCGCGGCCTCGAGATCGTCGTCGAGCTTCTGCTGCTCGGCGATTTTCTGGCCGATCTCCGGGTGGCTCTGCCGCATGAACTTCAGGAAATCGTTCTGGAACGTGACGACCTTGTCCACGGGAATGTCCGCGAGGAATCCGCGAACCGCCGTGAAGATGACCATGACCTGCTCCTCGACGACGAGCGGCGCATACTGGGCCTGCTTCAGCGTTTCCGTCATGCGCGCACCGCGATCGAGCTGATCCTTCGTCGCTTTGTCAAGATCGGAGCCGAACTGCGCGAACGCTGCCAGCTCACGATACTGCGCGAGGTCGAGACGCAGCGTACCGGCGACCTGTTTCATCGCCTTGATCTGCGCGCTGCCGCCGACACGGGATACCGAAAGACCGACGTTGACCGCCGGACGATTGCCGGCATAGAACATATCGGTTTCCAGCATGATCTGACCGTCTGTAATCGAGATAACGTTCGTCGGGATGTACGCACCGACGTCGCCTGCCTGCGTCTCGATAATCGGAAGCGCCGTGATCGAGCCTGCTCCGAGATCGTCGGAGAGTTTCGCAGCGCGCTCCAAAAGACGCGAATGCAAATAGAACACGTCGCCCGGATACGCCTCGCGTCCGGGAGGACGACGGAGAAGCAACGACATGGCGCGGTACGCCGCCGCATGCTTCGTAAGGTCGTCATAAATGCAGAGGCAGTGTCCGCCCTTCCGCATGAAATATTCCGCCATCGCGACGCCGGCATACGGCGCCATGTACTGGAGCGGCGAAGAATCCGCCGCCGTCGCTGCGACGACGATGGAATACGCCATGGCTCCGGTGTCCTCCAGCGTCTTGACCACGCGGGCCACCGTAGACGCTTTCTGACCGATAGCGACATAGATGCAGATACAGTTCTGCCCCTTCTGATTGATGATCGTATCGACGGCAATCGCCGTCTTGCCCGTGCCGCGGTCGCCGATAATCAATTCGCGCTGGCCGCGTCCGATGGGAACCAATGCGTCGATGGCCTTGATACCCGTCTGGAGCGGCTCGTGAACCGACTTTCTGTCCGCGATGCCCGGCGCCGGACTTTCAATCTTCCGGTATTCTGTTGTTTCAATGGGTCCTTTGCCGTCGATGGGGCGTCCCAGCGCGTCTACGACGCGTCCGATCATCGCCTCGCCGACCGGCACCTGCATGATGCGTCCCGTGCGCTTGACCGTGCGGCCCTCCATGATCTCGGTCTCGCGACCGGCGACCACGGCGCCCACGTTGTCCTGCTCCAGGTTCAGCGCCATGCCGAAAATATCGTCTCCGAAATCGAGCAGCTCGCCGGCCATAGCGTTTTGCAGGCCATGGATATGAGCGATGCCGTCACCGATCTCGATAACAGTCCCCACCTCGGCAGTCTCAAGATCCGCTTCGTAGTTATTGATTTGCTCTTTGATGATGGCTGTTATTTCTTCGGGATTCATTTTCATAACTTAGCACTCACCTCAATTCCTAACCTAGTCCGCCAAAAGCTGTGCTTCGAGTGCCTTCATGCGGCTTCTGAGACTGCCGTCGAGCAGCCGGTCGCCCATACGGACCACCGCGCCGCCGAGCAGCTTCTCGTCCAAATGCTTCCGCAACTTGATTTTCTTTCCGGTAACCTCGCCGAGCTTCGCCATGAGCCTTTCCCCAAGGCTGTCCGACAAATCTCTTGCCGTCGTGACGTCCGCGACGAGGATGCCCTGCGCCTCGTTGGCAAAATTCTCATACTGACGCACGATTTCCCCAAAAATGGAAACGCGCTGCTTGTCGAGAAGAAGGCGCAAAAAATTCATCACCATGGGAGAAAGCTCCCCGGCGAAAATCTTCTCTGCCGCCTCCTGCTTCGCCTGACGCGGGATCATCGGGCTTTCCAGAAACGCTTTCAGCTCCGGCGCGCTCTCCAAACCTTCGGCCAGCGACTGGAGCTCCTGCCCATACTCGACGAGCTTTCCTTCCTCCTGTGCCAAGAGGAACATCGCCCGGGAATACTTTATCGCAAGCTGTAAGCTCAGCATGACAGATCACCCAGCTTTTCTTTGCTGAGACTGTCGATGAAATCGCCGACGAGCGCCTCGTTGGCGGCGTCGTCCATATTGCGAGCCATCAGCTTCGTGGCAGCCGCCAGCGAAAGCGCGACCATCTGCCCTTTCATTTTCTTCGCGGCCTCTTCGCGCTCCGCCTGGAGCTGCGCCTTGGCCGCGGCTTTCATCTGCTCGATCTCCTGCTGCGTTTCTTCGACGCGGGCACGGTGCTCCGCTTCGCTTCTCTGCGTCGCGGAATCCGTGATCTCCTGCGCGCGCTTTCTCGCATCGGAGAGCTTCTGCTCGTACTCCTTCTTCATCTCGGCCGCCTGCGCGCGGTCCTCGTCGGCCTGACGGATATTGTTCTGGATCTTGTCCGTCCGGTCATGGAGAACCTGAAGCAGAGGGCCCCATGCGAATTTCTTCAGCACGAGAAGGAGGACCAAGAAGTTAATAATCTGGATAAATAAAGTTGAATTAACGTCAACCATGTGGATCCTCCCTTCCGGCGATTTCGCGCGAAAACACGACAGCTTACAAAAAAGCTGCCGCTTTCCGGCTCATCCGCCAATTACGCGATGAACGGATTCGCGAAGATGAGGATCAGGACGACGACGATTGCGATAATAGGAATGGACTCGACAAGACCGCAGGATACGAGAGCGTTCGTGAAGAGAGCGTCCTTGACTTCCGGCTGGCGAACCGTGCCGTCCATCAGACGCATCAGAACGCGGGAGTCACCATAAACGGCCATGATGATCGAAGTCATCGTGATGATAAGGATAACGACGAGAGACATGATAACGGGAGAAATAGTAGCCATGAGTAAAAAACCTCCTAATAATAAATAAATATTTTTTTGGCAAATTCTCGCGGCGCAGGGTTTCCCCTATGCCGGAACCGTTGCCACGGCTTACAAGAATTACTCGTGATGATGCTCCTGCGCTGCCGGCGCGATATACACCAGCGAGAGCGTCGTGAAGATATACGCCTGGATAATGCCGACCGCGAGACTGAAGATAACCCAGACCACGTGCGGCGCCCAGTTCGCATACCAGGGAGCAAGGTTCAGGATGATGATGATCAGCACCTCGCCCGCCAGGATGTTTCCGAAAAGACGGAAAGCCAGCGACGCGGGCCGTGCAAGCTCCTCGATGAGATGAATCAAGATAAAAGGAGCAAACGGCTCAAGGAAGTGCTTGAAATAGCCGATGCCGTTTCTCGCAACACCGATGCCGTGATGAATCAGCATCGACATCGTGATCGCAAGTCCCAGCGTCGTATTCAAGTCGTTTGTCGGCGACTCCATCGCCGGAAAAAGGCCCAGCCAGTTCGCGATGACAAGATACACGAACAGCGTGAGGAAAATATGGGTCAGGGAACGCCCCGTCGGCCCAATCATCGTATTGATTTTATCCTCCCACAGCTCGGCTATGGCCTCGATTGCGTTCTGCCACCCCGTGGGAACCTCCTTTAGGTTTCGCGATGCGAGAATCGCAATCAGAATGACGATGGCCATCGTGATATAGTTCATGATGAGCGTCTCTTCATTGATGAGATAGCCGGCAAATTCCACGACTTCGCGATGACCGATTTTTTCCATACAACCCCTCCCCCTCAAAATCAATTCTTACCGCTCTACGAAACCGTATCCTCACGATTCTTCTTCACACGGTCTGCAATCAAGCATGCGAACGCCGTAACAAGAAACAGGAGATACGCCGCTATCGCCACCAAAAAAAACGGTTTTGAAACCTGCGCCGCAAGCCCCATGATTATGCACAGCGACCCAATGCGGATGAACAGCCCGTTCTGGAGCTGCGATGCCGCCTTTTTGTGGTCAAAATGACCCTCCTCCATACGGTTCGTCAGCGTCCAGCAAAAAATCGCACCTGCCAAATAGCCGACGAAAAGCCCGCCGATGAGCAACTCCCTTCCCAAGAAGAGGAAGACCAGCGCACCCATAAGCGTGCAGACCGCAAGGAATTTCAGCGCCCAAACGCCGCTCCTGCCGTAGATTGATAAGAATTTATCCATATTCCACCTCAGCGAAGACACGATTCTATCCTTGCCCCCCGCCCCGACGAAATATTTTCGCTCTATTATACTCCTAAGCATAAAATCTTTGCAAGCGAATAAAAAAATTTTTGCAGATTTTTTTCAGGATGAAATGAATGTTCATCGGAAAGAATTCAGAAATCGGCTTGAACGCTTTTTACGACACCTGTTCCATCCCGTTTTTTCGCCTTCGAAAAGTTTTGGAGTAAAAAAGTCAGAAAATCAATAAGTAAGAAAATCTTACTCCAGAATTTTCCGTTCGCTCGCAAAAAAACGTACAAAAAAGAGCGACTTTCGCCGCTCTCCCGGTTCAACTGTATTTTATTTTTCAAGTCGCGCCCACATAGAGCGTGCGCACCATGATATTGACTTCCTGCACGACCATGCCGGTGATGCGCTCGATTTCTTGCTTGACCATTTCCTGCGTCTGATGGATCAGCGTTGGGATGTGCTTGCCGTAACGCAGCACGACTTCCAACGAAACCTCGATGCCCTGGTCCTCATCGCCGTCCTTCAAATGACGCACACGAATATGCGCGACCTGATTGACATAATCCCGTTCGCCGACAAACCGCTTGACGATGGTCTTGATCACCGAGTCGTCGATAATCAGCTTCCCGTAATAGCTGAACACGGGCCGCACAATGGACTTCTCGCCGAGCTTCCGCCGCGGGCGCGCCGAGGAACGATGGAAAAACGACTGCAACGGGTCGACCAAATAACCGGAAAAATGCGGTTTCAATTCGATAGTCGGCACGGGAATAATGTGCTTCCCTTCCTTCAGCCGATGAAAAGCCGCCTTCTTCATCTCGGTCTCGGACGCGATGTCCTCGATGCGGATCACGCGGCCCACCGGCGGCAGGCGCAAAATCTTCGCAATCTTGTGGACCATGTTTTCCGACGTCGCAAGGATCAGCACGCGGTTCGGTTCTTCCCGCTGGAGCGCTTCCCGCGCTTCCTCCGCGTGTCCGGGCAGGATGAAAATCGCCCGCCGAACCGCCATGATGCGGCTTTTTTCCTTTTTCGCCGAGCTGCCCGCGATAATCTTGCCGTCCTTAATCAGAAGGCCGTCGTCGATAATCACGTCCGCCTTGTACTGATTTGCCACGAGGAGCGCCCGATGGCTCTTCCCCGTACCGCTGGGTCCGACCAGCGCTATGACGTCCATCACACTCACCTGCCAAAAATTAAACTTGCCTTCCCCGTTTTATTTTATCTCCTGCGGCGGATGGAAGAACGGGGCTGCGAGTTCGTCCTCCACAACGAACACTCCCAACGCCGTCGGCTCCCGCTGCGGAATCGCATGGAAATCCGAACCTCCAGTCAACCGCAAGCCGTGTGCCTCCGCCATTGCCTTGTAGCGTGCCGTATCCTCCGCGTCATGCCTCGGATAATAGACCTCAACGCCGCCAAAATCCAAGTCGAGCAACCGCTCAACCAACGCGTCATCCTTCACCAGCTTTGGATGCGCCAGCACCGGTACGCCGCCCGCGCCCCGGATCAACGCGACCGCTTCCTCCGGCGAAATGCGATAGTGGGGCACATAGCCCGGCTGCCCATGCTCCAAGAGCTTGTCAAACGCCTCGTGAATCGAGGCAACCAGTCCCTTCTTCACCAGAGCGCGCGCCATGTGCGCACGCCCGATGGCACGGGACGTCCCGGCAATCTGCAAAACGTCGCCCTCTGTAATATCGTAGCCCAGCCCTTGCAGCTTTTCCACCATCGTGGAAAAACGCGCCCAGCGAGACTCCGAAATCTCGGTCACCTTGTCCGCCAATTCCTGATTGTAAATGTCGAAATCGTAACCGAGGATATGGACCTCATGCTCGTCCACTTCGCAGCTGAACTCAATGCCCGGAATGATATTGAGCGTTTTCGACGGGTAGAGTCCCTGCTCGTACAGGTGACGAATCCCGTCCACCGTATCGTGATCGGTAATCGCGAGATAAGAAAGCCCCGCATCCTTCGCCGCGGCAATCAATTCCTCCGGCGTCAGGCGCCCATCCGAAAAGCTCGTATGGGTATGTAAATCGCTTGCCATAAACCAACCTTCGCTTCCCATACCGTCAAAGTCTTCGCATCCGTGCTTTCCTAGAAAATGTCAGAAAATATATACGTTATTATAGCACAGCCCCATCCATCCGTCAAAAGTCTCAAGGTGCTTGCAGCAGTAAGATTTCCGCAACCGATATTACGACTCCTCTTCCCGGATCTGGATGCGCTCGATGCCTGTCGTTTTCCCTGTCCCGTCATCAATCTCCAGCAGCACCGCCGAATAGATCGCGGGGCCGTCAGCGACCTCAAATCGCGCAGGCATCCCCGTCGTCGTCTTCGCCAGCACCGGTTCTTTCGTGAAGCCGATGACGGAATTCCACGGGCCGACCATGCCGAGGTCGGAAATATACGCCGTACCGCCGGGCAAAATTCGCTCGTCCGCCGTCTGCACATGAGTATGGGTGCCGACCACCGCCGTGACGCGCCCGTCGAGATACCAGCCCATCGCCATCTTTTCCGAGGTCGATTCCGCGTGAAAATCCAGAAGCATCACGCTGCACTCGCCGGAAAGCTCCCGCAGAAGCTCCTCCACCCGCTGGAACGGGCAGTCAAGATCCTGCATGAACGCGCGCCCCGAAAGGTTCATCACGCCGACATTTTTGCCCCGGAGCGGATAAATGCAGGCGCCCTTGCCGGGAACGCCCACCGGATAATTCGCCGGGCGCAAGAGATACGGCTCGTCATCGATGAACTGCGCGGTCTCTTTTTTGTCCCAGATGTGATTGCCGCCGGTCACCACGTCCGCGCCGCCGAGCATCAGCTCGTCCAGCGTCTTTTTCGTGACGCCCCGGCCATCCGCAGAGTTCTCCCCGTTCACGACGACGAGGTCCGCCTTTTTTTTCCGCCGCAGCTTCGGCGTATATTTGGCAAAGGCCGCCCTGCCCGGGCGGCCTATTACGTCTCCAACCATTAAAATTCGCAAAATGGTTCCTCCTTGCCGGTTCTTTTTCCGCTATGCTGCGTTAAAGCACTCTCGACGTAGTGCTATGCCTACGAATTCGAGTGCTTTGTCTTGCCTAGCGAAAAAATCCCTCGGCAATTATATTATTTGTTGAATACCAGAACCCGGCCTTCCTCGCGGATGCCGATCATCCGATTCGCCACGCGGGAAATCTTCAGCGTACCGATCATGTGATCGATAGCATTCTCGTGGGCGGCGATATCGAACTCGAAATCATCGGGACGGCTGTCGGGATCGACAATCAGCGTCTCGCCAAACCGTTCCCGCATGATCGTCGAAATCATGCTGATCTCGCCTTGGGAAATCGTGCGGATGTCGCGAACGATATGGAAAAACGCCGTGTGTCCTTGCCCTTCGAGATAAATCTCGATGCGTCCCCCGCCATCGAAGCCCTCGATACTGTGATAGGTCAGGATACTCTCCCGAATCAGCTCTCCGACTTCCTCATAGGTCTTGCGCGGCGGCACCTCCGCCAGCGCAAAGGAAAAATGCAGCGCATCCTCTTTCGGCTCGAAGCTGATGGTACCAATCTCGGGGTAGCATACCAAAATGGACACCAAAAGATTGATCCCGTCAATGTTGGGCTTCTTGTTGAAACCAAGTTGAATAACTACCCCTCCTTCCTAACTTGCCTTCCCCTCTGGGGCGAGACAGTCCAGTGGACTGTCGAGTGGCAGCCCGCAGGGCTGACGGATGAGGTCTTGTTATTGTTGCCGAAAACCTCACCCACCGCTAACGAGTGATATGCCAGTGGCATATCACTCCCCTCCCCATAGGGGAGGGCTAACTTCTTTATTTCGCGTAATCGACGACCCGCGTCTCACGGATGACTGTCGCCTTGATCTGGCCCGGATATTCGAGTTCCGCCTCGATCTTCTTCGCGATATCATGCGCCAACGCGATGGACGCCACATCGTCCACCTTGTCCGGCTTCACCATGATACGGATCTCTCGTCCGGCCTGGATTGCATAGCAATTGTCGACGCCGTCGAAAGACTTCGCGATCTCTTCCAGCCGCGTCAAACGCTTCAGATACGACTCGAGGCTCTCGCGCCGCGCGCCGGGCCGCGCCGCCGAGATGGCGTCCGCCGCCGCGACCAGAACCGCTTCCACCGTCGTCGCTTCGACGTCGCCGTGATGCGCGGCGATAGCATTGATGACTTCCTCAGACTCACGATGCTTGCGCGCAATATCCGCGCCGATGGTCACGTGCGTCCCGTCGTTCTCGTGGTCGATGGCCTTGCCGATGTCGTGCAGAAGGCCGCCGCGCTTCGCCAGTGCCACGTCCACGCCCAGCTCCGCCGCCATGACGCCGGCGAGCTGTGCGACCTCGATGGAATGATTCAGCACGTTCTGCCCGTAGCTCGTGCGATACCGTAGCCGCCCCAAAAGCCGCACCAATTCCGGATGCAAGCCGTGGACGCCCGTATCGAACGTCGCCTGCTCGCCCGCTTCCTTGATGCGCTGGTCGACCTCGCGTTTCGCCTTGTCCACCATTTCCTCGATGCGCGCCGGATGGATGCGACCGTCCGTGATCAGCTTTTCGAGGGCGATACGTGCAATCTCGCGGCGCACCGGATCGAAGCCGGACAGGATGACCGCCTCCGGCGTGTCGTCGATGATCAGGTCGATGCCCGTCAGCGTTTCGAGCGCGCGAATATTGCGGCCCTCGCGGCCAATGATACGGCCTTTCATTTCGTCGTTCGGCAGCGCGACGACGGAAACGGTCGTCTCCGCCACCTGATCGGCGGCACAGCGCTGAATCGCCTGCGACACGATGTCGCGGGCACGCTTATCCGCCTCGTCCTTTGCCTGCTGTTCGTATTCCTTGATCATCATGGCCTTCTCGTGGCGCATTACCTCTTCCGCCTCGGCCATGAGCATTGCCTTCGCTTCTTCCGTCGTCAACTTCGAGATCCGCTCCAGCTCCGCCTTCTGCTTCTCATGCATTTCAGCGGCACGCGATCGCTCCTCTTCCAGCGACGCATCCTTAGCGATCAACGCCTCTTCTTTCTTTTCCAGCGTTTCCAGCTTCCGGTCAAGATTCTCTTCCTTCTGCTGGAGGCGGCGCTCCTGACGCGCCAGCTCGCCCTTGCGTTCCTTCGTATCCTTGTCGAGGTTCTGCCGCATTTGATGGATTTCCTCTTTGGCTTCGAGCACAGCCTCTTTCTTCCTGGCCTCGCCCGCCGCCTCCGCTTTCTCCACGATGCGCCGTGCCTCTTCCTCGGCGGAGCCGATGGCTCCCTCCGCCTGTTGCTTTCTCACATAATAACCGCCGCCTGCGCCGACAATAAGCGCCAGCGCGGACGCCAAAACCAATTCAATGATACTATACGCCTCCCATTGTCCAAATTTTTTTTGTGCCTTCCGGCATGTTGTTCCTTTGTTCGGTATAACTTTGAATGTGGCAAAGCTATACAAGATTATTTTATATTGTTTTCGATAGGGTGTCAACTTTCGCGCGACGGCGTTCTATTTATGAATTTCAAACTGAAAACTTATCGTTTTTGATGCTAAATTTTCAGTTCGCCTTTAAACGAAAGTGAACAAAGAATCCGGTAACGACAATCCTTTTCCCTCTCTCAGGCAAAAATAAAACCAGCGTTTTCTAAAAAACACTGGTTTTTGAAAATTTTTCAGATCATTTTCTTTGTTTATCAGGCAACAGCGCCGCATCGTCAAAAACGAGGCTCGCTGTACCGTCTGCGTTAGCTTTCATCACCGCATGGACGCCGAAGGGAAGAAACGCATTGTCTCGGACGTGCCCCGCAGGCACATCTTTGATGACAGGTTTTCCCAGCAGCCGTGCATACTGCTCGATCACTTCCGCCGTCGTAAAGTCTCCCGGATCCAACTCGGAGTCTCCGCCCGTAAACGCCCCGAACAAAATGCCGTTCACGCGATTGAGAAGCCCGTTCTGGTAAAGTTGGTTCAAGGCCCGATCGAGCTGATAGGAGAGAAGGTCCACGTCCTCCAAAAAAAGCAGCGCGCCGTCGCCTTTCAGCTCGTAAGGCGTCCCAATCAGGGACAACAAGACGCTCAAGTTCCCGCCAACCACGATACCTTCTGCCGTACCCGGCTC
>CACYUQ010000025.1 GCA_902777615.1 uncultured Selenomonadaceae bacterium
TGCACCGCCTGCGAAAGAGAGATTTCCTCATGGGATATATGGACAAGATGCATCAAACGGCTGCCGTCCAAAAACAACCCGACGCCGATGAAAAGCATCGCCACCGCCAGCGACCAAGGCTGAAATAATGTCAAATTTGCCAAGGTGTGAATGTCCACCGTAAAGTAAATCACGGCGCCGGATATGCCGAGCACCAGCACGACAAGAAGCGCCAGCCGCCTATAGAACTTCCCCATAGGTCAACTCCTCATACGAAATGAGCCGGATTCCCTGCGTCTCTATATACTCCATGGCTTCCTTCGATGTCACAGACGCAAGTTCTTCCTCCCAATGGTATTGCCAATGATAAATATCGTCCAACACGCGGTTGTCCGTCCCCGGATGCACCATAATCTCCGAGACGCCCTCGGGCAAAGCCCGAAGAATAGCCATGAAATGGGGCAAAAACATATGCCCGCCGGCGATCATCCCGAAAAACGCCTCCGGTGTCGAAATTCCTGCGCGTCGCATAGCGTTTTTCGCCATAAGTGCACAGGATGTGAGACCGCACTTAGCGATATAGCGCCCTACGGAAACGGGATATCCTCCAGAAAAGAGGAACGCTTCTGCCGGAAGCCGCATTTTTGAAAAACCATATTCCTTCGCCAATACAAGGGCAAGGGAAATCACGCCGGGAAGCACATGCAGATGCTGATGGCTGTCGATATGCGTAAGACGAACTCCCAACTGACGAGCCCGAAGAATTTGTGCCTCGCACTCCGCTCGGAGTTCCTCCATGCGAACACCGCCGGTCATATAACGCTTGATGAAAGCCATGTGATCCGACAGCAATCGTCCGTCGTCTCCCACAAGGCTCGGTATTTTTTCTGGCGGAAGCACGGGGCGCTCCGCCACAAGAGTCAGGTGAATCCCAACACCAAGCCCTGGATTTTCCCGAGCCAATTCAGCCGCCTCTTCCGCTGCCGCACCTGCGGCCACGAAGGAAGTGCTGCGAAGGCATCCTTTTTGATATCCTTCAATAATACCATGATTTACCGCAGAATGCAGTCCGAAATCATCCGCATTGACAATCAGACGCTTCATACCACTTGTTCCTCATGGCTCGCGTAAGCGTTATGATTGTGAATCGACTCAAAATTCTCGCAAGAAACGGAAAACCATTCCAATCCCGGTAAAGCTCGAAACGCGATGACCAAATCACGAAGTATGTCTTCCACGAACTTCGGATTATCATAGGCGTGTTCCGTCACATATTTCTCGTCTTCTCGCTTCAACAACGGATACAACGGACTCGACGCCTGCCGTTCCATCAATTCGGCCAAATCTTCGATATAGATACATTCGTAGCCTTTCCGAAAACGTAACCGTGCCCGCATGACGCCCCTCTGATTGTGGGCGCCGTAACGTGAAATGGACTTGCTGCATGGACAAAGAGACGTAGAAGGAACATCGACTCTGAATTCAAACACGAATCTTGTGTCTTTTCCCTTGCTGCCGTAAAAACAGCAGTCCAAATCAAGAAGTGAGGCCTTGCCGCTGACCGGTGCAACTTTCTTTATAAAATATTTAAAACGGATTTCAATATTGGCAGAGGCTGCGGAAAGGCGCACCAACGCTTCGTCCAAAATCGCTTCCATCTCCGGCTCCGCGATAGGACGATCACCCCACTGATTCAAAATCTCCATGAAGCGGCTCATATGCGTTCCCTTATATTCTTGGGGAAGGGAAACCGTAAAACAGATCTGTGCCAATACTTGCTGAACATCCCCTTCCTTCGTCCGAATCCGGAATGGAAGGTGAATCTCCCGCACACCGACTTGCTGAATCGCGATTCCACGGGAATCGACGCTGCTTTGTATATCTTTCAAAGGCTGTGCCTCCTATTATATTCCTTACGATCCGTCTTACTGTTCACTTTACGCGAAGCGCGGAAATCGCCTCGGAAAGATTTTCCTTTCCGAATACCGCCGACCCGGCGACAAGCACGTTTGCTCCCGCATCCATGACCAACTTCGCCGTCTCTGCGTTGACACCACCGTCCACTTCCAACTCTATGGCTCGTCCAGAAGACGTAATCATTTCACGAACTTGTCGGATCTTTTGCAACGTCGAGGAAATGAATTTTTGACCGCCGAACCCCGGATTGACAGTCATAACAAGAATCATGTCCACATCCTCCAGATACGGCTCAACAAAGACGGCGGGCGTTCCCGGGTTCAGCGCAACGGCCGCTTTCAGCCCGCGTCCGTGAATGGCCTGAACGATGCAATGGCCATGCTTCGCCGCTTCCACATGAAACGAAATCACATCCGCTCCAGCGTCAGCAAAAGCGTCAATCTGGTTCTCCGGCCGTTCTACCATCAAATGCACATCAAAAGGCTTTCTCGAATGACGCCGGAGCGCCTTGACCACGTCCGAACCGATGGTAATCCGCGGAACAAACTGACCATCCATCACGTCGATATGGATATAGTCAGCACCCGCCGCATCTACGCGTTCAACTTCCACGCCCAATGCGGCAAAATCCGCCGATAAAATCGATGGGGCAATTTTCAGCATCATCCGTTCCCTCTTTCCAAGACTGTCATTTTTTTCCTGTATCGCTGGTCCGACTCGGCGGCTTCGCTGGCCCGTCGTCTTTTCTGTCATTCGACGAAGGCGCATTGGGCTTTGCAGGCTCTGCAATCACAAAGTCCACCGTCGTTTCTTCGTCGACCTCGGTTCCCGCACTGGGCGTCTGACGTAAAATCGTTCCTGTCGCTTGACGGCTTGGTTCTCTCGTCACGGCTCCCAAGGAAAGCCGGAGTTGCTTGAGCCGATCCTTAGCTGCCTCCAGCGAATCGCCGTAAAAATTGGGAACACGCACCAGCTTGATGGGCTTTCCCTTACTAATTGTCAAATCTACGCTCTGCCCTTTTTGGATCTTTTTCCCCTCTGACGGCTCCTGCTCCAGCACCGTCCAAGCCTCCTGTTCGGAAACTTTTTCATAAACGCTTCCCACTGTCAACCCCATTTTTTTTAGTTTGTTTTCCGCCGAAAGTCTAGATAATCCTTTAAGATTCGGCATTGTGAGCTCTTCTCCGCCCTTGCTGACATAAATAGTCACGACACGCTGTTCCTTGACCATCGTGCCCGCATCCGGCGATTGGGAGATAACCTGCCCTGCGGATATTTTTGCGTCGAATTGCTCGACAATATTCACGCGTAAATTCGCCGTCTCCAATAACTGCTTGGCAAGCGTCATAGGACGTTCCTTGACGTCCGGAACTTGCACCTCAGCCATGCTCCAAAACTTTCCAAAGGCCAGAAACGCTCCCACTGAAAATCCTATAAATACTAAGAAAATCGCCGCCGCTATAAAGATTTTCGACTTGAAAAAAGGCCTTGCCTTTTCGTCTTCTTCATCACCTTCCGCTTCCGACCGCATCTCCACATCTATAGGCTGCATGAGTCGTGTCGCAAACGGGTCGACCTCTCCTGCATCATGTCCGCCTTCAAAGCCGAGAAACCGTTCCGCCTGTTGGATATCCTCAATCAACTCGTCACTGCTCGGGCGATCTTCCGGATCTTTAGCCATCGCCTTTTGCACGATGGCTTCTACCATCGGCGGCAACGTCCGGTCATGTTGACAGACCGGGCGCGGTTCCTCCTGTAAATGCTTCAGAGCGATGCTGACTGTAGTTTCCCCCGTAAAGGGCAATACTCCCGTCAACATTTCATACAGCACAACGCCCAGAGAGTATACATCTGATTTCGGCGTCACTTTCGTTCCCTTCGCCTGTTCCGGCGAAAAGTAATGGACGGAACCAATGACGTTTCCGTTGTATGTCATCGTGGAAGAAGTAACCGCTCTGGCAATACCAAAATCCGCTACCTTCACGCGACCGTCCGGTGTTACGAGAATATTATGCGGTTTGATATCGCAATGGACGAGATTATTTTTATGCGCTTCCCGCAGGGCTCGGGCAATTTCTTTTGCAATCCGCAGGGCCTCCTCCACGGTCAGCTTGCCCTCCCGCTGAATTTTCTTTTTCAGCGTTTCCCCTGCGATGTATTCCATCACGATATAGTGCTTGTCTTCATCCTGCCCCACGTCGAAAATTCCGACGATGTTCGGGTGAGAAAGCCGTGCTGCGCCTTTTGCCTCTAAATGGAACTTTTCCAGAAAATCTTCGTCCCCGGCCAGTTGAGCATGCAAAATTTTGACCGCCACCATCCGGTCCAATACTGTGTCATGGGCTTTATAGACGTCGGCCATCCCGCCACCGCCAATATGTTCAAGAAGCTCGTACCGTTGATCCAATACGCCTTGCTTCACGCCGCTTCCCTCCAACTAATACTTTCAATGCGCTGTTCTTTCAAGCGTTGTAGATTGCTACGATTGCGCTGATATTGTCATGACTTCCCGCTTCAATGGCCTTGTCGACCAAATATCTCGCAGCGTCTTCTTCATTGGAAAGCGCGTGAAGAAGCAACGCGCAAAGGTCGGGGTCTGGCAGGACCGATGTTAAACCGTCACTGGCCAGCAAAAGAACGTCCTTCAGCTTTGCACGGAAGAT
Source organism: uncultured Selenomonadaceae bacterium (assembly GCA_902777615.1). Classification (GTDB taxonomy): domain Bacteria; phylum Bacillota; class Negativicutes; order Selenomonadales; family Selenomonadaceae; genus RUG12372. Next base: position 4,560 of record CACYUQ010000025.1, read on the forward strand.
TCCTTCATCCACCATAAGCTCCTCAGCGACGCCCACCGCCCGCGTAATCACATTGCGTTTAGGGTGCGTCATCGCCTCTTCCGGCGTGATGGAACCGTTGGCCACCAGCTCGGAAACCAAGGAATGATCCCTTGTAATTTGCTGAAGCTTTCCATCCCGCAACAAATACAGACGGCTGTCTCCCACATGGGCCCAAGCAAATTCTTCGCCCTCCCGGTGACAGATCGTCGCCGTGGTTCCCATACCGGCATAAGCCGGATGGGTCCGCACCGCCTGCAATATTTCCTCGTTAGCACAAAGCAACGCCTTTTTCAATTCCGTCGCGCTAAAATGCTCTTGCGACTCCAATGTTTCGCGCACCGAAGCCACCAGCATATGGCTCGCCACTTCGCCTGAGGTATAGCCCCCCATACCGTCGGCCACGATATAGGTTTCGCGGTCCAATACGGCGACGGCGTCTTCGTTCATTTCCCGACTCGGACCAATATCCGTAGCCAAGTACACTCGCGTCATCTCAAAGCACCTCATAACGAAGGAGGGTATTCCCCATACCAATCTCGTCTCCGGACAAAAGACAAGCCTCCGCCGTCTTTTCCCCATTGACAAAAAGCCCGTTTAAACTGCCGGCATCCCGGACAAAGTGCCGATGGCGCTCATATTCAATAGACGCATGAAGACGTGAAACGTTCAGATCTGTCAGGATAAAATCATTTTGATCCCGACGGCCAAGATACACCTTCCTTTCCCCAATCTCCAAGTACGATTTCGCATCAATCCCACGAATCACACGCAGGGACGCAAGACGACGAACCGGCGGCAAATTCAGCGGCCGGGTAAAATCAGACTTGGAAAGCACCAACGTGTTGGAATCCGTATCCGCCGCCGCTTTCGGCTTCACATCCTCGTATTGAGACAACACTTCAAACTCGCCCGGCTGCAAGGACTCATCCTCGCCCAGCCGAAGGGCAAAATTACCATCCATGAAGCTGTCAGATAGAATCAACACCTTCTCCGCAAAAACCGTCATGTCCTCCATGAGGCGTAAGGAAGAAAGTCGCTGGTAATCTTCCGTACCCAAGCGAATTTTGTAAGCGTTCGGCACGATATTTCCGTTTTTCGTCTGCTTGCGTCGCTCGGTAATCTCTTTCTCAAGAGCCCTTCGTATCTCCGCCGGCTCTAAATCTCCGGTAAAATTATGACCGAAAAAAGACGGTAAAATTTTCTGCAAAAAGGAACCCACTGGAATCCCTCCCAACGCATTTCTGTCCGCATTGTCATTTACATTACCTTACTATTATACGGCGCAAAAGCGCATTAGTCAAAAGCGCCGCTTTCAAGGTGACGATTGCGGAGCTGGCCGCAGGCATCCTGTATGTCGCCCCCCATTTCATGTCGCACTGTCGCAGAAATATGCAACCGTTCAAGAGCGCAGCAAAACCTCTGAATCTCATCTTCCGAAGGCCGCTCCCAATTCCGCTCCGTCACCGGATTGATGGGAATCAAGTTCACGTTCGCCAACTGTCCTTTGAGGAGCGCAGCCAGTTCGCGAGCTTCCTTCTCTCCATCGTTGACGCCTCGGATCAATATATACTCGTAAGTAACCCGCCGTTTCGTTTTCTCCGCATAAGCGCGCCCTGCCGCAACTACTTCCTGCACGCCGTATTTGCGATTGATGGGCATCAACATCGAACGAAGTTCGTCTGTAGGCGCGTGCAAGGAAATCGAAAGCGTAATGGGAAGACCTTCTTCCGTCAAGCATTCAATCCCCGGAACGACCCCCGATGTAGACAACGCAATATTGCGGTATCCCATGTTGAGACAATAAGGCTCATGAACAAGCCGCAAAAAAGCCAATACGTTTTCATAATTCATCATAGGTTCCCCGGAACCCATCAACACCATTGTATCGACTTTTTGATTTTCGCCGCGCAGTTTCTCATCGATAAAGAGAACCTCGTCCAACATTTCCCCCGGTGTGAGATTGCGCGATACGCCGTACAATGTAGAAGCGCAAAATGCGCATCCCATGGCGCACCCTGCCTGCGTAGATATGCAAACACTGTTGCCATAAGGCTGGCGCATCAGCACCGTTTCAACCGCCACACCGTCGGAAAACTCCAACAGAAATTTCGATGTCCGCCCGTCCGAAGAATCCCAGCGTTCCACACATTTTGCCCGCGCAATCGAAAAAAATTGCTCCAGCTCCGTCCGCAGGCTTTTCGGCAAATTCGTCATCACCGAAAAAGCATTTGCGCCTTTTCGATACATCCATTCTGCAATTTGCTTTGCCCGATAGCTGGGAATCTCCAAGGAAGCGCACCGAACGCCGATCTCCCCGACGGTCAGTCCAAAAAGATTTTCCATCGTTTACGCTTCCTTTCGTCTGAGCCTCGCAATAAAAAAGCCGTCAATTCCGTCGCGCTGTGGATAAAACTGGACCATATCGTTCTTTGACGGTCGGCAGGGAAGATACGCACCTGTCGTCTCCTGTTCCATTTCTGCATGAGTCGCCAAAAAATCTCGGACCAATTCCTCATTTTCCACCGGCTCTATCGTACATGTACTGTAGACAATTATGCCCCCAGGTCTAACCGCTTGCGCCGCGCTTTCCAAAAGTTCCCGTTGAAGCATCGGCAATCGGCCAATTTCTTCCGCCGACTTTCTCCAACGCGCATCGGGACGACGACGTAAAACGCCCAGCCCCGAACAGGGCGCATCCAATAATACGCGGTCCGCCTGCTTCTTAAAAACCTTTCCCGCCTCTCGAGCGTCCAGACGCCGCGTTTCTATGATAGATATGCCAAGCCGCTTCGCGTTTTCTTCCACTCGCGCCAACTTCGCATCATAAATATCCAGCGCGACAATCCGGCCCCGATTTTTCATTCGTTCCGCCAAATGCGTCGTTTTCCCGCCGGGAGCGCTACACATATCCAATACGAATTCTCCGGGTTCCGGCGCTATTACATGGGCCACCTGCATCGAGCTTTCATCCTGCACTTGAAACAATCCTTCGCGAAGAGAAGACGAAGTGTCAAGCGCACCGTGTTCGGTACAGAGAACACCCTCGGGCGTCCACTCGGAAGGATGAACTTCCGCCCCTTCCCCGCGAAGCCGATCCATCAATTCGTCCCGAGTCGTTCGAAGGAGATTCGCCCGAAGGGACAGCACCGCCGGCGCATTGTCAAAGTTGCAAAGTCGCTCCGTTTCCTCCCGTCCGAAAGCGCGGAGCCATCGGCGAACCAGCCACAAGGGATGCTGAAACGCAAGAGACAAATACTCTGCTTCGTCTTTTCCTTCTGCAATACGTGTCCGCTCCGGCTCTCTCGCCGCCGTGCGAAGAATCCCGTTAACGAACCGCGCCGTTCCAATATGGCCATACTTTTTCATCAACTCGGTAGATTCATTGCAAACGGCCGACGCCGGTATCTTTTCCAAAAAAAAGAGCTGGAATATCCCCAGCCGTAAAACCGCGCGCACATACGGAGCCATTTTGCGGAGCGGCCGTTTCGTATACTGCCCTATCATCCAGTCCAGCGTGTCCCCGGCCTTGACCGCGCCATAGACCAACTCCGTCGCAAACCGCCGCCCTAAATCATCGAGCTGAGTACCGCGCAAAGCCTCCACCAAAGCCACATTGGCGTATGCGCCGTTCTCATGCACTGCGTACAGCACTTTCATTGCTGTTTCCCGCGCCTTATCCATGAGACGCCTCCTTTTCCTCGGACGGCGCATCAATTAGCATCGCTTCAATTTCTCGCCGTACTTGCGCCATATTCACGCGCGTATTATAACAAGGCCCGTTAGGACGAATATTCATGACGCCTACGGCAGGGAGTGGATACACGTCTTGGATGCCGCTCGTCAAATCCCGCTCGCAAGCGATTGCCAGCACCGCCTTGGGACGAATGTTTTTCACGGTCTGCCGTGCAAGTGTTCCGCCCGTCACCACGAAAAAATGGAACCCCAACTCCTCGGCGAGACTGACCAGCGCGCCGATATCGCACCCGCCGCAACGCTTACAGTTCGCCATTGGATCACGAGTGATCTTATGCGGACAGCTTGCCAACTGAAGGCAATGCGGCGTCACAACCAGCAATCGATCTGCCGGTACCTTGATATGCTGTTGATGGATAATTTGATTACTCACGGCGATAAATGATCGCTCAATTTTCCTACGGTCAAAGCCAAACACTTTGCCCAGCAAAATCGCAATCGGAAACAATGCATTGATAAGGGCATACGTCCTTTTCTGAAAAACGGACAAAAAAGGAACGCCGAGAATCGCGCCCACAATCCCCACAATCCCAAGCCCCGTAAACAAAAACGCGCACGCCAAAACAACGCCCAAAATCAAAGGCAACTGCGCACTAATCTCGCGAAGCCCCAAATAGCTGACATGCCAAACCGCGTAGGCCATAAAGCCAACCACTAAAAGACTCAAGGATAAAAGGGCAATAAAAAGCCGCTTACGCGGCCGTTCCATGGCAAGTCCCTCTCCCATGTCTAACCTCACTTTACGCAAAAAAACTGTGCTCTGAAATCGTATGTCCCCGTAAATATTCCACCGTGGGCATTCGTTTTCTCCCCGGCGCCTGAATTTCCAATATTTCCAAGGCGCCGAGCCCTGTCGCCACTAAAAATCCTTGTTCCGTTTGTCCCAATATCTCGCCCGGCGTTCCCTCAACCTTTTCTAAAAACGCATGGGTACGCCAAATCTTATAAGTTTTTCCGTCCATCGTCGCGTAAGCGCCGGGCCAAGAATCAAGCGCACGCACCAAATTATGAATCTCTTGCGCCGACTTTTTCCATTCGATTTTCCCGGTTTCCTTCGTCAACATTGCTGCGTAACAAGACTGCGCTTCATCCTGTTTTATACGCACCGCCGTTCCCTCAATTAACGCCGCAACAGTCTTTTCCAGAAGAGCCGCTCCCAAGTCGCGCAGAGTATCATGCAATTCCTCCATCGTCATGTCCGCACTGATATCCACTTCGTCCCAAAGGAGCATATCTCCCGTGTCCAATCCCGCATCCATCAACATAGTTGTCACGCCAGTTTTTGTCTCACCTGCCATCAGACAACGCTGCATCGGTGCTGCGCCACGATAACGAGGCAACAGCGACGCATGTACATTTACGCATCCCAAAGGTGGAATATCAAGAATCCGCTGAGGCAATATTTGTCCAAAGGCCACCACAACAATCAATTCCGGAGCAATTCTCTCCAGCGTTGAAACAAATTCACCTTCCCGGACCTTTTTAGGCTGGTAAACGGGAATTCCATGAGCCTCAGCAAAGACCTTCACCGGGGACGGCGATAGTTTTTGTCCGCGCCCTCGCGGCTTGTCTGGCTGCGTCACTACGCCGACAACTTCGCTGATTTCCGCCATCTTTGCGAGACATGGAACGGCAAAATCCGGCGTTCCCATGAAAACAGTCCGTAGTCGTCTCATGCTTCTTCCGTCTCCTGTCGCAAGCTTTTCGCCACATCAATAAACAAAACCCCGTCCAAATGATCCAGCTCATGCTGAACGCAACGTGCTAAAAGCTTATCCGCTTCCAACTTCCGCTTTTTCCCATAACGCGTCGTATATTCCACCGTCACTTTTTCCGAACGTTCCACTTCGCCAAAGATGCCTGGCACACTCAGGCAGCCTTCCGAGTCCACAGCCATACCTTCCCGAGCGGTAATGACGGGTATGATCATTTCCAACAGCCTTCCGTCTCCTATATCTATCACTACGGCGCGGATGGACCGACCGACCTGCGGAGCGGCAAGTCCAATTCCGTCAAATTTATACATAGTCTCCGCCATATCATCCAGAAAACTCCGCAGTTTTCCGTCCAACCGCTTCACCGGTTCGCTCACTTTTTTCAAAACCGGCGCCCCAGCTTTCTGTACCTCCAGTACCGCCATCCCAAAACTCCCCTTCTATTTTATCCCGCAGGACGCGCTTATTTCTCACACTCTGCGCCTATTCTCCATACGTGATAGTATAGCACATTTACTCCCATAGAAAAAGAGCCGCCAAAAGGCGGCTCCCTAAATTATCAAAATTGAAAATTACGGAAGCAACGAAAGAACCTGTGCCGTGTTGTGCATGAACATTTTCTGTGCATGCAATGCCAGTTGGTTTTGCACGTCTGCAGAACGAAGTTTGGTAACTTCCGCGGCAATATCCGTGTCATCCTGCGTTGAAAGCCCAGCCGTCAGGGATTCTTCCATCGTCGTATAATTCGCCTCCGAGAAAGTCAACCCTTGCTGTTCCGCGCCAATATCCGTCGCCATACCCAGCGAAGAATCCAACGCACTATCAACGAGCCCCTCCTGTGCAGAGGTAATGCCATTCGCTGCGCCTGAAGCCGTAGATAATGCAGCATCCACCGTTCCGAGCGCTTTCTCAATTCCCTCTCGCGAAGAAAGGTCAAACGTCAATTTCCCGTCCTCATCGGTCAACCCCAAGCTCTGAGAAGACAGATTTCCCAGCTTGATAGTTTTATACCCCGCATCTCCCGCTACGGTAATAGAACGTGTGCCGTCCAAAAGACGCATTCCATTGTATTCAACCGCAGCGTTATCATTGATTGTCGAAATCGAACCCGAAATAGAACGCCCAATAGCGGCAATATCCGAAGCATTATTCGTTCCGTTTGCCGCCTGCAAAACCTGATCTCTAATGGAGGTCAACGCATTTACCGTCGAACTGACGCCGCCTGCCGCTACGTTTAACATGGCGTTTGCATTCTGCGCATTACGTTTTGACTGCGCCGCCGTCCCAATGTTCGAACTCATACGCGCCGAAATCGCATACGCCGAAACACCGTATTTTGCCGAAGGATTCTGTGAACCCGTCGCAATCTTTTGAATGCTGGAACCAACCGAAGAATGCGTACGATTGATTTGATTTACGAAACCAAGCCCTCCGATAGCCATAATCTACACTCCTTCCCTAAAAACACTCTCCCACTTTTCATTACTATTTTATACGAAAGATCATTTTTTCTCAATAAGGACAAAAATATTTCTTTTAGGTATTTTGTATCATTTTTATTGCATGTTGATTTGCGCAGCATCTAAAAGCATTTGATATGCTGCCAATTCATGAACAAAGGCGTTTCCTTCCACTTTATTGCCGGGATAACCGTCACGATTGAAGAAGTACTCTCCCGTTTTCAGCTTTTGCCAAAACCAACACTCACGCCACTCCTCTTCCAAGGGAATCGCATCTCCGTTTTCGCCCCGTCCACGTAAAACTACCGGAAAAGACAAAAAGCCGATAAGCCTCCATTTCTCGTTTTCTTCCACGATATATGCGCTGGAAAGATCTGCAACCGCCCCTACACGATTGCCCATCGACCATACTGGATAATTCAGATCACCATGGTAATAGGTTATGCCATCCTTTTCTTCAAAGACTTTCTCTTGCGCAAACGCAGTATTCGTTACAGACAGCAAACAAAACAGCGTCACCAATACGATTTGACGCATCCTTCATCCCCCGATTCTCGCCCGTATCGCCAGCAGTTCTTCTTTCGTAAAATGATATTTTTCTCCGCAAAAGTCGCAGCAAACCTCCGCCTGTCCATCTTCTATGAGGCGTTCCAAGTCTTCCTTACGGAGCGTTTCGAGAATTTCCTCGGTACGATTTCGCGAGCATTGGCATCGGAAGGCAAGTTCCGTCTCCGACAGGATATGAATATCCGAAAATCCGCTTAAGACCTCAGACGCGATTTCCCACGCTGAAAATCCGTCTTTCGCCATAGCAGACACTGGCCGAATCGTCGCAATCGTGTTTTCAAGACACGAAAGCGTTTCTTCCGAAGCTCCCGGCATAGGCTGAACAATGAAACCGCCAGCTGACTCCACTTCTCCATTCTTGCCGACAAGCACACCGAGCCCGACACCGGAAGGCGTCTGCTCCGATTGAAATAAATAGCGCGTCAAATCTTCGGCAATTTCGCCGGAAAATATTTCACAAGTGCCCGTGACCGGTTCCTTCAAGCCCGTAAACCGCGTGACAGAGATAAATCCGCGTCCGACGCCCTGCCCAACAGACAGTTTGCCGTTCGTCAATGGAAGTTCGACTTCGGGATGTGCAATATAACCGCGTACTGCACCGTCGGCAGATGCGTCCGCCACAATCTTTCCCAACGGACCGTCTCCTTGCACTTTTATCGTCAGACACTCTTTATTTTTCAAGTTCGCCGCCATCAAGAGCGCGCCTGTCATTACACGTCCCAACGCCGCCGTCCCCAACATACTGCACCGATGACGTTTTGCCACCTCGCCTACCAGCCCCGTCGTAATCGCCGCGTAAACGCGCACATCTTCCGCCGTTGCTTTGCACAGACAATCCATATTTCCCATCACTCCAACGAAAGACCGTCCAAAATATCCCCAGTGTAAAGGTCACGAATGGAAATGTTTCGCTCGTCCATCAACGCAAAAGTCGAGCGCCCGTCCTCACGTTTTGACAACGCAGGCGAACCGGGATTTAAAAAAATTGTTTGGCCGACACACTCGATAACAGGGATATGCGTATGTCCGCTAATGAAAATATCGGCCTTCAGCTTCGCCGCCATCTCCAATTTTTCTTCCTGCGTCTCCACCAGATGACCGTGCGTCAGTACAATGCGCTTTCCGTTCACAAAGGCAAAAGCGTAAGGTGCAGCGAGCGGTATGCCAAGTACTGCAATGTCAACCTCAGAGTCGCAGTTGCCGCGCGATGCGATAATGGGTACTTGCGATTTTTTGATTGCGTCTGCAAGCTTTGCCGGACGATAATCGTCTGTCATCCGGTTGCGCGGTCCGTGGTACAACACATCTCCCGCATGAAAAATCAGATCGGTTTTACAGAAAAAATTGTTGTACGCCATAGCCCAGCATCCCGCTGAGCCATGGGTATCGCTGATAATTCCTATTTTCATAATCGTTGTCTCCCTACCCGATTTTCTTCAAAAGATTTGCCATTTCCATCGCTGCCAACGCGCCGTCCGCGCCCTTGTTACCCGCTTTCGTCCCCGCGCGTTCCACAGCCTGTTCAATATTTTCCGTCGTAACGACAGCGAAAATAACCGGTACCCCCGTGGAAAGTGCCGCTTGGGCAACCCCTTTCGACGCTTCATTGCACACATAATCATAATGGGACGTCGCACCGCGAATCACCGCACCGACGCAAACTACCGCATCATATTTACCGCAAGCGGCAAGTTTTTTAGCGACTAGTGGAATTTCGAATGCTCCCGGAACCCAAACGACATCGATCTGTTCTTCCGATGCGCCGTGCCGCCGCAACATATCCAGAGCCCCTTCCAAAAGTTTTGACGTAATGAACTCGTTGAATCGCGACGCTACAATCGCGAAACGCAATCCTTCCGCTGTGATATTTCCTTCGATAATATTTGCCATACTTTTCACTCCTCCTCCAAAAGATGCCCCATTTTATTTTTCTTGACTTCAAGATAATGATGATTATATGGATTAGAATGGATTTCCAACGGCAAACGCTCGACGATAGAAAGCCCGTACCCCTCAAGTCCCGCTCGCTTTGCAGGATTATTCGTTAAAAGTCGAATGCTCGTCAGCCCGAGGTCGGCGAGAATTTGGGCACCGATGCCGTAATCCCGAAGGTCGGGTGCAAATCCCAGTAATACGTTCGCTTCCACCGTGTCTTTACCTTGGTCTTGCAACGCATACGCTCGCATCTTATTCGCGAGGCCAATGCCGCGTCCTTCCTGCCGCATATAAAGGACTACACCAGTCCCTTCCGCTTCGATACGGCGAAGCGCCGTCGCCAATTGCTCCCCGCAATCGCAACGCATCGAGCCAAGAGCATCACCGGTCAAACATTCAGAATGAACGCGCACCAACACGTTTTTCTTATCCTGTACATCACCTTTGACGACAGCCAGATGACATTTCCCATCTAGCGTGCTCTCGTATGCTTTGATACGAAAATGCCCGTATTTGCTAGGAAAATCCACGTCCGAAATCTGCCGTATAAACGTCTCCGTTCGCTTCCGATAGGCAATCAACGCCTGCACGGTAATCATATGCAGGCCATGCATCTCCGCAAATTCCAAAAGCTGGGGCGTTCGCATCATGTGACCGTCATCAGCCATGATCTCACAGCAAAGCCCCGCCGGGTACAATCCCGCCAACTTCGCAAGGTCAACGGTCGTCTCCGTATGTCCGGCACGTCGCAGTACACCGCCGGGCACCGCACGAAGCGGAAACACATGACCGGGACGTCGGAAGCTTGACGGTTTCGCCGAAGGATCAATTAAAAGACGCACCGTCTGGCATCGTTCAAAGGCAGAAATCCCCGTGTCCGTCGTTACGGCATCTACGGAAATGGTAAAGGCCGTTTCATGATTGTCTGTGTTGTTCGCGACCATCGGTGTGATATCGAGCGCATCCAGTCGGTCGCCCTCCATCGGCGTACAAATCAACCCTTTGGCATAAGTCGCCATAAAATTGACCGCTTCCGGCGTCACCTTGTCCGCTGCGATAATCAAATCGCCTTCGTTTTCTCTATCCTCGTCATCGACGACCACCAGCATCTTTCCCTGTCGTATGTCTTCGATGGCATCTTCCACTTTCGAAAAGCCCATCCTGTCGCCTCCTCGTTAAAATCCACAAGATTTCAAAAAATCTATCGTCAGCTCCTTCGACGCTCCGCCGTCTTTTTTCTCCGGTGAACGCAGAAGCTTTTCTACATATTTTCCGATAACATCATTTTCAATATTGACGGATGCGCCCAACCTCTTTTCATTTAGCGCCGTTACCTGCCGTGTATGCGGAATCAACGACACGGAAAAACTGTCGTCGTCAATTTCCGCGATGGTTAAACTCACGCCGTCAAGCGCCACCGATCCTCGCGGTACAATATACCGTAAAATTGACGGAGCAGCCTTAATACGAAGAATATGCGCGTTTTCCTTTACTTCAACGCTTTCAAGACGTCCTACACCGTCAATATGACCACTAACGATATGACCGCCAAGCCGTGAGGAAAACGTCAACGCCCTTTCTAAATTTACGCCGTCCCCAGTTCTCAAACTGCCGAGCGCAGTTCTCGAAAGCGTTACGGGCATTACGTCCGCCGTAAAGCTCCTTTTCGTAACCGACGTGACTGTTAAGCAAACGCCGTTTACTGCAATGCTGTCACCGAGTTCCGTCCCATCCAGTACTGTTTTAGCAGCAATTTCCATACGTCCGCCGCCGACGGCGCGAATACGCCCCACTTCCTCCACAATTCCCGTAAACACGCACTCACCTCTTGATATAGCCGGCTATGCAAAAATCGTCTCCAATTTGTTCCCAACTCGTCTCCGTCAGACGCACCGCATCGGCAATCTGCGAAAATCCCTCGCCGCCGACGGTCGGTGTTGCATTTTTCCCGCCGAAAAGCATCGGAGCGATAAACGCACAGATTTTATCGGAAAGTCCCGACGACAAAAATGAAAAATGAACCGTCGATCCCCCCTCGACCAGCAGCGAGCAAACGTTCCTCTCCCCCAACAGCCGCAGAAGAAGAGGTACATCCACCCTTGGCCCAGCGCCAGCAAAAAGCACGTCCGCTCCTGCCGCTCTAAGTTTTTTCACATTTTCCGGCGGCGCAGTCTCTGTTGCCGCAACCCAGATTGGAGCTGCTTTATCGTATAGCATTGGCTCGCTCGGGGAAATCCGCGCTTGACTGTCCAACACGACACGTATGGGATTTTTTCCATTTCCGTCAGGCAATCGTGTCGTCAATGAGGGATGATCTGCAAGCACTGTGCCGATTCCGACAAGTATTGCATCGTTTTCGTCTCGTAGGATGTGACCGCGAAGACGTGCCGCTTCTCCTGTAATCCACTGTGATTCGCCACCTGCCGTCGCCGTCTTTCCGTCCAACGTCATTGCCATTTTTAAGGTGACAAACGGTCTCTTCTTTGTCACCCATGTGATAAAGGCTTCGTTCAGCCGTCGAGCCTCCGACTCCAACAGTCCGCAGGACACTTCGACACCACCCTCGCGAAGCATCTGAAAGCCGCGGCCGCTGACCTTCGGATTCGGATCCTCCATCGCGGCGACGACGCGCTTCACTCCCGCAGTGAGAATCGCTTTCGCGCAGGGGCCGGTGCGTCCCGTATGCGAGCAAGGCTCCAGCGTCACATAGAGCGTCGCTCCTTGCGCCAGTTCTCCTGCCATGCGCAACGCGTGAATCTCGGCATGCTCTGTCCCGGCTTTTCTATGCCACCCCATCCCGACAATCCGCCCGTCTCGGACGAGCACCGCGCCGACCATCGGGTTCGGCGAGGTACGTCCGCGCCCATGCGCCGCCAGACGAAACGCTTCGCGCATATATCCTTCCTCGCCCAAGATTTCACCTCGCAAACAATAATCCCCGGAAGAAAACTCCTCCGGGGCATAACCACAACCAAGAACAAAATCTTTTTCCATCCAGACTGCGGACGCGACCCAAAAACTCATTTCGCTTCCTCACTGTCGGCCCCGGAATCTCACCGAGTCATGCTTTGCATAGCACAAAGCTCGCGGGCTATACCGCCGGTCGGGAATTTCACCCTGCCCCAAAGATTTAGACATTATAAACTTTTTCTTATCATATCACACGCCGCAATTCACGGCAAGGTCTTGAACTG
>CACYUQ010000026.1 GCA_902777615.1 uncultured Selenomonadaceae bacterium
GGCCATTTCTTTAGGAATGCGTTAAAATCGTTGGCTTTTACATTGCGAATATCGGAATCAAGGCTGCCTTCACGGTCACAGGTGTCGATGGCGTCCCAGAGCGCGATATGATGGCGGCGCAGCATGGAAAGGCGCTCTTCGTAAACTTTCGGCGCCGCAGGCTCATTTAAAAGGTGTGCCATCAGCGGCCAAAATCGATTTGCCGGATGCGCGTAATATTGTTGTGCGCTAAGCGATGCGGCGCCGGGCATGGAGCCGAGAATCAAAATACGGGCGCTGGCATCCACACTGGGGCGCAAACCGACGCAGTGTGTGTCTTTCGTCACAGAATCAGTCCTTTTCGATGATTATCAAGGAAAAGTATATCACATTTTCATGGTTGTGCGTTCTTTTCTTGACACGTTTACCGTGATATAATATGAGCGTTCAATCAGTATGAGACGGAAACGAAGGGCGGATCAGCGTGCCCGAGAGTATAATTACGCAGTCCGGAAAATTGAAAGGAAGTTTACCGTGAGCATTGCCAAAGAAAATGAAATTCAAGCCGTTGTGCGGGAGATTCTCGCCGATTACGACCAAAACCGTGCGATAGACCAGCGGGACGTATCGACGCAGGTGGACGAGAAGGTCGTCATCGACATTGTGCAGAAGCTGCTTCGCATCCTGTTCCCCGGATATTACCGGAAAGAATCGTACAGTCCGCATGATGACGCACGGAACCTTTCGTTCTTTATCGAGGAAATCGAGTTTCAACTGACGCGTCAAATCGCGGGCGTTCTGCGTGGATTGCCAGCATATGAGCGCGTGGATGAGCCGGTGGTCCAGCGGGAAGCGTTGCGGCTGGTCGTTGATTTTTTGCACCGTATTCCCGCTCTGCGCGCGTTGGTCAATACCGATTTGGAGGCGGCTTTTGACGGTGATCCGGCGGCGAAGAGCATGGAAGAAATTGTGCTGGCTTATCCAGGGCTGTTGGCGATTACGATTTACCGAATTGCGCACGAACTTTTCATGTTGCGTGTGCCGCTGATTCCCCGTATGATGACGGAATACGCGCATGGTCGCACCGGCGTAGACATCCATCCTGGTGCGACCATCGGACGGTACTTTTTTATCGACCATGCAACCGGCGTCGTCATTGGTGAGACTTCCATCATCGGGGAGCGGGTCAAGATTTATCAAGGCGTCACGATTGGCGCGCTTTCCACTAGGGGCGGGCAAAAGCTCAAGGGTGTGAAGCGTCATCCGACGATTGAGGACAACGTGACGATTTACTCGGGCGCGTCCATTCTCGGCGGCGATACGGTCATCGGTCGAAATTCCGTAATCGGAGGCAACTCCTTCATTACGCAGTCCATCAAGCCGAACACCCGCGTCAGCATCAAGAATCAGGAGCTGCAACTAGACGAGCGCGACGGGGAAACATTTTGCGAGCATGATATCGCTCCGGGCGCATGGTTCTATACAATTTAAAAAATTCCCCCGGTTGCGAAAACCGGGGGTTACGTTTATTATCCGAGAGAATACAATTCGTATACCTCGGGGGAGGAAAACAATGGCGAAGCTGGAGTTTATATTAGGCCGTGCGGGAACGGGCAAAACGGAGACATGTTTTCGTGCGATGCGCGACGCGATGGAGCGGGATCCGCTTGGCTCCATGCTGCTTTTGGTGGTGCCGGAGCATATGACGTACCAAGCGGAACGAGAACTTGTTTCGCGGACGCGGGGACATGGGATGATGCGCGGCGTCGTGTCCGGCTTTCGCCGATTGGCATGGAAGGCGACGGAAGACAGCCGTCTGCCTCGCATGACGGAAATCGGCAAGCGGCTGATACTGAAAAAAATCCTCGGAAGACGTGCGGAAGAGCTTTCGGCTCTCGCACGGGGCGTCCGGCAGCGGGGCTTCACGGCTTCCTTGGCGGAAATGATTGAGGAACTGAAAAGCTATCACTGTACGCCGGAGACGCTCAAAGAGGCGGCGGACACTATGGATGACAAATATTTGGGCAAAAAGCTGGAAGATCTCGCGCTGCTGTACGGCGATTTTTTGTACGAAACTGAAAATCGCTTCGAGGACGCAGAGGATCGCATGGCGAAATTGGCGATCGCCGTGGAAAACCATCGGGAATTTTCCGGGGCGGAGGTCTGGCTGGATGGCTTTGTTTTTTTCAATCCGCAAGAAAGGGACGTGCTGCGCGCGTTTTTTCGAACGGCGGAGGCTGTTCATATCACGCTGCCGTTAGACGTTGACGTTCCCATGGGCACGCGGATCGCGCCGTCGGAGCTTTTCTACAGAGCCGCGCATACGTTGCAAGGGCTAAAGCGCATGGCGGAGGAGATGGGCGTTTCCTATACGGTACGGCGTTTGGAAGAGCCGTATCGCTTCGAGGCGAAGGCGTCGGGAATCGCCGCGCTAGAGCGAGGGCTGTTCCGATTTCCCCTGCGCAAGGAAAAAGACGTGGAAAAAGCACGAGGCGTCCATGTCACGGAAGCGGCGACGCGGCGCCTGGAAATGGAGGCGGCGGGTGCGGATATGGTGCGCTTGTGTCGCGAAGAGGGATTCCGCTGGCGCGACATCGGTATTTTGCTGCGCGACGGCGAAAATTATGAGGAGCTTTTGGAATTCACGCTGAAAGAATTCGGGATTCCATTTTTTACGGACAGGAAAAGGGCGGGTGTTCATCATCCGCTGGCAGAGTTGCTTCGCTCGGCGCTGGAGACCGTGACGGACGGCTGGTCTTACGACGCCGTGTTCCGGTGCGTCAAGACGGATTTGTTGCCGCTGGAAAACCATGAGGCCGATATTTTGGAAAATTATGTGCTCGAATTCGGAATCCGCGGGGAATCCGGCTGGAAAAAAGACTGGCCGTATCTGCACCGTCACGCCAGTGAGCCGGAGGCGGACGAAACGTTTCTGCAAACAGTTAACCGTATTCGGCAGAAAGTGGCAGAGCCGTTTTTGGCGTTGTCGGTGTCCTTGAAGGCGGAGAGCGTACAAGAAAAAACGCGGGCGCTGTACGGCTTCTTGGAGAGCCTGCAGGTGCCGGAGACGCTGGCGGGCTGGACGGAAGAAGCCGAGACGGCGGGAAATCTTGAAGAAGCGAAAGAGCACCGCATGATCTGGAATGCGGTTTCGGAGCTTTTCGACCAGATGGTGTCGGTCAGCGGCGAGGAGAAAATCGCGCTGTCGGATTACGCGGAGCTTTTGACGGACGGGCTGGACGCGCTGGAATTGTCGCTGATTCCGCAAAAGATCGACTCGGTGACGATTGCCTCCTTTGACGAAAACAGCCTGAACAACGTCCGCGCGCTTTACATCCTCGGCGCGAACGACAGCGTAATGCCCAGGCGGCCTTCTTCAGGCGGCCTGCTTTCGGACGCGGATCGCGCATTGCTCGCCGCGAAAAAAGATGAAGTGCGGCTGGAACTTGCAAAAGCCGGTGAAGAGGAGAGCTGCGGCGAGAATTATCTTTTGTATCACGGCTTCACGGAGGCGCGGGAATATCTCTGGATATCCTACGCGTTGGCGGACAGCGAGGGCAAAGGACTGGGGCGGTCATCCGTCGTCACGCGCCTTTTGCAGCTCCTACCGTCGACAGAACTGAACAGCGTGCCGCTGGAAGGGATGACTTGGGAGCAGGAAGAAAAACTGCTTTTCTCGACGGGAAATCGCGCCGTGTCGCGCCTCGTGCCCAAACTTCGGGAGTATGTTGCGTTTCCAGAGGAAAGCCAACGGGGCGTTTGGGGCGAGGTTTACAATTGGGCACTATCGCATGCGCGGGAGCGACTGACGTCTGTCGTGCAGGGACTTTTCGCAGGAAAAGAGGAAGCGATACTTCCGCCTTCGCTGGCTGCGCGTATTTTTACGCGAAACCGGAAGCTGTCGGGCAGCGTGACGCGATTCGAGCGGTACTATAAATGTCCGTTCTGGCATTTCGCACAAAACGGGCTTCAATTAAACGAACGGGCGGAGTATACATTTCGTTCGCTGGAACTTGGAACGCTGCTCCATGACGTCATGCGCGGCTTCGGGGAAAAAACACGTCAAGAAAGGAAAAAGTGGTCGGAAGTATCAGCGGAAGAGCGTGCCGTATTTGTCGAGGGCGCGATGAAGAATGCGGCGTCGAGCGTACAAAATGCAATCCTCGACAGTACGGCCCAATATCAGAACCTTGCTATGCGGATTGGAAGCACGGCGGAGAGTTCGCTTGCGCGCCTTTCGGATTGGGATGGCGTCAGCGCGTTCTCGCCCAAGTATTTCGAGCTTCCCTTTGGTGAGGGGACGGCGGCGGGAGAACTGATGTCTTGGACGATACCGGGAAGCGACGTCAAACTGGACATTACGGGCAAGATTGATCGTATCGACTGTGGAGCATTTGAGAACGATGCGAGGGAGTGTCAGGTGTATTACCTGATTATCGACTATAAAACCGGCGATGTGGATTTGTCCCTGTGGGAGATTTATTACGGGCTTCAGCTTCAGCTTTTGACTTATCTGGAAGCGGCCAAGCGGTTTTTCTCGAAACGTTCCACGAGCGGAATACGTTCTGCCGGGGTGCTTTATTGCATTTTAAAAAATCCCGTCATGAGCGGCGGCGGCAAAATGAGCCGTGAGGAAGCGGAAAAGAAGCTGATGGACGAGCTGCGCATGAAAGGATGGCTGCTGGACGACGCCAAGATAATTGAAAAGATTGACGGGACCCATCGCCATATTCGCGTCAAGCTGAAGAAAGGCGGGGGCATTGACGGAACATCAAAGAACAACGTTAAGGCGGAGCATGAGTTTGACGCGCTGGCAGCGTATACCGTGAAAAAGCTGCAGGAAGCGGGCGAAAAAATTCTCTCGGGCGACGTCAAGGCTTATCCGTTTCAAGCGAAAAATCAAACTGCGTGTACGTTCTGCCCTTATGGTGACGTATGCGGCTTTGACGTGAAGCTGGAACGCTTTTCCTATCGCGAGCTGGATATGGCGAAGGAATTTTTACAAGAAATGGAGCGGGAGCAGAAGGGAGGTCAGGAGCTTGGGCAAGGAGAATAACGCGCCGTCTTCGGGACAGCTGCGCGCGATGATGGAGCGCGGTCACAACATTTTGGTTTCGGCGGCTGCCGGTTCCGGCAAGACCTATACGCTGGTGGAGCGGATTGTCCGTAATATCATCGCCGGGAATTACCGCATCGACGAGCTGCTCGTCGTCACCTTTACGAACGCGGCTGCGGCGGAAATGCGCGAACGCATCGAGAAAAAGCTTACGGACGAGTTGGAAGCGCACCCGGAACTCGCGCACCAAATCGTTTTGTTGCCCAACGCGTCCATTTCCACCCTTCATGCTTTTTGTCAACGATTGATCCGGGAAAATTTCACGGCGATTGACGTCGATCCGAAATTCCGCCTGCTCAACGAGCAGGAACGGGAACTGATGCGGCAGAGGGTCGTGCAGGAACTGTTCGAACAGAAATATGAAGCGCCGGACGGGGATTTTTTGCGCTTCTCCGGAAATTTCGGCACGGACCGCGGCGATGCGTCGATGTATGAAATGGTGCTGGATCTGTATGATTTCGCGGAAAGCCAGCCGGAGCCAAAAGCTTGGATTTCCGGAATCATGGAGCGCCTTGTCGGCGAAGGGAAGAACTCCGTCGAGACCGCAGCTTGGTACTCGTACCTGACGGACAAAATCAGACGAACGCTGGCCGCCTGCAGAGACGCTGCGCGGTATTTCGCCGAGCGGGCCGAAGCGGAGGGAATCTCGACCTACGCAGAAACCTTTACGCGTGACGGTGAGCTGATTGACATACTTTCCGAAGCGGCGGCGACGAATTCATGGAAAGCTATGCGAGAAGCTTTTGACGCGATGCCGAAAAAATTCCCGCAGCTTCGTAAGCCGTCAAAAATGGAATTGGATGAACAGACGAAAGCCTTCTACAACAAATACGGACGCGACCCCCAAATCAAGAAGCCTTTGGAAGCGCTCCGGGATGAATTCTTTGCCGAAACGGAAGAAGACTTGTTGGAGGAGTTGCGCATTTCCGGCGCGGATGCGGCAGAGCTTTGTCGTCTTACACTGGAATTTCTGGATAATTTCGCCGCGGCAAAGCGAAAAAAGACGGCGCTTGATTTCAATGATTTAGAGCATTTCGCACTGGACGTTCTCAAGCAGGACGAGACGCTCGGGGCAATCAAAGGCCGCTACAAGGAAATTATGGTGGACGAATATCAGGACACGAACGGCGTGCAGGAGGAAATTCTTGGGAAAATCACGGATGGACGCAATCTTTTCATGGTCGGCGACGTGAAGCAGAGCATCTATCGTTTCCGGCTCGCCGACCCGACACTTTTCACGGACAAGCAAAATGATTATCGGGCGCACGGGGAGCATGGCGCCTACGTCGAACTTGGCGAAAATTACCGGAGCCGAAGTGAAGTGCTGGCGGCGACTAATTTTCTCTTTTCCCAGCTCATGATCCATCCGGAGACGGAACTCTCCTACGATAAACAGGCCGCGCTTTACCCGAAGGCCGATTATCCTACGACGGAGGAAAAGAGCTTTTTCGGGGCGCCAGTGGAACTACTGCTGGTTGGAGGAGGCACTGCGGCGGATGAGGGAGAGACGGAAGATATTCGCGGATTCGAAGCCGAGGCGGTCATGGTCGCTCAAAAGTTGCGTGAACTGAAGGACTGCGGCGTAAACGTCTACGACAAGGAGGAAAAGTCCTACCGTCCGCTCCGCTGGCAGGACATGGCGATACTGCTGCGAGCGGTCAAAGGCAAATCGCAGATCCTGCTTGAAAAGCTGCGGGATTGCGATATTCCCGCCTATGCCGAGGTCGACGCGGGCTATTTCGAGGAAAAGGAAGTGAGCCTCGTCCTCGCGCTGCTCGCCATCATCGACAATGCGCATCAGGATATTCCGCTTGCGGCGGTGCTTCATTCGATGATTGGCGAGATGACGGCGGAGGAATTGGCCATGATTCGCGCCGACTCGGAGGAAGGCGCCGACTTTTACACGGCTTTGGCCCAAGCGGCTAAACGGGGACCGGATGGCAAAGCGACACGTTTTTTGGAAAAATTGGACCGGTGGCGCAAATTATCGCGCCACGTCGGCGTGCCGGAGCTTTTATGGCAACTTTATCAAGATACCGGGTATTACGATTACGTCGGGGCGCAGCCCGGCGGTCTCGTGCGGCAGGCCAATCTTCGTATGCTGGTGGACCGTGCCGCCGACTACGAAAAGACGAATTTCCGCGGTCTGTTTCGCTTCTTGAAATTCGTCCGGCAGATGAAGGACCGGGATACCGATCTTTCTGTCGCTCGCACGCTGGGAGAAAAAGAGGATGTCGTCCGCGTCATGACCGTACACAAGAGCAAGGGGCTGGAGTTTCCCGTCGTCATCCTCGCGGACCTCTCGAAAAATTTCAATCTGAACGACGCGCAAAAGAAAATCTTGATTCATAAAAAACTTGGCATCGGTATGTACTGCACGAAGTCTGAAGGGACGCTCACTTGGCAATACCCGACCGTCGCGTGGCGTGCGATAAAGGAAGCTATACAAAACGAGGCAAAAGCCGAAGAACTGCGCGTGCTCTATGTGGCGCTCACGCGGGCGCGGGAAAAACTGATTCTCGTCGGGCGCGTTAAATCCGACGTCGAGAAATGTGCGAAAGCCTGGTGCCGCTATACGGAGCGAAAAAAACCGGCTCTTCCGGGGCATGCCGTGCTCGGCGCGAAAAGTTGGCTGGATTGGATAGGGACGGCGATAGCGCGGGACGAGGTTGCTGGAGAAACGCTCCGTGAAGCGGCGGGCGTTTCGGAGCCGCTGCGCATGGAATATCCCTCGGACGTATTTGGAGCACCAAAATTTGACCTGCGGTTTGTTTCCGCCGCGTCGTCGCCCGCGGAAGCCGAAATCGGGGAAACGACGGACGAATGGAAAGAATGTATACGGCGACTTGCGCCGCTTCCCATTTCGGAAGACGGAGACAGGTTTTCCGTGTTGTCGTGGAAATACGGTCATTACACTGACATTTCCGCGAAAATGACCGTCACGGAAATCAAGCGCCACGCGGAAGAAACGGAGGAGATTCTTCCCCTTGCGCTTCAACTCAAGGATTTTACACAGAGGGATTTCGCACCGCCCGAGTTCCTGCAAGCGGAGGAAATGCGGATCGGTGGCGCCGCTTTCGGAACGCTGATGCACAGCGTGATGCAAAAGCTACGGCTGGATGGCGCGATGGACAAAGCAGACATCGAAGGACAGCTTGACGCATTCGCGGCAGACGGGACGCTGACGGAAGAAGAAAGGCGCGCCGTGCGGATATGGCCAATTGCAAAGTTTTTCGCCGCGCCGCTTGGAATCAGAATGAAAGCTGCGAAACGGCGCTGGCGGGAACAGTCGTTCAGCTTGCTGATTCCCGCGTCCGAGATGGATGCGCGCGCTTCCGAGCAGGACGAAATTTTTGTGCAAGGCGTCATCGACGCGTTCTTTGAGGACGCGGACGGGCGCATGGTGCTGCTCGACTACAAGACCGACCAGGGAACGACGCCGGAGCAAATCAAAAACCGCTACCGCCCCCAGCTCGAACTGTACGCGAGAGCCATTCGGACGATTACCGGCAAAGAGGTGGACGAAACATATATCTATCGCTTGTCCGACGGTGATACGATAGCGCTTTGATAGAGCGCAAAAAAATCCGTTGTCCATTTTGATATGGGCAACGGATTTCTTGTATCGGTATTTACTTATTGGAGAGCTCAATGAACTCATCGAGCTTTTTCTTGGCCGCGCCACTGGCTACAAGTTCTTTGGCGCGGGTGATACCTTCGGCGATGCTGTTCGCTTTGCCACCGATGTAGATGGCAGCGCCTGCGTTCAACATCACGATGTCGTATTTCGGGCCTTTCTTGTTCGCGAGTATGTCGCGGGCGACGGCGGCGTTTTCTTCCGGCATGCCGCCGACGATATCGCTTTTCTTGCCTCGCGCGAAACCGAAGTCCTCCGGGCGGATTTCATAAGACTTGTACCAGCCGTCCTGGAACTCGCAGACGCTGGTCGGCGCGCTGATGGAAATCTCGTCGAGGCAGTCCTGACCGTAAACGACCATGCCGCGCTTCATGCCGAGGCTGAGCAGGACCTTCGCCAGCGGCTCCAGAAGGTAAGCGTCGTAGACGCCGAGGAGCATCATGGTCGGGTGCGCAGGATTTGTCAGCGGGCCGAGGATGTTGAACACGGTGCGGATGCCGAGTTCCTTGCGGATGGATCCGACGTATTTCATGGACGCATGATATTTCTGCGCGAACATAAAGCAGAGGCCGATGTTTTTCAGTTCCTCGATACATTTTTCTGGCGGCTGGTCGATGTTGACGCCGAGCGCCTCGAGGCAGTCAGCCGCTCCGCTCTTGGAAGACGCCGCGCGATTGCCATGCTTGGCGACTTTGACGCCGGCGGCGGCGATGATGGGAGCCGCCGTCGTAGAAATGTTGATGCTGTGCGCATGGTCGCCGCCTGTACCAACGATTTCCAAGACTTCCATGCCATGGTCGACTTTCAGTGCGTGATCGCGCATCGCCGCTGCGGAGCCGGAAATTTCCGCGATGGTCTCGGCCTTTGTGCTCTTGGTGGAAAGCGCAGCGAGATACGCGGCATTCTGCACCTGCGAAGTTTCCCCGTTCATGATTTCGTTCATGACGGAGTAGGCTTCGTCGTAAGAGAGATCCTGCTTGCTGACGATTTTTTCGATGGCTTCGTGAATCATGTCTTGCACTTCCTTACTCTTAAATCATAGCTTGTTCCTATATCCTATAGAAAAGCTACTCTATAAAATTAGCACTGCGTTCCGCGCTTGTCAATGAAAGGCGGGGCAAAAAAGTAAATTTTTCTATTTGACATCGGATTTTATCTATGGTAATATAGCGACGTTCAATCAAAGCAGAGGCCACCGCTTCTCACCTGACGGCGCATCAGCCGCACGGGTCCGATATTGGGATTATTAAGGGTGGCTCTGTGCCGCTCTTTTTTCATTTTTGTTGTTAATTTATTTTTGGCGGAGGTGTGTTCTTATCAGTAAGGAAAGTTTGAGAATCAATGAGGAAATCCACATCAGGGAAGTCCGCGTGACCAGCGCGACGGGCGAGCAGCTCGGCATCATGCAGACGCGGGATGCATTGCGTCTGGCGGAGGAGCAGCACCTTGATCTAGTGGAGGTTGCGCCGAAGGCAAAGCCGCCGGTGTGCCGCATCATGGATTTCGGCAAATATAGATATGAACAGCAGAAACGGGAGAAAGAAGCGAAAAAGAAGCAAAAAGTCATTACCATCAAGGAAGTGAAGCTTCGTCCCAATATCGAGCAGCATGATTTTGACGTCAAGCTGAAAAATGCCTTGCGTTTTGTGGAAGAAGGAAACAAGGTCAAGGTCACGATTATGTTCCGCGGCCGCGAGATGTCCCATCAGGATTTGGGGCGGGACGTTCTGCATCGCGTAGCGGAGCAGATGAAGGATCTTGTATCCATTGAGCGCGACGCCAGGCTTGAAGGCAAAAATATGATTATGATTTTGGCGCCGAAAGCGCCAAAGGCAAAAGTTAAAGGAGGAGAATCTTAATGCCGAAGATGAAAACCCGCAGGGCTGCTGCAAAGCGCTTTACGATAACTGGTACTGGTGAGTTCAAGCGCAACAAGGCTTACAAGCGCCACATTCTCGAAAAGAAGTCCCAGAAGCGCAAGCGCAATATGCGCAAGGCCGCGATGATTACGGCTGCGGATCACGAGCGCGTGCGCCGTATGCTTCCGTATGCCTGATTTTGATTGCAAATACGATAGAGGAGGAATAGAACCATGCCAAGAGTAAAAAGCGGCGTGACAGCGCATAAACGCCATAAGAAAATCCTGAAATTAGCGAAGGGCTACCGCGGAGCGCGCAGCAAGCAGTTCAAGAAGGCCAACGAGCTCGTCATGAAAGCACTCTATTATGCCCGCCGTGATCGTCGTGCGAAGAAGGGCGAATTCCGTCGCCTTTGGATTGCGCGCATCAACGCTGCGGCTCGTTTGAACGGCATTTCGTACAGCCGTCTCGTTTGCGGTCTGACGAAAGCCGGCGTCGAGGTCAACCGTAAGATGCTCGCGGATCTCGCCATCAACGACGCCAACGCGTTTTCTGAGCTGGTCAAGGTCGCGAAAGAAGCTCTTTGATTATCCATTGTTAGCTAAAAAAGCTCCCTGCACAGGGAGTTGAAATAGGGCTGATATTCTAAAATAAACGTGCCATACAGGTTGAAACTCTGTATGGCACGTTTATTGTTTTATCATCTTCGGTTCAGGGGATTGTTACTGTTACTATCGTCCCGCCTCCATCGCGGGGCAGTATCGTCATTTTTCCGCCGCACATCATTTCCAGCCGCTGCCGTATGTTCGTTAGGGCGATATGCGGTTCGCTGTCATCAGGGACGTCAGAGGCAAAGCCGGGGCCGCTGTCTTCCACGACAATCTCGCTGCCGGAATCCGTCACTCGAGTCTGGATTGAGATACGAAGTGGAGCGTACTCCGGGTCCATGCCGTGCTTGACGGATTCTCCACAATGGGCTGGAGTGTCAACGGAGGCACGCGGAAATTGGTATGAGGCGTATCGTAGGCAACCAAGAGGCCGTCCTCGAACTGGACTTGCTCCACGGCGAGATAAGCGCGTGTGTGCTCCAGTTCGTCGGAAAAGGGAACGGTGTCTTCGCTGGCAATGGCGGTAAAATTCTTGCGGAGGTACGTGGTGAAATCCAGCGTAACCTGCTGGGCCTTTCGGGAATCCTGCGCGCAAAGGTAATAGATACTCATCATGGCGTTGTAGATAAAGTGTGGCCGCATCTCACATCGATTTTGTAAATCAGGTGGATTGGCGCGTTGGGCAGGAATTGGCGGCGGAGTATCAGTCGAATTTCGGCGACGTTTACTATTATCTGTTCAGCGAGCAGTCGACGACTGAAAATTTACGTTCGTGCCACGCGATTGACTTGCCGTTTACCTTCAACTATCCTGAGAAGCTGGTGCCGAATCCCGCGCCCAATCTTGTAAAGCAAGTTCAGGCGTCGTGGGCGGCTTTTGCGGCGACGGGTAGCCCGGACAACGAATTCATCCCGCATTGGGAGAAATATTCAGTCGGCAATCGCCAGACGATGGAGCTGAACTCGAAGGGGTGCGTCTGCCACAAGGATTTGAACACGGAGAATTTAAACAAATTGCGCTATGTCTTTGAAAGCTGAGGAGGGGGCTGTCATGAACACATAGGCGAAGAACTGTAGTATTTTTGGCAACGTGGAGATTGAGGCCCCGTCAATAGGGGCGAGAAACTCGTAATGGGAGGTATAGCGAATGAACAGACTTTTTTTCAGGAAAGCACTATTTGCGTTCATGGCAGCAGTGCTGATTACGTTCTTTGCATCAGGTGCAAATGCAGTTTTTGCCAAGTCGAAGTTTTCGCAGGAAGAGCTGGCATACATGCCCGCCGTACAGCTCATAGAACTGTTCAAAAAAGGCGAAACAACGCCCAGCGAAGTTTTGGAAGCACAGATTAGCCGTGTGAAGAAGTACAATGGCGAATACAACGTATCACGTCGGGACTTGGTAAACGAGTTGGACACGTTCAATGCCGGCAAGATCAATGCAATCACCTTCGACAACTTTGAGGAGGCCAGGAAGCTGGCAAAGGAAGCCGATGAACGCTATCGGAACGGCACTGCGCGCAGGCTTGAAGGGATTACCGTCGGCATCAAGGACGAGAATGAAGTCAAGGGCTGGCGCGTCGACGCCGCGTCCCTTCTCTTGAAGGACCGCGAGCCGAGCGACGCTGACGGCGCCATGATTCAGAAACTCCGCAAAGAGGGCGCGATATTCGTCTTCCAGACGACGGTGCCCGAGCAGTACCTCAGCGCCATGACATGGTCGCGCCTCTACGGCGTCAGCCGCAATCCGTGGAACCTCTACTACGGCACAGGCGGGTCGTCCGGCGGTTCGGGTGCGGCGCTGGCCGCGGGCTTCTGCACGCTGGCCACCGGTTCCGACATGGGCGGTTCCATCCGCATTCCCTCTGCTATGAACGGCCTGTTCGGCTTCAAGCCGCCGTTCGGCCGCGTCCCCACGTCGGACAACGCCTACGAAACCTTAGGGCCGATGGCCCGCACTTTTGCCGACATGGCGCTCATGCAGGACGTCATTGCCGGTCCAAGCCCGGAAATCCATTCCTCAATCCGTCCCAAACTTGACTATCCCCAGAAATACGCTCCGATTCAGGGGCAGAAGGTCGCCGTCGCTTATTGCAAGAACTGGATTGAGGGCGGCCCGAGCCAAGAATCCGACCATGCCATGGACGCCGCAGTCGCGGCGCTGAAGAAGGCAGGAGCGCAGATTGAACTGATAGAGCTCGACGTCAACGCCGAGAGCTTCATGCCGACCTACTTCAAGGGGCTCATGTCGACAAGCATGTACGTCATCTTCGACGGTTTGGAGGAGCATCGCGACCAGTTCAGCTCGTACGTGAGGAACCTAGAGACGTATGCAGGCAAGCTGACTCCGCAGGATCAGGTGAACGCAGAAATGCTGCTGGTGAAGCTACACCAGGACGTCCAGCAGAAGGTCTTCGAGAAGGGCTGCATCGCCCTGGTCATGCCCACGCTGGCAACGCCGCATTTCCCCGCCGATCTTGAAGCGACGCCTGATAAAGCAGCCCAGATACGCGGGGAAAGCTATCCCAGCACCAGTCTTCTTTTGACGCCGTTGTGGAATCTTGCCAGCAGATATCCGGTTGTGTCGATGCCGGTTGAACTGTCCGACAAAAACGTTCCCGTCGGTGTGCAGATTGTCGGCAACACCTATGATGATCTGAATGCCTTCCGTGTTGCATACGCCATGTCAAAAGCCATTGCTCCGCTTTATATGGATGGGCGTTTCCCTGATTTTAGAAATGCAAAATAGTTCGATAGGAAAAGGCTAAGGAATCAGCTGTTTTTAATCATAATTCAATTTAGATTTCCCAAAGGGGCTGACGCAGGAAGAAAAACTTCTTGCGTCAGCTTTTTTTGCGCCTCGCGTGACATTCTGGAACTTTCCTTGATTTCGACGCGGCAGAGGAATAAAATATAAATGTCATAATACACATATACGAAGAGGAAGGGCGGATAAAAATGAACAAATTTATGAAAAAAATGGCGACATGTTTGATGACGGCGCTTCTGTTGTGCCTATTGACGACCGCGGCTCTGGCAGCCGACGCGGACAAAGTCGTGAAGGAGCGGGCGAAAATTGAGGAGCTGTCCGTCAAAGCGCTCGACAATCTGTATGAGAAGGTTCCGTCTGCGGAGCGGGTTATAGAGAACTGTTACGCCTACGCCACACTGAGCAATACGGGAATGAAGCTGGGAATCTTCGGGGACGCCCACGGAAGAGGGCTGGCAGTCAACAACGAGACGGGCGAACGCCTCTATATGCGCATGAAGGAAATGGGAGTTGGTCTCGGCCTTGGGGTGAAAGAGTACGATCTGATTTTCGTCATCGGAACGGAAGAGGCTTGGTACTCCTTCATTTCCGGCGATATAAAATTTGCCTCTTCAGCGGAAGCGGCAGCCAGCGATGGCGTGACGGGCGATTCCATCGAAGGAGCCTCCATCGCGGCGAAGGGCGTTTGGGTCTATCAGATCACGAAAAAGGGCTTGACTTTGGATGCGTCCATCAAAGGAACGAAGATTTACCCAGACAAGAAGCTGAATACATATGAAGAACAAGGGGAGTAGAAAAATCAAATCGCTCTTGTTTAAACGCAATAGGGAAATAAAATATTCCCATATGAAAGTATGAAAAAGAAAGGAAATGATGCTTATGCAAACGAACCTCAAAAAGAAACTTGCGCTGGCCATGGCTGCCGGTCTTTTGGCGGGCAGCGTGGGGTATGCCTCGCCAGCTCTGGAAGAGCGTGAGAGCTTGAATCAGGTGGCTCTTTTACAGTCCTTGGCGCAGGGGTATTTCGGCGGTACGGTTACGGTAAAGGATATGCGCTCTCTGGGCGATACGGGCATCGGTACCTTTGAAGGGCTGAACGGGGAAATGATCATGCTGGACGGCACGGTCTATCAGGCGTTGGGCGACGGCCAAGTCGTGGTGGCCGATGACAAGGTGGCCGTTCCCTATGCCACCGTTACGTATTTTGACAATGACATTTCCGTCAAGCTGAAGGACGTCAAGGACAAGGAAGCTTTCGAAGCAATCCTGAACGAAGAAGTCAAGAAGTGCGGGGAAAACAGCTTTTACATGATCAAGCTGCATACGGAATTTTCCTCTATCCTGTTCCGCAGCGAGTACGGCAGCCAGAAGCCTTATCCTACCTTGGTGGAAGCCTTGAAGGGAAAACAGACGGAGTTCACGGCTCAAAATATCAAGGGCACTTTGGTTGGGCTTTATTGCCCGAATTACATGGCCGGGTTGAATTCTCCGGGCTGGCATTTCCATTTCATTTCCGATGACAAGAAACAGGGCGGCCATATTCTGGAGCTTTCCGTGAAGAAGGGTACTGTAGTATTAGACAAGACAGATAAGTTTACCATGATCATCCATGATGACCCGCAGTTCCACCAGTTCAACCTGGCCAAGGATATGAGCAAGGACATCAAGAGCGCAGAGCAGGACACCCAGTCAGCTATGAACAAAGAAGACTGATGAAACGCTGATTAAAACCCAAAACGGCCTCACTCCGCATCTCAATCGGAGTGAGGCCGTTTCCGTATCTCAAAGAGATTCTTTGCCGCCGCATTGGCGTCTAGATATCCATGCCTAGACATAGAAGGCGGGAAGTGGTAAGATTTGCTCAGATAATTTCATCCATGCCCTCACCCAGGGGGCTTTTTCTATAATCATGCAAACGGGGAAACAAACGATATGGAGCGAATCGAAAGCGCGTCGAACACGAAAATCAAATGTACCGCCGCGCTGCATCTGCGGAAGGAACGGGACAAGCGCGAGGAATTTATCGCCGAGGGCGTTCGCCTCTGCGAAGAAGCGGCCGCATCCGACTGGCCGCTGAAATTCTGTCTTGTGACGGCACAGGCCTTCGAAAATCGCCGCGTGCGGGCTGTCGTCGATGCGTTGGAAGCGCGGGGCTGCCCGGTAAGTTTGACGACGCCGGGCGCGTACAAGAAGGCCTCGGCGACAGAGACACCGCAGGGAATACTGCTCGTAATAAAAAAAGCGACGGTTGCTTTGGCGTCGCTGAAAATAGAGGAAACGCCGCTGGTGGCAGTCCTCGATGGTATACAGGACCCGGGCAACGCCGGGACGATTTTGCGCACGGCGGACGCGGCGGGCTGTACGGGGATTGTCGCGCTGGAGGGCACCGTGGATCTCTTTGCGGAGAAGACGGTGCGGTCCGCGATGGGCTCGTTGTTTCACCTGCCTATTGTCGCGCAGACGACGGCTGCAAAGTGGCTGGCCTATGCGAAGGCGCAGGGAATTTCCTGCTACGTATCGGCTCTGGACAAAGAGGCGGCCCCGTATTATTCCGTGAACTATCGCCGTCCTGCCGCCGTCGTGTTCGGCAACGAAGGGAGCGGCGTATCAACGGCGCTATTGGACGCCGCGCCGCATCTCTATATCCCGATGCACGGGGGGACGGAATCGCTGAACGTGGCGGCGTCGGCGGCCATCATCCTCTATGAAGCGTTTCGTCAGCGTCATATTCCCGATTCGTTCCAGCAAAGGTAGAGGGCCAGAATTCCGCTGCCGTTTGTGACCGTGATGCGACGGTCGGGCGATTCGAGCCGGTTGCTGACGGCGTAGGGCTTTTCACGCTGCAATACGGCGTCGGACAGTGGCCAGTGGGCGCCACCAAGGCTGACGCCGGTACATTCTGTGGAAAGCGGAAGCAGCGATACGCTTTAAAAATTCCCGATCGTCGGCGAGACAGCCGCAAAGATGCGAGCCGACGAAAGAATACAGTATGCTGAACAGATGGTCGAAGCGACCGCCGAATCCGCCGCTGAGCACGACGAAAGCGTCTTTTTTCTCCGCAAGAAGATCGAGGGCAAGCTGGGTGTCAGTCTTGTCCTTTTCCGTGGGGAAAAGCTTCATCGGAGTATCTGCGGTCTTTAACCATTTCAGTGTGTCCGCATTGGCGCTGTCTCCGTCGCCTATAAAATACGCCGGAGACAGCGCCGCTTTGCGACAGGCGTCGGCGCCGTGGTCGACGCACCAGACCGTGCGGTTCGCGGACGCGGCTTTGAGCCAATCGGGCGAAGGTGCACGGCCGCCGGAGACGAGCAGGACTTCTTTGTCCGTCTCCCTGTGAAAATATAATCGCAGGTTTGGCAGGGAAATCGTGGAAGCGTATCGAATCATTTTATGAACAGCTCCTTTTTTGGCATTTTGATTTTAGCATAGATTTGGCCAAGGAGGTATCTCTTTGATGAAAAAGGACCCGTACCGGTATCGAGAGCTGATTTCCGAATTGAACGACTTAGTATCGAACAGTGATTTGCTTCCCGTCGACGAAATTCAGATTTTGCGGGATATAGCGTTGCGTCGTGACGGCTACCGGCCGATTATCGCTTGGTATTACAACCAGGAGGATATGGCCGATATCGCGGATGAACTGATGGAGACCATTGAGGATCTCGATGGCCGCGCGACTTTTCGTCATGCAAATCCGGAGGAAATCGCCGACATACTCCAATACGTAATTGACACGCCAGACCTTGAGTCCATGAAAGTTGCAGATGTACTGCGCGAACTCTGGGAGCACAGTGCAGGAAGTCGTCCACATCAGGACTGATACGAGGCGGAAAAGCAGTTGCCACTTTCGAAAGATATAAAGATATGATATAATCGATAAGAATGTGTGAGCTTTGAGGGACGCCGGACAATGAGGCCGATATCCCCGGGATAAAGGAGAATTCAGAATGGGAAATGCTAAGCCTATATATGTCATTGGACATCGGAACCCGGATACGGATTCCATTTGTTCCGCGATTGCTTATGCTGAGCTGAAGCGGAAACAGGGGGAAAACACGATTGCGGCGCGCGCAGGGCAAATCAACCCGGAAACGCAATACGCGCTCGATTATTTCAAGGTTGACGCGCCGATGCTCATTGCGGATCTGTACCCACGCGTCAAGGATATTATGCTGGAATGTCAAGCGGTCGTCAAGGCGACAGACAATCTGCGCTATCTGGGGCGCGTGCTGCAAGAGAACAATCTCCGTTCCGTTCCGGTCACCGACGACGACGGACGCATGGTCGGCATCGTCACCGTGAGCGACTTGGCGCAGCGCTATTTCGAAGAGCTGAATATGCAAGACCTTGGGGAGTCTTCAGTTTCCCTGAAAGCGGTCGTCGACATCATCGAAGGCGAGGTCGTCGTCGAGAGCGATGAAAATACCGTAGTCAAAGGCAAAGTGCATATCGCGGCGGGCAGCAAGACGACGATCAAGAAATGGGTCGCGCAGGGCGACGTGGTGCTCGTCGGCGAAGGGCAGTACGCTTCGATGCAGGAGTGCCTACTGCACAACATCGCCTGCCTGATTGTCACGAACAGCGGCAACATCCCGGAAATCGTCAAGCAGGACGCACGCCGCACCCACGCGATGATCGTCCGTACCCCGTTGGACACCTTCACAGCGGCGCGATTGATCAACCAGAGCATTCCCATCGGTCACATCATGCAGAAAAAATTGACCGCATTCCAGTCGCACCAACTTTTGAGCGACATCCGCGGCACGATCGAGAACGCCAAGTTCCGCAATTACCCGGTGGTGGACAACGAACGTCTCGTCGGCATCGTCAGCCGGGACAATCTGATGCTTCCCGATCCCGAGCGCGTCATTTTGGTGGACCACAATGAGCGTGGGCAGGCCGTGGAAGGCATCGAGTCGGCCAAGATTCTGGAAATCGTCGACCATCACCGCTTGGGCGGTATGCAGACGGGCGAGCCGATTTACATTCGCGAGGAG
The DNA here is from genome assembly GCA_902777615.1 of uncultured Selenomonadaceae bacterium. GTDB lineage: Bacteria > Bacillota > Negativicutes > Selenomonadales > Selenomonadaceae > RUG12372. The sequence goes on from CACYUQ010000026.1 coordinate 18,963, forward strand.
CCGGTCGGCTGCACCGCTACAATTATCGCCAATATGTACTGGCAGAAGGACATGGAAATTCCCGCTGCGGTGGCCGGGCTGCTGCTGTCCGCTATTCTCTCAGACACCGTGCTGTTCAAGTCACCGACCTGCACAGGCTATGACAAGCTCACTGCGGAGCGTCTGGCGGAAATCGCCGGAGTCAAGATTCAGGAATACGGCATGGCGATGCTCAAGGCGGGCGCTAAAATCGACGGCATGAAGCCGGGAGACATTGCCAAGAACGATATGAAGGAGTTCCAGATTGGCGATTATCGGATCTTGGTCAGCCAGCTGTCCGTCATGGATATAGACGAAGCGCTGAAAATGAAACAGGAACTGCTCAAGAGCATGGAGGAAATCCGCGAACTGGAAAAATTCGATATGTGCCTGCTGATGATTACCGACATTTTGCAGGAGAGCACGGAGCTGCTCTACGTGGGGTCGCCAAAGACCTTGATTGGGCAAGCGTTCATGAAGGACGCGTCGGGAGATTCGGTTTATCTTCCGGGGGTCATGTCAAGGAAAAAACAAATCATACCGCCGCTTACGGAAGCGGTACAGCGGATACAGAAATAAAATCCGAAAAGGCTGCCCATGTTGCATGCGGCGGTCTTTTCTTATGGACGAAGGGGAACGTTTATTTTGGACACGATATTGCAGCAATTAAACCCGATGCAACGAAAGGCCGTCGAGCATCTTTCGGGTCCGCTCCTCGTGATGGCTGGGGCCGGTTCCGGCAAGACGAAGGTGCTGACCTGCCGGATTGCCAATCTCTTGGAGCACGGCGTCGCGCCGTACAGGATCTTGGCCATCACGTTCACGAACAAGGCGGCGGCGGAGATGCGCGAGCGCGTAGATCGTCTCGTAGGGAGCGCGGCGAAGGACATCTGGCTCAGCACGTTTCATTCCTTCTGCGCGCGTCTGCTCCGCTTTGAAATTGACGCAATGGACGGCTACAACAAAAACTTCGTCATCTACGACGCCTCGGACAGTAAGACTCTCATCAAGCAATGCCTGAAGACGATGGATCTCGACGAAAAGCAATACCCGCCAAACCAAATTCAGGCGGCCATTTCCGACGCGAAAAACCAGATGATTCTGCCGGACGATTTCGCCCAGATGGCGGACAGCTTTCACCGAAAGAAGATTGCCGAGGTCTATCAGAACTATCAACAGGGACTGCGGAAAAACAACGCGCTGGACTTCGACGACTTACTACTGTTGGCCGTGCGCCTTCTGCGGGAAAACGGGGAAGTGCGGACGAAGTACCAAAAACGCTTCCTGTATATCTTGGTCGACGAGTATCAGGACACGAACGGCGCCCAGTACCAGCTCACGAAGCTTTTGGCGGCAGGGAACCGAAACCTCTGCGTGGTCGGGGACGCGGACCAGTCGATTTACGGTTGGCGTGGCGCGGACATCCACAACATCCTAGACTTTGAAAAAGACTTTCCAGACGCGGTGACGATCCGGCTGGAGCAGAATTACCGCTCGACGAAGAAAATCTTGGCGGCGGCGAACGCCGTCATCGAAAACAATCTGAACCGGAAGCCGAAAAAACTCTGGACGCAGAACGACGACGGCGAGGCGATTGTCACCTACTGCGCCTCGGACGAGCGTATGGAAGCCGCGTTCATCGCCCAGGAGATTTTGCGGCTGCATCAGACACAGGATATTTCCTACGGGGATTTCGCGATCCTGTACCGGACCAACGTGCAATCTCGCGCCATCGAGGAAGGCTTCATGCGGGCGGGGCTGCCGTACACGATGGTAGGCGGGTTGAAATTTTACGACCGCAAGGAAATCCGCGACCTGATCGCCTATTTGCACGTGCTTTACAATCCGCTGGACACGTTGAGCCTGCTGCGGATCATCAACGTGCCGAAACGCGGTCTCGGCGACACCAGCATCGCCAAGCTGAATGACTATGCGGCGGCGCATGATATGAGCCTG
>CACYUQ010000027.1 GCA_902777615.1 uncultured Selenomonadaceae bacterium
TCATCGTTCCCGTAACGTCCATAGCCCGGCCAATACTTCCCCTCGGCATACGGCACGTTTGTCTCGATATCCCATCGTGCCGCCGCGTCCAGTTCACTGCGCTCCATTGCGGGAAACTCCCGCTCATAAACAAAAAACAGATCTCGTGGCAGACACACGCTTATCTTACCATAAGACAGATTATATGTCATAGCGAGGCGCATCAGCGTCTCCGAAAACGTCGTCGCGTCCTCCCACGGCGCCCCCATCCCGCGCCATTTTTCTGTCCGCGCCTGCCGAACGCGAAAGCGTCCCTCCTCCGAAAGCTTCTCCAGCTCCACAAGAAAAACCGCTTCCGACGAAACAAACACGCCGAGCACACGTCCCGATTTCGCGCCAAAATTGGATATAAGCTCCGAAAACTGCATAGGCAGCAACAATGCCTCCGTTAATTTTCTCTCCTTCACAGGATGCCTGTCTATTTTACATGATGTTGCCGTTTCCCGCAACAAACACATCTTTCATCGTTCCCAATGCTCGATAATATATTTTCCATTCTTCCGCTTCAGCACGCCAACGGCGCGGGATTGATTCCCGTCTTTTTTACCGACGCTCAAAAGCAATATCTTATCGCCTTTATTCCGCGCGTAAACCTCAAAATCCACCTCGCCCGTCTGGCCCGTGATGAGAAGCATCCCGTCCGACGCCGCGCCTTCCGCCCGCGTCACCGTCGCCGAATCTCCATTCATTTTGGAAACTGCCAGCCGGACGCCGTCTTCCGCTCCATTGCGGAGCTCGTCTTGAACGAGGAACCTCTGCACCGCTGCGTTTCGACTCATACCGACCGCGTAAAGCGTCGCAGCAAAAAACATCAATATGCCTAAAGCACACACGCCCAGCAGGGAAATCATGCCGCGCTCGCCGTATTCCGGCTTTTCCATCATGTCCCTTTCCCCGTCCATGTAACCGCCGTCTCCAATTCGTAAGTCTGACCCGTCCATTGGTTTTCCCCGACGAGACGCAGGAATACTGTTCTCCCGTCGACTTCCGCTTCAAACGTCTTCATCCCGATTGCCCCCAACGTGCTTTGTCCCGTCAACGGCTGGCTTCCCCGGCGAAGGCGCGGCTGTGCCTCGTCCGTCCGCTCGTATTCCACCCAATGAGGAGCGCCGCTGCTCTCCCGGCAAAGCACCCGCAGCTTCCTTCCCTCCATCTTCGCGCCCTCCGCATATCGAAGATCCGCCGTCATGCGCTCCATCGCGTAACCCACTTGCTCCTGCAGCGACCATTCGCTCAACACGAGCGCATAGGCGCGCACACCAAAAATGAATATCGTACCGATGGCTATGGCAAGCAGCGCAAAGAGCGGAGTCGCGACCGCGAGCTCCAAGAGGATCCCCCCCTGTTCCGACGCACGCCTTCCCGCTTTATTCATGATAAGACACCAACTTTCGAACCGTCTTTTCCCGAATATGTCCGTCCGTCTGCCATAGGACTCGCACCTCCGCTTCCGCCAGTTCACTCGCACCCCCGTAAGGGGAGACGGACGAGACGATCTCGAAGCGCGTCCCGTTTTTCTCAACGGGCATCGTTCCCTGCCCCAGCCATGGGATTTGTCCATGAGCGTGCAAATACGACGCGGGTCGCGCTTCGATGCACGCGATTTGCTCCTGTGCAAGGTAGATCGCCGTCAGCTCCGCGCCCATGACGGCGCAATTTTTCGAAAGCGCGCGATATGCCATTGCCGAAGCCGCGCATCCTAATACAAGAAACGAGAGGACTAAAACTTCCACAAGGAAAAACCCCCGTTCCTTATTCCCCCGGCGGCGTAAGCGAAACACGCACTCGTCCGACGCGGTCGATAACAACATATCGGGCCTCCTTCCCCCATTGCAGGATAATCGTCATCGGGCTGGCGTTGCCCGTCATCTGGAAACTCACATCGCCATGATACAACTCGCCAAGGTCAAGGCCGCCCACATAACTGAGGTTTATTCCGTCCGGTAACCTATGTTCGAACATCACTTTACTATCCTTTTGCACCAAGTAACCGTCCGGGCGCAATACGAATACCGGCATCGGCTCCGGAGAAACGTCCGCGAAATCTTCATGAACCGGCACTCTGGTCATCATTGTTTCCCGTTGACGCATCAGTTCTGCTGCGAGCTGTGCCGCCTCCGCCTCCAAACGCATCGACATCCATACATCCCAAAGTCTCGGAACGGCGGCCGCTGAAAAAAGCGCAATAAAAAAGAGCGCAACCAAAAGCCCCGTCAGACTGAAGCCGCGCCTATCCGAAACAAACAGCCCCGTACAGCGCAAGGATGCGTTCCCCGAAACAAAACGACAGGAAAATCCCCGCGGAAAGAAACGGCCCGAAAGCCATTGCATCACGTCCCCGCCTCCTTCCCGACAGCAAAAGAATCATCGCCAAAAGCCCGCCGAACCATGACGCGAGCGCCAGCGACAACAGCGCACCCTGCCAACCGAGCCAAAGTCCGCCCGCCGCCGCCAACTTTACGTCGCCTCCGCCCAATCCGCCGCGTGTCAAAACGGAAAGCACAAACAGCGGCATACCTCCCGCAAACGCCCCCAGCAAAAGCGACGGCATATCGGAAAATCCATGCAGATGAAAACAGACCGCAAGCGCCGCCATCGAAAGCGTCAGCCGGTCAAGAATCAATCCATAATAATAATCAAAGACAGCCGCCGCCCAGAGAAAAGATGTCAGCACGACGCCTTCCCAAATTCGCCCATCCCCCCGACACAAAAACGCACTGAAAAAAAGAAGCGGAACGCCGCCCGCTAAAAACGCGCGACGGTGGCGGAGAAAAAGCGCTCCTGTCAGCGTCAATTCTTCCCCCATCTTCTAGTCCTTCCGCCCAAACTCACTAAGTTTTTTCCCCTGGCAGGTTGCCTGCGTCTTGTCCACCGTCAACCCGTAATTCGTATCCGTGACGTTGAGGATTTTCCCGTCGCGAAGACTGCATTTCCCCTTCGGCGGCTTTACGCTGGCAATGTCGAGCACATACCCTTCAAGTTCCTCAATCGATCCCGGGTACATTCCTTTTTCCGCCTGATACATCACAATCGCGGAATTCAACACCTGAAGATCCGACTGCACCCGCGCGGTATTCGCCATCGTAATCGCATTCGTGAATCGCGGTACGGCGACGGCTGCCAGCACGCCGATAATACTGATGACAATCAGCATTTCCAGCATGGTAAAGCCCCTTTGATCCGAAATCAACCGTTTGACTGAAAAATGCAACGCCTTTCCCTCCATCCAATATTCACTATATTGATTACATAAACGCCGTCATGCTGTCCAAAAGGGGCAGCACCGTCGAGAAAATGATGAGTCCCACAACGCCGCCCAGTACGAGAAGCGCCAACGGCGGCAATAATACGCGGATGCGCTCCGCCTGGGTGTCCATATCAAGACGGCAATATACCGCGATTTTTGCGAGCATCGCCTCCATCTCTCCGGCGGCTTCCCCCGTCGCCAAAAGCTCCAAGTGCATCGGCGAAAAGATCTCGCTGCCGCGCAGCGCATCCGAAAGCGCATAGCCCTTTTGCACTTCAAATTGCGCTTTACGGAGCCCCCGTCGCAGAAACGCATTTTCCGTAACGCCCTGCAAAATCGAAAGCGCCTGATCGATGACGAGTCCGCTGGAAAGCAATACGGAAAGCGTTCCCGCAAGATTCGTCCGTTCAGTGGAAAAGGCCAGTTTCCCAAAAACAGGACAATGTACCAGCCCCCAATCGACACGAACACGAAACGCGCCGTCCCGATAGAAGCGCCTGAAGCAAAATATCAACACCAACACAGCTATCAAGAGCCACGCCCCATACGCATCGAGAAAACCATATAATCCTAAAAGCAACCGCGTCGGAAGCGGCAATTCAATCGAAAGAGACTGAAACATCGAAATGAACACGGGAAACACGAACATCAACAGAAATCCCGCAGCAACTGCCACCGCCGCCGCCAAAATGCACGGATACATCATCAGCGTCAGCAATTTTTCCCGTGCGGCGTAATCCGCCTCCAGCGAGTCCGCCAACCGCTCCAAAAGGACGTCGAGGCTGCCGCTCTTCTCCCCCGCGTCGACGAGCGCCGCAATCCGCGGTGCAAACACCTGCGGCCATCGGTTCATCGCCTCGGACAGCCGCTCACCGCCAGCCACCGCTTGATAAAGCTCCTCTAAAATCTGTCCGCCCGCGCCGGTCTTCTCCCGCGCCGAAATGACACGGAGAGCCTCGCCGATTGTCACGCCCGCAGATAGCATCACGGCCAAGCGGCGGCAAAGTGTAACAGGGAATCGTCGGTCCGTCCCCGGCGTGGGACGCCATGCCACACGTGCAGACCTAAGCCGCACTACAAAAAGGCCGCCTTCCGACAGTTGCTTCGCAGCTTCCCGCTTCGATGGCGCGCGAAGGCGCCCCCTTTTCATACGTCCCGCCGAGTCACGCGCCTTGTAGTCGTATTCCGTCATCGGTTCCGCGCTCATGTTGTTTTCCCAAAGCGGTGCGCCGTCTCCGCGTCAATCTTCTTCGCCGCCCGCAATCGATTGATGTCCTGCTCCATCGTCTGCATCCCGAACGCTGCACCGGATACGATGCAGGACGCAAGCTGCTCCGACTTTCCCGCACGAATCAGATGGCGAACGGCGTCCGTTGCGACGAGAACTTCCGACGCCAATACGCGCCCGCCGCCGACCGCCGGTAAAAGTTCCTGCGAAATCATCGCCTCCAAAACGACGGCGAGTTGCGCGCGAATTTCCTGTTGCTGTGCCGCCGGGAAAAAACTTTCGATGCGATGCACAGCCTCGGCAGCAGAACGCGTATGAAGGCTCGCCAGCACCAGGAGTCCCGTCTCCGCCGCGCTGAGCGCCGCCTGCACCGCGTCCGCGTCGCGAAGCTCGCCCACCAGTAGAATGTCGGGATCTTCCCGAAGCGCGCTCCGTATCGCGCCGCCGAAGGTTTGGAAATGCGCGCCGATTTCCCTCTGGCTGATCAGGCTTTTCCCCGGCGCGTAAACGTACTCGATCGGATCTTCCAGCGTGATAACGCGCACGGCGCGCATCCGGGAAATCTCGCTGAGAAAAGCCGCCAGCGTTGTCGTCTTGCCCGCGCCCGTCTTACCCGAGACGAGCACCAAGCCGTGGCGCAGAGAGCGCAGCCGCTCAAAAACGGGCGGAACGCCAAGCGTATCCAATGACGGCACGCATTCCGGCACGAGCCGTATCGAAATCGCCGTGCCGCCCCGCGCAGCAAAACCGTGGACACGCAGACGCACATGCTGCTCATCCCGTGCAAAATCCACCTCACCCTGCGCCTGAAACTTCTCCGCCTGCTCCGGCGTCATCCACGACGAAAGGAGCAGCGAGAGTTCCCTCTCCGTCAGGGTGTTTTCCGTTCCCGTATCCTCTGTCAACGCGCCGCACACGCGAAAAAATACCGGCGCGCCCGGCGCAAGATGAATATCCGACGTGCCCGCCGCCATTGCCCGTGCAAGCAATTCATGCCATGCCCGTTCGTCAAAATCCGCCATACACCACTCTCCCAACCTCGGCCAGCGAAGTGTGACCCGCCGCCGCTTTTTGAATACCGTCTTCCGCCAAAGAAACCATGCCCGCCTGTTTCGCCAGCGTCTCCAGATCTTCACCGCCTTTGGCGATGGAGCGCTGGACAGCGCTGCCCACGGAAAGCAATTCGTGCAGCGCCATGCGTCCCTGATAACCCGTCCCATGACATTTTTCGCAGCCGCGAGCCCGGAAAAAACGCCTTTTTTCACACCCATGAGCGAGCAGGAATCGCATCTCCTCTTCGCCCGCGTCATAGGCTTCCCTGCAATCGGGACAGAGCCGCCGCACGAGCCGCTGCGCCATGATGCCGAGCAAAGATGCCGCCAAAAGATACGGCTTGACGCCCATATCCAGCATCCGGTAAATCGCGCCGACCACACTTCCCGTATGCAAAGTTGAAAAGAGCAGACGCCCCGTCATCGCCGCGCGCACCGCGATTTCCGCTGTTTCCTCGTCGCGAATCTCTCCGACCATGCCGACGTCGAAGTCTTGACGCATCAACGAGCGAACGCCACGCGCAAAGGTCATCTTCGTCTCGGTGTTCACCTGGATTTGATTGACGCCGGGTAAAAAATACTCGACAGGATCTTCGATGGTCACGATATTTTTTTCAGTTGTATTCAACTCGCTCAACGCCGCATAAAGCGTCGTAGTCTTGCCCGAATTCACCGGACCGGAATTCAAGATGAGCCCCGACGGGCGACGGCACCAATCGGCAAAAATCCGTCGATTTTCCGGTGAAAAGCCCAGCTCATCCAGATGCAAGAGGCGCCTCGCTCCGCTCAAAAGGCGGAGCACCGCCGTTTCTCCCAGCAGCACCGGCATCGTTGAAACACGAATGTCGACCGCCGCATCTCCTTCTCCAAATGCGATGCGCCCGTCTTGGGGCAGGCGGCGTTCCGTCGTGTCGAGCTTTGCCATGATCTTGATGCGTGAAAGCAAAACATCTTTCAACCGCAGCGGTAACCCACCGTACATATCGCGAAGCACGCCGTCAATCCGATACCGGACGCGAAGCCTTTCCTTCATCGGTTCGATATGGATGTCGCTGGCGTTCCTCTCGATGGCTCTCTTGATAATTTTGTCCGCTAAAGCCACTACCGGCGCGGCCTTTACCAAGGGCAGCGCCGCCGCATCGCGCCCGTTTTGCGGCAGCCCCCGCACCGCTTGCTCCGCCAAAGCCCGGATAGCGGTTTCCTCCGTCTTTGCCATCAGCGCACCAGCGCTGCCAAAAGCGCCTGCTCCATCGCGCCCTCGTCGGGTCGTACGCCCGTCCAGAGCGACAGGGCTTCCGCCCCCTGCCCGACGAGCATCGCCACGCCGTTCGAAATCCGATGGCCATGCTCTTTCGCCTCACGCAAAAAACGCGTACACTCCGGTGTGTATATGATATCGTAAACAAACGCCTCTGCCCGGACGCGCGCCCAATCTACAGGCGGCGCTTCCTCCGTTTTCGGCGTCATGCCGAGGGGCGTCGTATTGACAAGGATGTCAGCCGCCGCCAAATTCTCCGCGAAGTCGGCGCCGTCCCACGGGAAAATGTCCACATCCGCGGCAAAATCCGCCAACGCTTCCCGCGCCTTTGCTGCGTTGCGCACACCAACGGTCACGCTTTCTGCTCCCTCCCGGAGCAAGCCCCAAATGACCGCTCGCGCAGCGCCGCCCGCACCGAAAAGGACCGCCCGCTTGCCGCACACGACTACGCCCTGACGCGAAAGGCCGCGCAAAAACCCGGTCACGTCGGTGTTGTGCCCCAAGAGCCGCCCGTTGTCATTGACCACGGTATTGACCGCACCGATGCGCCGCGCATCCTCGTCCACCTCGTCAAGCAGTTCCATGACGGCGGACTTGTGCGGTATCGTCACATTGAACCCCCGAAAGCCGAGGCTCTTAAGTCCCTCCACCGCCGCCGGAAGCGCCTCCGGCCGCACAGGCATCGCGATATACGCATAGTCAATGTCGGCCGCTTGAATCGCCGCCGCCTGCATCGCCGGCGAAAGCGAATGGGCAATCGGCCAGCCGATGACGCCGAGATTTTTCGTTGTTCCGGATGCTTTCATCATAAGTCAATCTCCTTACCCTTGTTCCAATCCGATATCATTCCGAAGCTGTACCGCCTCGGCAATGTGCTTCGCGTCGATGTTCGCCGCGCCGTCCAAATCGGCGATGGTTCGCGCCACCTTGATGATGCGGTCGTAAGAACGCGCCGAAAGATTCATTTTCTGGAACGCCATTTCCAATAAGCTTTGCGCCGCATTGTCCAGCGGGCATTGCTCCTTCAGCATGGCATGGTTCATCTGGGAATTGGTGAAAATGCCGAAGGGCCTCAACCGTTCCATCTGCCGGTTTCTGGCGGCGGTCACCCGTTCCCGGATCGACGACGAGTTCTCCGCCTTCTGCCGCGAACTGAGATCCTTATACGCCACCTGCGACACGCGAATATGGATGTCAATGCGGTCGAGGAGCGGTCCCGAGATTTTCCGCGTATACCGTTTGATTTCCATCGGCGTACAGGTACAGACGTGGCCGTTGTCCTCGGAAAAACGGTTGCCGCAAGGACAAGGGTTCATCGCGGCTACGAGAATGAAATCCGCAGGGAATGTCAGGGTGGCGTTGACACGGGAAATTGTCACCTTCCTGTCCTCCAGCGGTTGGCGCAATACTTCCAGCGTCGCTTTGCCAAACTCCGGCAGCTCGTCCAAGAACAGCACCCCGTGCTGCGCCAGCGTGACCTCGCCGGGACGCGGAAACGTACCGCCACCGATCAGCGCCGTCGTCGACGTGGTATGATGCGGGCTGCGGAACGGTCGCTTCCGCATCAGACCGCCGCCGGACGGCAATAGCCCCGCGATGCTGTAGATTTTCGTGACCTCCAGCGCCTCCTGCGGCGTCAGATCCGGCAAAATCGAATTGATGCGGCGCGCGAGCATCGTCTTGCCCGAACCGGGCGAACCGCTCATCAATACGTTATGCCCTCCGGCGGCGGCAATTTCCAGCGCCCGCTTTGCCAAGAACTGTCCCTGCACATCGGCGAAGTCGTCGGCGAACAGCGTCTGCTCTTCCACGGCTTCGCTTCTCGCCTGTACGGGCGTCAGCTCGTTTTTCCCCAACAAAAAATCCGCCAACTCGCGCAGGCTGTCCACCGCATAGACGGTCAGTCCTTCCACTAAAAGCGCTTCGTTGGCGTTATGTTTAGATGTGAATATTTCCTTGAATCCGGCTTCCCGCGCCTTCACCGCCATCGGCAAAATGCCGTTGACGCCGCGAAGCTCGCCTTCCAACGAAAGCTCGGCGGCAAACAAGCGGTTGTCGAGAGTCTCCTGCGGGATGACGGCGTATGCCGCCAAGAGTCCCAGCGCAATGGGAAGATCGAGGCCCGGATTGTCCTTCCGCAGATTGGCGGGGGCAAGATTGACCGTCACTCTTCCCGGGCGGAGCTTCAAGCCGGAATTCTTGATAGCAGTGCGCACCCGCTCCTTCGCTTCCTTCACGGAAGCATCCGGCAGTCCTACGATTTCAAAAGCCGGCAACCCGTTGGCGGCGTCCACTTCCACGTCGATGATTACGCCGTCCACCCCCAACGTAGTCGCGCCCTGCGATTTTGCGAACAACCCGATCCCTCTTTCTGATTTCATAATTTACATTATTTCACAATTCTCGTTCAATTATACACGAAAACAATTATTGCGTAAATAAGCAAACTGTATATTCTGTCAAATTTGAAAGTTATACTAATCGCAGGAAGATTTTTAAATCCTTATTGCGATTTATGAGACGGCAGACGTGCCGTAGGCGCGGCTGTAGACTGCGACGCAGGCGTATCTCAGTTCAAGATTTCATTTAAGATTTTGAACTGAGATTAGTATTAGATTCCGTCCGCCTCGAAAGCGTTTTCCAGATGGCGGACCTTCCATGCGCCCTCCGGCGGCGCGTAGACCTCCACAACGTCGAAACGGCAGGGCGGAACATCTCCCTGCCGTTGATTCATATACCACATCGCCGCGCGAATGATGCGCCGCTGTTTTTCCCAACCCACCGCAGATGACGGCGAGCCGAAGCGCTCGTTCCGTCTCGTTTTCACCTCGACGAACGCCAGCGTCCTCCCATCCCGTGCAATCAGGTCGATCTCCCCCAGCGGCGTTCGATATTGCCGTTCGAGGATTACGTACCCCTTTTGCTCAAGATAAGCGGCGGCCTCTTCCTCGCCCCGATCACCAATCCGCTTCGTATTCATGGCATCGGCCTCTTGCGCGCGCCCGCCTTGGTGTCCATGCGGTAAATATACGCCAGCACCTCGGCGACCGTCGTGTAAAGCTCCGGCGGGATTTCCTTGTCGAGATCAAGCGCCATCAATAAGTTCACCAGCGACTTGTTCTGGTAAACCGGGACTGCGTTGGACTGCGCCGCCGCGAGGATATTTTCCGCGACGTGGCCTCGGCCCTTCGCGACAACCTTTGGCGCGGAACTTTCCCCGGGGTCGTATTTCAGCGCAACGGCCTTTTTTTCCGCGTTCGGGTCGGTCTCCGGCTCGGGAACCAACCTTCTTTTTCGATCCATCATGTTTTAACACCTGCCACGCCGACCTTGACGCTCATCAACGTCAGCGGCTTGTCGTCAAAGGACGCGCGAAATTCATCCATGTAATCGCGGAAGTCATCGAGATTTTCACGCTCGGAGAAATAAATGCGCACGTCAAGATTGGAGCCCTCGTACATGCGGAAGCTGACGTCCACGGCACCGATATTTTCCGTCAAGAGGCAGACGCGAATCCAAGTCTCCTTTTTCGACGGTCCGCCGTTCTCGTCTTTCTTGTCCTCGTCGTAGATGTGAATGTACGCCGGATAAGGCTTTTGCATATCCTCCGACATATAGAGCGGTGTCATGAAGCTCATCGAGCGATGGCCTTCCGGCGTCCGCCCGTTTTCCGGGAGCAAGGAATTTTTCATCATCGACGCGAAATCGGAAATGCTCTTGCCAGCCCTTTTCAGTGCTTTCCCGTCCCGCTCCTTGATCATCGCAAGGTCGCAAAGCTGCATGAAAGCCCACAGCCGAGGCATATCCTCCAAGCCCTTTTGTTGCGCCGACTGTAATACGGACGCAGGAACGTTCTTTTCGCAAAGGCGGAGCAGCGCTTGAAGTTCCCGCGCGTCCTTTTCGGACAGCATCGTCTGATCCTTGTTCACGAAATCCAGCAAAAGCTTCTCGTCCTCCGGCGTGAGCTCCGCATTCTTCATGAGCAGTGAAGCAAGTTGCTTCATCGCATCCATGATGCGGGGCGTGTTTTGCATGTCCGGGGACTGCGGCATACGCCCCAAAATGGACATCTGCTGCTGCGGCTCTCCCTGCTCGGCCTGTTGCGCCTGCGTCGATTGCTGTTGTAGCCGTCCGCGCATCCGCTCCAGCCCCTTGCGCATCAATTCCGCAAACGGGTCCTGCGGCTTGAGGCCGTCCGGCGTTTCCGCCTCCGCTTGGGCTTCCGCGTTCTCGCTTTCCCATCCGTAAATCTGCGCGTTCGATTCACCGCCGCGCCGCGCCGAAGAAGTCTCCGACTGCGCGGTTTGCCCTTTGGACGCTGCGGTCTGCTGCGTCGCCTGTTCCGCAGCGTTTTGGTTCGCGGGCGTCTGCGGCTTCTGCGCGGCCGCTTCTTCCTGCGCTCCCGCCTGCGTATTTTGCTGTGGCGCGCCGTTGCGCACGGCGTTTTGCTGCCCTTCCTGCGTCGCCCGCGCGGTAGTTTCTCCGCCTTTCGCTGCGGTTTCTGCGCCCTCCTTCGCGGTCTCGCCGCCCCTTGTCGCCGTTCCTTCCCTCGTTTCCGGCATTTCCCGCGCCGTCTCAGCGCCGGGCGCTTGTTTCCCTTGCGCCGTCTGCGCCGTTTCCTCCGAGGTTTCCGCTTGGGCACCCTGCTGATGCGCCGTGGGCGTTTCCTCATTGTCCGGCTTGGGCATGAAGTAATCAATCAGCTGTTTCATGAAACCGAAGGCGTCCGATTCCGGCTGCGCGACCGCCGCCGACATACCCTGCCCTGCGAGCAGGAACTGCATCATCTCCGGCAGCTCGTCCGCCTGCTTGCCGTCGAGGATCTCAAAGGCGAGCTTATGCAGCATCGTCGGCGCCAAATCCTTGCCGTCCTTAGTCGCCAGCAGCTCTTTGAGATTGGAAAATACCGCCTGCATCTCGTCGCTCAACGCGGCAGGCTTCCCCTGCTCCGCCAGCGCCCCCATCTGATGGAGCATCCGCGCCAGCGTAAACATCTGATCCATAGCAAACCGCTGGCTTTCCAGCGTCGTGCCCAGCCCTTCCGCCAGCGTCGATTCCAGTGAAAACGATTGCTGCATGATACTGTCGATCAGCTTCTGGACCTGCGGGGAAATCTTTTCCATCGCCTCTTCTTTCGTGGACGCAATCTTCGACAGGAGATTCGCCACATCCGCGACGGAATTTTGCAGGCTGACGTCCGTGCGCGGCGCAAACGGCGAAGACGCTGGGGCCCCGCGCCGCTGCACGCCTGTCGTCTGTGGTCCTTGCGGGCGCTCTATGGGGCGTATGCCGGTGGGCATCGCCGTATTCGTTTCCATCGCCATGATTCTCACCCCTGTCGTGTTGTTATCGTCAAGACCATTACACGGGCACGTTGTCCTCCGCCATAGATTTCACCGGCTCGAACGATTTGCGGTGGATCGGGCACGGGCCGTATCGTTGAAACGCCGCGATATGCTGCGCGGTGCCGTAGCCCTTGTGCTGTCCGAAACCGTACTGCGGATATTCGACGTCGTACTTCAGCATCAAGCGATCCCTCGTGACCTTCGCGACAATCGACGCCGCCGCAATCGAAGCCGACTTCGCGTCGCCCTTGATAATCGAAAGCGACGGCATCGGCAGCTTCGCGAGCTCCACCGCATCGATCAGCACTTTGTCCGGCTTCGGGTCGAGGCCCAAGATCGCCTCGTACATGCCGTTCATCGTCGCTTGGTAAATATTCACGCGGTCGATTGTCGCCGCGTCTACAATCGCGACGCGTACCGCGACCGCCTTTTCTAAAATCTCGTCATATAAAAGCTCGCGTTTCTTCGGCGAGACCTTCTTGGAATCGTTCAATCCCGGCAGGAACAGCCCGAAAGGCAGAATCGCCGCCGCCACGACCACCGGTCCCGCCAAGGGGCCGCGCCCCGCCTCGTCGACGCCCGCCACATAGCGCGCGCCCTCGTCCCGCGCCGCATACTCGTAGGCGTAAAGCGCGTCGAGCCGCTGCCGCTCCGCCTGTTCGCGGCGGTACCGCTTCGCAAGCCGCTGCACACCCGCCCGCGTGTCCGCCTCGCAATCCGCAAGAAACGCCTCGGACGGAGTCCCGACGAAGAGCGCATCCTCGATTTCCTTCAGCTTCATCTCCGCTATGTTCATTGGCTCATTCGCTCTCTATCTCGTTCCCGACGGTCTCCGGCACTTCGTCGAAAGTCAGTCGCCCCAACCGTCCGCCGCGCAAATCGGCCAGCAAAAGCCGCTGCACCTTTTCCGTATCGAGCACCCCGCCTTTCAAAAGGCAGCCTCGATGTTTTCCGATATGCTCCAGAAGCGTCCCCACGTCCGTCTGCACTTCTTCTTTCGTCAAGCGATAACGCTCCGTGAGCTGCCCCGCGTGATGCGCCGACAGCCATTCCAAGAGCCGCTTCACCGTTGCCTCGACGTCGTAAACCTCGTCGCTGACCGAGCCGACAAAAGCGAGCCGCATCCCCACCACCGGATCTTCGAACTTCGGCCAGAGAATGCCCGGCATATCCAGAAGCTCCAAATTCTTTCCGATCCGTATCCATTGCTTGTCCCGCGTCACGCCGGGGCGGTTCTCCACCTTCGCCTTTGCTGCGCCTGCGAGACGGTTGATCAGCGACGACTTGCCAACGTTCGGGATGCCCAGCACCATCGCCCGCGCCGCCCGCGGTTTCGCGCCCTTCGCGACCAGCTTATGGGTCTTGGATTTCGCCAGTGCCTCCGCTTTCTGCACCAGCGCTTTCAGCCCTGCGCCCGAAAGAGAGTCAATCGCCAGCGCCGAAAATCCTTGGGAACGAAAATACGAAAGCCACGCTTTCGTCTGCGCCTCGTCCGCCAGATCCGATTTGTTCAGCGCGACGAGCCGCGGCTTTTCTCCGACCAGCTCCCGGATCAGCGGGTTCGCGCTGGACGCCGGAACGCGCGCGTCCAAAAGCTCGATCACGACATCCACGAGCTTCAAATGGCCCTGGATCAGCCGACGCGTTTTCGCCATGTGACCGGGGAACCATTGTACAATCGGCGTATCGGATACGTTCGGAACCGCGCCGTTCATTTCTCTTTCTTCCATCGTTTCGGACTGCTCCTTGCTTGCGTAGAAAATACCTATGTTTTATATTCCCCGTCGACGGGAAAAATCCTGCCAAAAAAGGCCGTTTCCGAAAATTATTTCCGAAAACCGCCTTTTTGTAATTATATGCGAAACAGGACGTTTCTAACAGGTTCCAATATAAAAATTTTCTTACTCCAGAATTTTTCGATACGGATAAAGTCTACGAAAGCCGCCCTTTGAAATCCTCGTAACCGAAGCTTCGGACGATATGCCAGCCGCCGTTTTCCGCCGCGACGATAGCGGGCAGCGCCATGCCGTTGAAAGTGTTGTTCTTGACCATCGAATAAATTGCCATATCGCCGAACACGAGCCGCATCCCTCGCGCCAGCGGTTCGTCGAAAGAATAGTCGCCGATGACATCTCCGGCAAGGCAAGTCGTCCCCGCGAGGCGATACGTGTACGCCTTTTCCCCCGGCTCACCCGAGCCATACAGAGGCGGACGATAGGGCATTTCGATCACGTCCGGCATGTGGCACGCCGCCGACGTATCGAGAATCGCGACGGGCGGCGTGCCCTTACCGGAAGGAACCACGTCCAGCACCGTCGTCACGAGATCGCCCGCGTGGTACGCGACGGCCTCCCCCGGCTCCAGATAAACCGTCAGCCCGTATTTTTCCGTCATGCGGCGGATGCAGGACGCCAGCAAATCCAGATCGTAGCCCGGCTTCGTGATATGATGGCCGCCGCCGAAGTTCACCCATTTCATCCGTGAAAGATACGCTCCGAATTTTTCCTCGAACGCGTCCAGCGTCTCCGCGAGAGGGTCCGCCCCCTGCTCGCAGAGCGCGTGGAAATGCAGTCCGCTGATTCCGTCCAGCTCCTCCGGCTCGAAGTCGGCGATCCGCACGCCGAGTCGTGAACCGGGCGCGCAGGGATCGTAGATCGGCGTGTCCTGCGTCGAATGTTCGGGATTTATGCGCAGGCCGCAGACCGCGCCCGCCGAGAGCGCCCGCGCGCCATACCGCCGCCATTCCGCGAAGGAATTGAAAACAACATGGTCGGCGTAACCTAAAAGCTCGCCGAACTCATCCTCACGATAAGCGGGGGAAAAGACGTGGGTCTCGCCCCCCATCTCTTCCTTGCCGAGCCGCGCCTCGAAAAGCCCGCTGGCGGTGCTGCCGTCGAGATACCTGCGGACCAACGGATAAAAATGGAACATCGAGAACGCCTTTTGCGCCAGCAGGATCCGACAGCCCGTCTCCCGTTTCACCCGCGCCAGGACTTCCAGATTCCGAGTGAGCCGCGCCTCGTCCACGATATAGGACGGCGTCGGCGCCTCCCGCCAGACGCGGGTCATGCCCTCCGGCGCGTCCTCCCATCCCACGACGCGAATATTCGTATCGCTCATATTCTTTCCTCCACAAACACAAAGAGCGGAGTTCACATATCCACTCCGCTCTCCCCTTTTTACTCCGATTTACTCCACGAGCTTCGGCGCGAAATCCTCCTGCCACGGCAGGCCCCACTTGTTCAGCGCGTCCATGAACGGATCGGGATCGAACTCCTCGATGTTGAACACGCCCGGACCTTTCCAAGTGCCGTTCATCACCAGCATAGCCCCGATCATCGCAGGAACGCCCGTCGTGTATGAAATGGCCTGGGAGCCGACTTCCTTGTAGCACTCCTGATGGTCGCAAACATTGTAAAGATAATACGTCTTGTCTTTTCCGTCCTTCTTGCCTTGGAAAATGCAGCCGATATTCGTCTTGCCCTTCGTGCGCGGGCCGAGGCTCGCCGGGTCGGGCAGCACCGCTTTCAGGAATTGCAGCGGGATAATCTTCTTGCCCTCGAAGTCGATCGGCTCGATTGAAGTCATGCCGACGTTCTCAAGGCATTTCAAATGCGTCAGGTAGCTCTGGCCGAAGGTCATGAAGAAGCGGATGCGCTTGATGCCGGGAATGTTCAGCGCCAGCGACTCGATTTCCTCATGGTGCAAGAGGTACATATCCTTCGGACCGACCTGATCGAAGTCATAGACGCGCTTGATCTCCATCGGCTGCGTGTAGACCCACTTGCCGTCTTCCCAATAGCTGCCCTTGGCCGAGACCTCGCGGATATTGATTTCCGGATTAAAATTCGTGGCGAAGGGATAGCCGTGGTCGCCGCCGTTGCAGTCAAGAATGTCGATATACTCGATTTCGTCGAACTGATGCTTCAGCGCGTAGGCGGAAAAGACGCCCGTGACGCCCGGATCGAAGCCCGAACCCAAGAGCGCGGTAATGCCCGCTTCCTTGAAACGGTCGCGGTATGCCCACTGCCATTTATACTCGAAATGTGCCGTATCGGGCGGTTCATAGTTCGCCGTGTCCACGTAGTTCGTCTTCGTGGCGAGGCAGGCGTCCATGATGGAAAGATCCTGATACGGCAGCGCGAGATTCAGCACCACGTCCGGCTTCTCACGCTCGATCAACGCGACCAGCTCGTTGACGTTGTCCGCGTCCACCTGCGCCGTCGTGATCTTCGTCTTGCCACCGTCCAGTTTCGCCTTCAAAGCGTCGCACTTCGACTTCGTACGGCTGGCGATGCAAATCGCGTCAAACGCCTCGCTGTTCTGGCAGCACTTATGAATGGCGACGCTCGCAACGCCGCCCGCGCCGATAATCAAAGCCTTTCCCATGATGAATTCCCCCTTGTGTATATCTATACTTCGTATCGTTCGGCAATGATAGCAATAGCATAACAAATCCGCCCCGCCGCGTCAAATTTT
>CACYUQ010000028.1 GCA_902777615.1 uncultured Selenomonadaceae bacterium
GACGTTCAGCGTGCCGTCCCGATAGAAAAAGACCGCTCCGCGGCGCGCTTTTTCATTCCCCATAGGTAAAATATCCGCCTGCCGTAAGGAAATCACAGTATTCTTTCACTGCGTCCTTCATGTCGGTAAAGCCGCCGTCATAACCCGCCGCGAGGAGATGCGTCGTGTCAGCCTCGGTAAACGATTGATATTTTCCTTTCAAAACTTCCGGGAACGGACGATATTCGATTTTCCCCTTGCCCATCGCGTCAATGACTGCCTGCGCCGCCTCGTTGTAAGTATGCGCTTTCCCCGTGCCGCAGTTGTATATACCATTCGGCCCTTTCTCACGCCAGAACCAAAGGTTGACCTTCACGACGTCTTTGACATAAATGAAGTCGCGCTTCTGCTCGCCGTCACCATACCCGTCATAGCCTTCGAACAAATGCGCCGCGCCCGTCTCCTCAATTTGGTTGTATAGCTGATAGAAAATCGATGCCATCTTACCTTTATGGTGTTCCTGCGGTCCATAGACATTGAAATACCTCAGCCCAACTACGGAACTTCTCGCATCCGGCAAAAGCTGCCGCACATAACGGTCAAATGCAAGCTTTGAAAACGCATAAGGATTCAACGCGTCCTCACACTTATCCCCCTCGGTAAAGCCGTTCACCCCCGCGCCGTAGGTCGACGCCGACGACGCATAGAAGAACGGTACACGATGTTCAAGACAGTAATGAAGCATCGCCTTTGAATACTCATAATTAACATTCATCATATAATTGACGTCATATTCCATCGTATCGGAGCAAGCGCCCTCGTGGAATACGGCATCCACATCGGTACCGTCGAAATCATCATCCTCAATACTTTCAAGGAAATCGTCTTTATGACGATAGTCAAGGAATTTCAGCCCCCGAAGATTTTTGTAATTTTGCCCATCTTTCAAATCGTCGACAATCAAAATGTCGTCGCGCCCCTCACGGTTCAGCTCTTTGACGAGATTGCTGCCGATGAATCCGGCTCCGCCCGTTACGATAATCATAAACTACTCATCCTTTCTCTTTATGCGACTCTTCTGCGTGGCAAATGCCCGCCCGCCTGGGCCCAAATCATTTGCAAGGTCAGGCCCGTCAAAAACCAAAACGCTTTGCTGGGAACCGTCATTTTCATATTGGTATCTGTAATTCCGTGCAATTGCATTCCCAGCAGAATACTTAAAAGTACGAGATACAACACATTGTCCGTCTGCCGCCACCCGTGAAGGGAAATCCATAACAACGAGCCGAGAAAAACCAAAAAAGCGATTGCGCTGACCGCGCCTCCCTCAGATAGAATCAGCAGGAAGTTGTTGTGCGGATGACCGTGTCTTTTCTCCGGAGGACGTTTATAATCTTCGGAGTCGGGCAGACAATATTGTGTCTGGTAGGCCTTTTCATATTGCCCGACACCAATCCCCAGAACGGGATAGTCTTTCCAAACATTTAAGGCGCTGTGCCACATGGAGAACCGCTCCGTGATTGAATTTTCGCTATGAACATTCCCGATGGTCATGAATCTCGCCTTCAACTGCGGAGAAACCGCGAAAATCCCCGCCATGCCAACCGCCGCAACAAGGATTCCGACCAATAGATTCTTTTTATTTTTCGTATATAAAGAAGCTATCACGAATAACGCTGCGGCACTTGCCAACCAAGCCCCCCTTGTGCCCGTGAGCAGTTCCGCAACAACGCAGGACACCCCGAGGAAAAAGCAAATCCACCGCCAAGGACCTCTAAAATGAGCAGCTCCCAAATAGAGCACGGGAATTGCCACGGAAAAAACCATCGACAGCGGCATAAGACCCACGAGTCCCTCAATCCGTATGGTTTTTCCATACAGGGTCCAAGCCTTTCCAAACATATACAAATTATTTGCCAAAAGTGAAAGAATCGTCAGCTTCGCAAGCATAATCAGTTTGTCTTTATCGCGCATAATCGCCATGATGATCATGCATGGCATCACATAATAACCTTGCCGTGAAACAACCAGCCCCACACCACGACGAATATCCCCCGAAAAGAGAGCGGACACAAGCATTGCAAATACGAATGCCCCATACGCATAAACGAGATAGCGATATGTTTTGAACGATTCCCAAAGATCGTCGCGACGTAAAAAAACTCGAATAAAAAACAAAATAATTGAAAGTCCAAGAAAAATACTGGATCCAGCAATTGTCGTAAACAAAGACAACGCCAATCCATACAACGAATAATACAGCCAACAATCCAATCGTTCCACCGTTTGCTGCTTTTTCGTCGATACCATATCTCCTATCTCCTTTACTATTTTTCCCCGACCCCTTTGCCTAGATAATAAAGCTTCGAATACTTCATAAACACGCTCACGCCATGACTCATGGCAAGGAGCACACCCTCGCGCCCGTCAAGAAAGCCGCGTTCGATAATATAAAACTTGAACACGCCCCAAAATACATGGGCAAAAATGGAAAAGAAATTCGTGCGCCCACCCGCCTCGAATTTTTTTCGCGCACCAAGAGTCGTATAAAAATTGAGCTTCCGAAGATACTGTTCCCAACTAATGTAAGTATGATGATAAAGATACGCACGTTTCGACAGCTTCCGCTCCGGGTATGGCGTATGAATCTGCGGATGCACAAACCCTGTAACGTAACTGCCTTCCTTCGGGAATAAATGTAAACCATAATCAGGAAACCATCCACCGTGACGAATTTCCACGCCACAGAAATGATTCAGCCGTGCGTTCCAATATGCGAACGGCTCGTTTTTTTCAACCGCCGTTGTAACTTCTTTCCCCAGCGAATCCGTCATACGCTCATCCGCATCAATGAAATATACCCATCGAAATTTTGCCTCACCGATAGCGAAGGTCTGCTGCTGCCCCCAATCGCCATTCATCGCGTGCTCCAGGACACGAGCCCCCATGCGCTCGGCAATGGCAACGGTATCGTCAGTACTGCCGTCGTCGATAACAACGATTTCTCCCGCGTCCAAATACTTCTGTACCGACGCGATACAATCGCCAATGTTATTCTGCTCGTTCCGCGCAAGGATCAGCACCGAAAGCTCAAGGCTCATGACGTTCCTCTCTTTCCAGCGCCGACAAAAGTTCTCCCTTGCTTACCGCATAAGTGCCGAGCTTCGCGACAACGACGCTCGCCGCAAGATTCGCGAGATACGCGCCCTGCTCCGGCAAAAGCCCCCCCGCCAGCGCCAACGCGAACGCGGCAATCACAGTATCACCCGCACCGGATACATCGAAAACCTCCTGCGCCTTCGTCGGGATATGCACGGACGAATTATCCGTGACCAACGATAAACCGCACTCAGAGCGCGTCGCGACCATCGCGCGAATGCCAAACCTTTCCATCGCGTATCGCGCCGCCCGTTCCACCGCGGTATCCTCGTTTTTCACGGGCGACGCTTGCACTGCGTTCAGCTCTTTCAAATTTGGGGTAATATAATCCGCCCCCCGATATTTCTCCCAGTCGCTCCCCTTCGGATCGACAACAACGGGAACGCCTTTTTTGTGCGCGACTTCAATCAGACGTGCACAAAGCTCCGCCGTTACGATGCCTTTTCCATAGTCTGACAGCACAAGGGCGCCCGCACCGTCGGAAAGTGAAGCCTGCGCCAGCATAAACAAACGCTCCGCGTCCTCTCCGGCCACCGGTTCCGTCTCCTCGAAATCGAGCCGCATCATCTGCTGATGGCCGCCGATGACCCGCAGCTTCGTTGTAGTCGGCGCGCCCGTCACCACTAATCCGTAAATCGAAATGCCGCGCTTCTCGAAAAGGGCGCGAAGCCGCCCACCGTGATGATCGGCGCCGATACAGGCAGCAACCTCCGTCTGGCATCCCAAAAGCGCCAGATTGTGCGCGACATTCGCCGCGCCACCCAGCGTCTCTTTTGTCTTGACCACACGCGTAATCGGCACCGGAGCCTCCGGTGAAATACGCGTAACCTCGCCGTAATAATATTGGTCGAGCATCACGTCGCCAACCACGAGTACGCGGCATTTTTCCGTGCCATGTGCTACAAAATCGGTCAACCCGCTCTGCCTTTCCTTTATGCTTGCCATAAACGAACAATCTCCTTCATATCCGTTTCCAAGCGCCGTTTCACATTTTCAGGTGAAAACGCCGCCAGCCGTTCCGCACGTCCTTTTTTTAGGCGTGCCAGCGCCAACTCGTCTGTCAGCGTTTGCCGCACCTTTTCGGCAACTCCCCTCGGCGATAGATCTGAAAGCAGTACCCCTGCGTTTCCCAACGTTTCCGGCACAGCAGCGGCAGGCTTCGCGAAAATCGGCAATCCAAAAATCATCGCCTCAATCAACGGCACGCAGAAGCCTTCATGTTCAGACAGGCACAGGATTCCATCCGCGATACGGTACCAGGTACAAAGTGCCTCGTCCGTAACCTGTCCGGTAAACAGCACATTTTCTTCCAAGGCGCGTTTCTTGACAAGTGCACGGAGTTTTTTTTCATAACTCGGCTTGATGTTTCCAATCAGGACGAGCCGGATATTGGGAGAAATATTGTCCCGATACCACGCAACGGCCTCAATGGCCTCATCCTGCTTCTTGTGTGGAACGCCGCGTCCGACCACGATGAAATTCCGTCGCCCGTCCTTATACCGCAGTGTCGCCTCGTCTTCACCGCGCTTTGTATACGCGTCCGGTTCCACTATAATCGGCAACACGCTTGTCTGCGCAATCCCGACTTCTTCCAATTCACGCCGCGAATATTCGCTGGCGCCCCACGCGAAAAACGTATTTTTCGCGATTTTTTTCAAGTCATTCCGTCCGCGCAGGCATTTCAGCCATGAACCCCAAGCGTTACCGAAAAAATATCGCGCCGGTGTAATATTATGATAAAACAGTACAATTTTTCGTGGATAATTCCAAACCCAACGATTGAACGAAGTACCCGTTGTCATATGGTAGATGACAATATCCTCCGGCTCGGCGGAAAAATCCCCCATCATACCGACGCGCCCCGTTAAACTTTCGTCAAGCCGATGGGCGTACATCGCCGTCTCATAGCCCAGTCCCCGCAAAAGCTTGTCCATATTCAAAAGCTGACGGCTCGCCGCGTCCGTCGGGTGCAACGCGTGAGCAACCTGAATGATTCTCACGGCGTTCGCCCTTCTTTCGCCAAATCAATCACTCGGCATTCATATTCCCCATAATGCTCCGGCCAAACGCCCACGGCATCCCCATACTCGTCCAAAAGCTCGTCGACATAACGCATCACTACATCCACGGAGATTTTCTTCATACAGGCCATGTTGTCCTCGCCCTTTTTCGGGCAGATATGGATACCGCAGGGATGGCACGACTCCGGCGTCTTGACCAGAACATCCTTCGCGTCGTATGGATAAAATCCCGGCACCGGAGACGAGCCGAACATCGTCACAATCGGCATATTCATTGCGACTCCGACGTGCATTGGCCCGGAATCCGTCGTCAAAAACAACGCCGAACGACGAAGCATCCCCGCTAAGACGCCCAGCGACAATTTCCCCGTAAATACGCGCACGGCTTCGCTGTCCTTCTGCTTCATCTTCACGAGACAGTCCCGCACCATTTCCTCATCCATCGGTCCGCCGAAAAATGCGACGCCGTACCCGCGCTCCACAAGCCTATCCGCACACTCGGCGAAATATTCGTCTAGCCAACGCTTCGTCGGCCAGCTCGCGCCGATGTTGAACGCGATGACTTTGCGCCCTTCCGGAAAATTCTCGTGCCAAAGCCGCGCCGCCTCGTCGTCCATACCCGGCGGAATTTCCATCTCCAAGCCGCCATCATCAATTCTCGTAACGCCACAGGCCTTCGTCAGCACCTCAAAATGCGAATGGATTTGGTGCATAATGGCTTTCTTGTTTGGCAACACTTCATCAAAAAACAAAGAAAATCCGGGCTTGGAATAACCCACGATTCGTTTGGCGCCAGAAAACGCCGCAATCGCCGAAGCACGCTCATTGCGATGCAAATTGATAACGAGGTCAAACTTTTTACGACGCACGCCGAGAATGAAGCGAAAAAAAGAACCAAAATGATCGTCTTTTCCCTTCTTATCAATTAACATACACTCGTCGATATGCGGATTGAACTCCACAAGGTCGCGAAGTTTTTTGTCCGCGAGCAACGTCAGGCGCGACGAAGGAAAATTTGTCCGCAGTGTCCGAAGCACCGGCGTGACGAGCATCAAGTCGCCGATATGCATCAAGTTGATCACTAGAATATTTTTGTAGTCTGCCGCCATGCCGCGCCTCCTTTCGCCATATCTTATTTATTATATCTTATCCTTATATTGTAAGCAAGATTTAGCGTCCAACCGCCTTAATGATGTCTCGCGCCGTCGTACCCGCGATGCAAAGCGTTCGTTTCTCGCATTTTCCCTTGCCCCAACAAGGTGAACAGTCCGTCTTATGATAAAGCACCACGTCATTTTCGCCGCGCGGCCCCCAAACGACAGGATCGGTGGGACCGAAAATCGCGACGGTACGGCAACCGACTGCCTGCGCAATATGGAGCGGACCTGTATCCACCGTAATCAGGCAGGACGCTTTTTCCAGAAACGCTGCAAGTTCCGGAAGCGTCAGCACGCCTGCCAACACATTATTTTTCGGCAATCCTGCGAGGCTCGCGATTTCTTCCAGTTGCTTCGCTTCAGCTTTGCCGCCAATCAGAAAAATTGCGCGCCGTTGGCTGAAATGACGGACGATATGCGCCGCCGTCGCCGTCGACAAATTTTTCCGGGCATAACTTCCAATAGGGCAAAGCGCCAAATACCCATCTTCGGGAATATGGCGCTCCGAACGTTTTTTTTCAAGGCTCTCCTTCGCATTGTCCGGTACACGCATCGAAAGCGACGCGTCCACACTTTTGTCGTCAATCCCCAACGGACGCAAAATTTCCAAATGATTCTTCGTTTCATGCTTTATACCATCCCGCTGATGAGACGCGATCATTGTCAGGAAAAACTTCGCGTGCTGCGCGTCATAGCCGAGACGATGTGGAATGCCTGCCAGCCGCGCGACCACTGCGCCGCGCAACGCGAAATTCATTGAAACGGCAAGATCAAAACCGAGAGATGCCATCCGCCGCGCCATGTGCCACATCCCCAACAGTCCTTTATCCGCGCCGCGCTTATCGTAAACCAGCACTTCGTCCACATAGGGATTCATCGCCGCAATATCTGCCGTCAACGGGATGGTCAGCATCGTCAAACATGCTTCAGGAAAACGTTCCTTCAATGCGCGCATCGTCGGCGTCGCAAGAATTACGTCTCCGATGAACGCGAGATCAATCACGAGTATTTTTTTTACATTATCCGCGTCCATGCCACGCGCCCTTTCTATTTATTCTCCGTCATCCGCGCCGCCGCGCAGACCGCCTGTCCCAGCGAAAGCCCGCCGTCGTTCGCCGGTATCATCCGATGCCGAAGCACTTCAAAACCATTTTTGCGCAGATTTTGCTCGACAAGTCTCAACAATAACGTATTCTGGAACACACCGCCCGACAGTGCGACGCTCGACACGCCCGTCCTATCCCGCGCCGCACGGCAACCTGCCCCAATCATCTTCGCCAGTGACACGTGGAATACCGCCGCCAACGCAGACAC
Source organism: uncultured Selenomonadaceae bacterium (assembly GCA_902777615.1). Lineage (GTDB taxonomy): Bacteria > Bacillota > Negativicutes > Selenomonadales > Selenomonadaceae > RUG12372. The sequence continues at coordinate 7,631 of CACYUQ010000028.1, forward strand.
GTTCTCCCCCGAAAGCCGCTGCTTCACGATTTCCGCAAACAGCGCGGTCGTCGGCAATAATATTCGTCCATCTTCCGCCATATGAATCGACGGTAAATCGAAACCTTCCCTCGCTGCGTCCGATTCCTCCGCCGCGAATTGCAGCGCCATCGCCGCCTCGCCCTCAAAAGTCGAAGTGCGACAAAGCCCGAGCGCCGCACTGACCGCGTCGAACAATCTGCCCGCGCTGGTGGACGTCACAGTGTTGATTTTGTTTTCCAAAAGGAAACACTGTGCGCCAAGTTCTTCTTCGTTGCCTAATCCCAATCGAAGCGCAGTTTCCAAAACGGTCTCGCCGGGCAGAAGCCCCGCCGCGATGCGCCAGCCTTCCCGCGCCGCACGTTCACCGCCCGCCTGCAAAAAAGGCTCAATCGAACCAAGCCGCGTAAAGCCTTTATAATCGGCCAACAAAAGCTCGCCGCCCCAAACGTTTCCATCCGTACCGTAGCCGGTCCCGTCAAACGCGACGCCGATAACAGGAGCGGTACGGCCATTCTCCGCCATGCAGGAAACGATATGCGCATGATGATGCTGCACAGGAATCGTCGACAATCCCAATTCCGCCGCAAACTTTGCCGTATGATACGCCGGATGCGGGTCATAGGCGACGACGCGAGGGGGAATCGCTAAAAGCGACGCCATGCGTGACGCCGTCTCCCGCAGGCATTCGACGGATCCTAGATCTCCCATATCGCCGATATGCGCCGACGGATAAAACATACCGTTCTGTCCAAGACAAAAAGTGTTTTTCAGTTCGCTTCCCACCGCAAGCACGCCGTCTCGCATGTTTTCCAAGGACGACAAAAAAATCGGCAACGGCGCATAGCCCCGGCTGCGCCGCATCATATACGGCGCCCCGTCGTAAACCTCCATGACAGAGTCGTCCGCACGCACTCGAATCCTGCGGTCATGGGATAAAATCAAATCCGCCAACGGCGCAAGCGTTTCCCGCGCCTCAACGTCCGTCCGACAAATCGGCGCTCCGGGCGGATTACCGCTGGTCATAACCAAGGCGTCCGGCATAACGAGCCCATCGGGATAATCAAACAATAACAAATGAAGCGGTGTATACGGCAACATCAACCCTACGCGGCGACTGCCCGGTGCGACAGCAGGCGCAATACTTCCGCCTTTCTTTCGCCACAAAATCACAATCGGCTTTTCCGGCCCATCCAGCGCCGCGCACATCGTGTCTGGGATTTTCGCCTCCCGCTCTGCCGTTTCTATATCCCGCACCATGACAGCAAACGGTTTCATCGGGCGATGCTTCCGTTCGCGAAGCAATTGCACCGCCGCCTCGTTCGTCGCATCGCAACAAAGATGAAATCCTCCGATGCCCTTGACCGCCACGATTTTTCCGCCGCAAATCGCCCGCCGTACTGCCCGTATCGCCTCCGCGCCACGTAAACTTCCGTCCAACAGATAAACCTGCGGCCCGCAATCGTGACAGGCAATCGGCTGAGCGTCATAGCGCCGTGACGCTTTATCATTGTATTCCGCTGCACAGGCATCGCACATTGGAAATGATTTCATACTGGTCCGTTGACGATCGTAAGGCATCTCGTCGAGAATCGTAAGACGAGGACCGCAGTCCGTGCAGTTGATGAACGGATGCAAATAGCGGCGGTCGTCTTCATCAAACAACTCCTCGCGACACGCCTCGCAAATCGCGATGTCAGGGGAAACGAACCGGCTGCCGCTGTCCGCTTCACTTTCCACTATCGAAAAACCGATCCCCGGAAACGGATCCGTTTCCCGTTCTTCCAGATGGAGAATCGAAGCCCGCTTGGGCGCGTTCTCGACAAGTTCCCGACGAAACGCGGCGAGCCGCTCCTCCGCGCCCGCCACGACAATCTTCACATAAGAGCCCTTATTCGCGACATAGCCCGCCACCCCGTGCGTCTCCGCCAGGCGATGCACAAAAGGACGGAATCCCACTCCCTGCACCACGCCGAAAACGCGAATCTCCCGCGTCGTCACAGCCCTAGCACCGAAACGACAAAAATCACCGCGAGCCAGCCTGTGGGAACGAGAATAATATACAACAACAAATTCAAAAAGAAATGCCGAAGCCGCTTACCATCCTTCGGCAACGCAAAAGCAGAAAACAACGCGTCAAACAGCAAAAAGCCGATTATGCATACGCCGGCAACCGCCACAAACAACAGAACATACTCCACCGGCGTCGAATGACCTTGTCCTTCTTTTCCCGCCGTCAGCGCCGCCAAAGTCTGCTGCGCACCGTCCAACGCAAGCACCGGCGTCAAAAATCCCCAAACGATAGTGATGAAATACTGCAGTTTTTTCAAGGACGCCTCGCCTCCCGCCGCGCATCATATTGTACAATCCTTCCATACTATACCATCTTTCCCGTTTTGGGACAAGCGGACGAAAATCACCGCATATTAAAACGAAAGGATGACTTGTATAAAAAGAATTTTCCACGCAACAAAAAAGACTAGCCTTCTCCATGAAAGCTAGTCCAGCATATCACTATCTATATATCCTCAATTTATAAGCTCGTACCCTTTGCCAACTTCAGCGTTGTTCAACACACATCCTAAAATTTGCGCCTTCGCTTGAAGTAACCGCTTCTTAGCGAGTCGCGCATCCCCTGGTTTTTCGACGCCGCTTTCCACAACTAAAAGTGCTCCATCCGACGCCACGGCCACAGAAAGTGCATCCGCGCTCTCCAAGACAGCGGGCACATCCAGCAGGATCGCGTCATATTCTTGTTCCAACCCCGCAAGCATCTCCCGCAATTTTTCCGCCGAAGCAATGCACACCGCCGCCGTCCCTGCCGCGACAATATCCAGCCCCGACTGGCTCGTTCCTTGACGAAAAGCTCCCAAATCGCCGCCCGCAGCAATACACTCGGAAAGCCCCTCATTTTTCACCGCAAACAGCTCATGCTGCTGCGGATTCGCGAAGCAAGCGTCCACCAACAAAGTTTTCTTGCCCGCTTGAGCCATAACCACAGCAAGATTCGCCACGGCAACGCTTTTCGCCGTGCCGAAAGCCACACCCGTAATCCCGATAATCTTCAACGGCGCGTCCGTCTTCGTGCGGTGAAGCCCGGCGCAAACCGTCCGATACGACGCGACAATCGGACTTTTCGGATCACGAATGGCAATCAAATCCGTCATTTCCACAGGAAACCTCCAATCTGTCCCAGCAAGCTCTTTTCTCCGAGCTTTTCCATCGCCGCCGCCAGCGACGCCTCTTCCGGCACGACGCCAAGGACGGGAAGCCCCAAATAATCTTCCACGTCCCGCTCGGTGGTGAGCCGGCGGTCCATCAGCGCTTTCATGACCGCATAGCCGCTGCCCAGCAAAATGCCCAAAAGAGCGCTGATGGCCAGCGTCCGCTTTTCATTCTTTGCATCAGGCGCGGTTGGGAGCGTCGGCGCATCCACAATCTCCGCCTCATTATGGCCGACGACCACCGCCTCTACCTCGGCAGACTTTTTTCCTGCTGCGCCATCCTCCGTGATATATCTCGTTTCCGATTGTTCCTTGCCGGATAGATAGGACTGAAAACTTTGAATCAAAAGCTCGTTGCCCTTTTGTGCCTTTTCCGGTGTGCTAGCCGAGAACTTCACCTTTAAGAGGCGCGTGTTTTTGACCGGTTCCGTCGCCACGCTTCCCATCTCGCCGATAGTTTCCACCACCGGCCGAAGCACACTCTTGCTTTTCATGATTTCCGCACAGGTCTGCATCCGTTCAGTAGTATTCAGTCCGTCGGACATGCTAATATTTGCAGGATTCAGTTTCCCATTCTCCCCGCTTAACTGACGATTTCCCATAAGTACCTGCGCCACCGGCTTAACCTGCAAGCAAGCCTCCGACGTATATGTCGGCATACCTCGCTTGGCAAAGAGATAGCCCCCTGCAATGAGAACGCAACAAACCGTCACCACGAGAATATTCCTGAGATTGTCTACCAGAACATGAAATACTTCCACCAAATCAATTTCCGTATAGTCCTTCTCGACTTCGTTTTCCAAAAGGATTCCCCCCCGTTCAAAATACTTATATATTATAGAATGAAAACATTTTTGCGGCAAGCCCTTTCTTAAGCTCGCAGAACATGAAAAAAGACGCACGGAACATTTCCCATGCGTCTCGATTTTCAATTATGGTCGGAGCGACCGGATTTGAACCGACGACCTCTTCCACCCCAAGGAAGCGCTCTACCAAACTGGGCTACGCCCCGACAGAGAGATATTATAGGGCAAAGTGCAGCGTTTGTCAAATACCGCGCTTTGCCTTTTTCAGCGATTACAGAACGAGTTTCGAGAAATCGGCGACGTTTTTGACCAGCGCATCAATCGACGCCAAGAGGCCGAGGCGGTTTGCCCGAACCTTTGCGTCCTCGTCCATAACCATGACCGCGTCGAAGAACGCGTCGATGGGCTTCGCCATCGTACCGAGCGCCGAAAGTGCGGCGTCCCAATCGTCGGCACAAATTGCCGCTTCCGCCTTTTCCTTTGCCGCTGCATACGCCTCTGCCAGTGCCTTTTCCTCAGCCACGGCAAACGACGCCGCATCGAACTCCGCACTTTCCGCCTTCTGTGCAAGATTACCCGCGCGGGTGAACGCCTGTACCGGCGTATCCAGTGCCCCTGTCGAAAGCGCTTTTTGCATCGCGTCAGCGCGCTGATAAACCGCGCAAAGGTCATCCACATCGCTAAGCACCGCGTCCGCCACGTCGTAGCGCACGCCTGCGTCATCCAGCACGTTCTTCATACGCAGCCGCAAGAATTCCGCAACATCCGCCTTCATCTTCTCCCGTTCCGTCGCGTCTGTAAGCTTCAATTCATCCATCGCCGCCGTGACCAACGCCGACAGAGAGAAGCGGTGCTTCGCTTCGACGACCATACGTACAAGGCCGAGGGCCTGCCGACGGAGCGCGAAAGGATCCTGCGAACCGGTCGGAATCAGGCCGCGGCTGAAAGTCGCGACGATGTTGTCGAGCTTGTCCGCGAGGCTCACGATGCGGCCTGCCGTCGTCTGTGGAAGATGGTCGCCCGCAAAACGCGGCAGATAATGTTCGTCGATAGCCTCGGCAACCTCTGTGTCCTCTCCGTCAAGCAACGCATAAGAACGCCCCATCACGCCCTGCAACTCGGTGAATTCGGTGACCATGCCCGTCACGAGATCTGCTTTTGCCAGCTTTGCCGCGCGCACCGCTTTTGCTTTCTCTGTCGCATCCACGCCCAACGCATCGGCAATCGCCGCCGCAAGATGCTCCAGTCGTCCTGCTTTGTCGTAGACAGTGCCAAGTCCTTCTTGGAACACAACTGTTTTCAGCTTTTCGAGATGCTTTTCCAGCGGTTTCTTCCTGTCCTCGTCGAAGAAGAACTGCGCATCTGCGAGGCGCGCCCGAAGCACGCGCTCATTGCCATGCTGCACCACGTCAAGATAATCTTTGCCGCCGTTCCGCACCGTGATGAAAAGCGGCAAGAGCTTGCCCGCCGCATCCACAACCGGGAAATAGCGTTGATGATCGCGCATCGGCGTGATGACCGCTTCCGGCGGCAGTTTCAAATATTTATCTTCGAATTTACCGCAGAGCGCCGTCGGATACTCGACGAGATACGTGACCTCTTCGAGCAAATCGTCGGTGATTTCCGCGACGCCGCCCTGTGCCTTCGCCGTGTCCTCAATCTGCGCGCGAATCATGTCGCGGCGTCGTTCCTGATCGACGATGATAAATTCCGCCTCACAGGCCGAAATATACTCCGACGCCTTTGCAATTTCAAAGCTTTCATGGCCAAGGAAGCGATGACCGCGAGATGCGCGTCCCGACTTCACCGAAGCCACTTCAAAGGGCACTACGTCTTCGCCATACAGCGCGACAATCCAGCGCAGCGGACGGATGAAGCGGAAGTCGAGGCTGCCCCAGCGCATACTGTTCGGGAACGAAAGGCCTGTAACCAGCCCCTTCAATAAATCCGGCAATAATGTTTCAGTGGCCGCGCCCGTCTCATGCACTACCGCATAAACATATCCGTCCTTCTGAACAAGAGCCGACGTGTCAACCTTCTGACCGCGTGCAAAGCCCTGCGCCGCTTTGGTCGGATTGCCGTCCGCGTCAAACGCCGCTTGAATCGACGGACCGCGCCGCTCGCTCTCCACGTCCGGCTGGCGCTCACTTAATCCTGACACGAGCAGTGCGGTACGGCGGGGCGTGCCAACCGTTGACACATCTTTATATTCGAGACGAAGCTCCGACAGCGCTTTTTTCGCATTTTCTTCAAGTTCATCGAGAATTCCCGGCATCGCGTGCGCCGGAACTTCTTCCGTACCAATTTCCAAAAGCAGATCCTTGCTCATGCCGTCTTCGCCTCCTTTTCCTTCATCTTTTTCAACATCGGATACCCGAGCTTCTCGCGCTGTTCCAAATAGCATTGTGCGCAGAGCCGAGCCAGCTTCCTGACGCGCCCGATGAACGCCGTGCGCTCTGACACGCTGATCGCACCCCGAGCATCGAGCAAGTTGAACGTATGCGAACATTTCAACACATAATCATAGGCCGGATGCACATATCCGAGGTCGATGACACGCACCGCCTCTTTCTCATACTTCTCGAACAGCTCGAACAACAACGGTTCATCCGAAAGCTCGAAGGCATACGCCGACTGCTCATACTCATTCTGATGGAATACGTCGCCGTAAGTTACCTCGTCGGTCCACTGCACATCGTAAACGTTCTCGACACCTTGGATATACATCGCGAGGCGCTCTAGGCCATACGTGATTTCTACCGCCGTCGGCGCCACATCCTGGCTGCCCACCTGCTGGAAATAGGTGAACTGCGTAATTTCCATGCCGTCGAGCCATACCTCCCAGCCCAGTCCCCAAGCGCCCAGCGTCGGCGACTCCCAATTATCTTCAACAAAACGGATGTCGTGCTTCTTTGGCTCGATGCCGAGGCTTTCAAGACTCTCCAAATAAAGCTCCTGAATATTGTCCGGCGACGGTTTCATAATGACCTGGAACTGATGGTGCTGATAGAGACGGTTCGGATTCTCACCATAACGACCGTCCGCCGGACGGCGGGACGGTTCCACATAGGCAACGTTCCACGGCTCCGGGCCGAGCACCCGGAGAAACGTCGACGGATTCATCGTGCCCGCGCCTTTCTCCACGTCGTAGGGCTCCGCCAATACGCAACCCCGGTCTGACCAAAACTTCTGCAAAGCCAGAATGATTTCCTGAAACTTCATATGCCTTCCTCCTTCACGGGGCAAAAAAATAAATCTCGTCCCGCAACAAAATTGTCGCAGGGACGAGATTTGAATTTCAATATCCCGCGGTTCCACCCTGATTGGCAAAATGCCCTCTCTTTGCAAAACATCTCCGCGCTCCGGGACGCCCTTCGCTTTCCTATCGGCCTCTCACCGTCGCCGACTCGCTGCTGCTGAAAGCTACTTTTTCCCGTCATCACGCACGGCAGTCCTCGCCGCCGTGCTTTCGAGTTTAACAAATCCGCCGCTGTTTGTCAATGGAAATAAAAAAATCGGGGGACGTTTCCATCCCCCGATTTTCGTTTTGGTTTTCTCTTACTTCAGCTCGACCTGCGCACCGGCCTCTTCGAGTTTCGCCTTGAGCTCGTCGGCCTCAGCCTTCGCGACCTTCTCCTTGACCGGCTTCGGAGCCTCGTCGACGAGAGCCTTCGCCTCTTTCAGGCCAAGACCCGTGACCTCGCGGACGACCTTGATGACGTTGATCTTCTTGTCGCCAGCGCTCTTCAGGATAACGTCGAACTCGGACTGCTCATCAGCAGCAGCGCCGCCGGCAGCAGCCGGGGCAGCGGCAGCGACAGCGACCGGAGCCGCAGCCGAAACGCCAAACTTCTCTTCCATAGCCTTGACCAACTCGGAAAGCTCGAGAACCGTCATGCTCTCAATAGCCTGCATAATTTCTTCTTTCGTCATTTGTAAATACCCTCCATTTTTTATTACATTTACTATACGACATGGATTGGCATCGATCACGCCGACGCCTTTTCCTTCTGCTGACGAACTGCGTCAAGCACATAAACGGCGTTGCGGATAACACCTTGAAGCACACCCACTGCACCGCTGATCGGGGACTGCATACTGCCGAGCAGTTTCGCGATGAGAACCTCGCGGGACGGCAGCGAAGCCAGCGCCTCGACCTCTTTTGCATCGATGACCTTGCCCTCGACCAAACCAACCTTTACAACGAGAATTTCCGCGTCGGCCAGCTTATTCTTCTTGATGAACTCACTGATGACCTTCGCCGGAGCGACGGCATCCTCCTTCGACGACGCCAAAGCCGTCGTGCCGTTCAGATGGGGAACCAAATCATCCAGTCCAAGCTCTTTCGCGGCAATCGTCGTCAGCGTGTTCTTGATGACATGATAGGAAACGCCTGCCTCACGAAGCGCACGACGGAGCTGCGTATCCTGTGCAACCGTCAGTCCCTTGTAGGTCGTAAAGACCGCACCCTTCGCGGACTCCATCTCTTCCTTCAGAGCAGCGACAATATCCTTCTTTTCCTGAGAAACCTGTTTGTCATGAATGGCGGACATCCAATACACCTCCTTCCATCCGTTTTAACTTATAAAAAGAGATACCAATCAAAAACTGCGGTTTCCGGCCAAAGAACATTCATTTCCGCCTGCTGTCTTCGGCCTTCGATATGCAGTTTGGATTATAACGCCTTCGTTCCGATTTTGCCGTAGGCAAAACCTCCTCTATTGGCGTTTCAACGAGGCGAGAGACATCTCGTCTGCGTTATTCCGACTTCGTTGCAAGCTGAACCGGAACGCCGGGACCCATCGTCGCCGCCAGCGTCAGGGACTTGATATACTGTCCTTTTGCGCCCGCCGGCTTTGCCTTGATCAGCGTATCGACGAGCATACGGTAGTTCTCAACGAGCTTCTGGGGCTCAAAGGATGCCTTGCCGATCGGGCAATGCACATTACCCGCCTTGTCCGTGCGGTACTCGACCTGACCGGCCTTGATTGCCTTGATTGCCTTCTCAAGATCCATCGTAACCGTGCCGAGCTTCGGGTTCGGCATCAAGCCACGAGGACCGAGAATTTTACCAAGTTTACCGACGGCGCCCATCATATTCGGCGTAGCCACCGCGACATCAAAATCGCACCAACCGCCCTGGATTTTCGCCACCAGCTCATCCGAGCCAACGAAATCAGCGCCTGCGGCTTCCGCCTCGGCCACTTTGTCACCCTTCGCGAAAACGAGGACGCGCTTCGTCTTGCCCGTGCCGTGCGGCAGCACCACTGCGCCGCGCACCTGCTGATCCGCGTACTTCGGGTCGACACCGAGACGGACATGAAGCTCTATCGTCTCGTCAAACTTCGCCGTGGCGGTCTTCTTGACCAGATCCACCGCTTCAGTGATACCATAAAGCTTGCCTTCCTCAATCAACTTTACGGCTTCCTGATACTTCTTGCCTGCTTTTGCCATGAAAATACTCCTTTCGTGGTACAAACGGTCTTGTACCTCCCACGCCTTCACGGGCCGAAACCGTTAGACGATCTCGATACCCATGCTGCGCGCCGTGCCCTCGATCATGCGAGTCGCCGCTTCGAGGTCGGCAGCGTTCAGATCCTGCATCTTGAGCTGCGCAATTTCCTGCGCCTTCGCCCGCGGAAGCTTCGCGACCTTCGTCTTGTTCGGCTCACCGGACGCCTTCTCGATATTCGCAGCCTTCTTCAAAAGTACCGCCGCCGGAGGCGTCTTCGTAATGAACGTGAACGAACGATCCTCAAATACGGTAATCTCTACCGGGATGATAAGCCCCGTCTGCTTCGCCGTCCGCTCGTTGAACTCCTTGACGAACGCCATGATATTCACGCCCGCCTGACCAAGCGCCGGACCTACCGGAGGAGCCGGAGTGGCCTTACCCGCGAGCACCTGCAGCTTGACAAGCTTCGCAACCTTTTTTGCCATTGATTCTTACACCTCCTTACGGTAAAACATCTATAAAAATTTTCAAATTTTCTCCACCTGATCGAAATCCAAGTCGGCAATTGTCTCGCGACCGAAAATCTCGACCACAGCCTTGATTCTCCCGCGCTCGCGATCCACCTCGGTGACCGTCGCCGGCTGGCTTTCAAACGCGCCGGAATTGATGAGCACGGACTGCCCCGGCTCGATGTCAATCGTCGGACGGCGCCGTATGCTCTCCCCTTCGGGTCTCAGGATATGATTGACTTCGCTTTCCGTCAGCGGAATCGGCTTCGTCGATTCCGAACCGACGAACCCGGTCACGCCCGGCGTATTGCGAACGACATACCATGATTGATCATCCACAATCATCTCCACGAGCACATAGCCCGGAAAAACCTTGCGCTTGATGATCTTCTTGCGACCGTTCTGCATCTCGACGTCGTCGTCGAGCGGAACGACAACATTGAAAATCTTGTCCTCCAGCCCCATCGAGCGGATTTTGCGCTCCAAGTTCGCCTTGACCTTGTTCTCATAGCCTGAATAGGTATGAATGACATACCAGTGTTTCGAAGTGCCCTTCGGCTGCTCCGTTTCCGGCTGCCCCGTTTCCATTGCTTGCATTTCCTGATTTTCTGCTTCCATCGTCCCTAGCCGCCTTACCGTAGAATGAGCGTGAACAATCTGGAAAAGAACGTATCGCAGACCCAAATCAACGTGCAGACGATTACGACCGCCACCGCGACGACGCCGGTATCAATGACAAGCTCCCGCCTCGTCGTCCACGATACTTTTCCCATCTCAGCCTTGGTCTCGCCGAGAAACTTTATAAGATTGAACCCGGACGAGGGCGAAGTCGTCAATGCCTTCTCTTCCGCCAAAACTTTCACATCCTCAAGCTGCCGACAGAATCTTATTTTGCTTCCTTATGCGGCGTGTGCTTCTTGCAGAACTTGCAATATTTGTTAAGCTCAATCCGATCGGGATCGTTCTTCTTGTTCTTGTTGGTCCTGTAGTTTCGGTTCTTGCAAACCGTACAAGCCAACGTGATCGCGTTGCGATTCGCACTCTTGGCCATCGTGATGCACTCCTTCCTGAGGAACTTACACAAAAATAAAACGCGCACAAAACGTCGCTGATATAATGTAGCACACTTGCCCCCGCATGTCAACAAAAACATACAAAAAAATAACCCCGCTTTTCAGCGGGGATTTTTTTCATGGTGGCGGAAGGGAGATTTGAACTCTCGACACTGCGGGTATGAACCGCATGCTCTAGCCAACTGAGCTATTCCGCCATAAAACGATTATATGAAATGGAGCTGATGACCGGGATTGAACCGGTGACCTTATCCTTACCAAGGATACGCTCTGCCGACTGAGCTACATCAGCGCTTTTCGCTTGGTTGCGGGAAGAGGACTTGAACCTCTGACCTCCGGGTTATGAGCCCGACGAGCTACCAACTGCTCTATCCCGCGATAAAATGGTGGGCAGGGTTGGATTCGAACCAACGTAGCCGTTAAGCGACAGATTTACAGTCTGTTCCCTTTAACCACTCGGGCACCTACCCATCTTTGGTTGCGGGAAGAGGACTTGAACCTCTGACCTTCGGGTTATGAGCCCGACGAGCTACCAACTGCTCCATCCCGCGATATGCGCGCCGAAATCATCGGCTGACAGATAAAAATGATACCACAAAAGAAATTGTTTGTAAAGAGGATTTTCTTTATTTTTTCAACTCATCCGGTAAAACGCAATCAAAAATCCGCTTCGCGACTTCCCTCTTATCCATCAGTGGCAGTTCTTCGACGCCGCCGTCCCTTGAAACGATCTTAACGAGATTCGTGGCGGTGTTGAAGCCAGCCCCCGGTTTCGTCACGTCGTTTGCGACGATAAAGTCGAGATTTTTTTTCGAGATTTTTTCCTTTGCGTATTGCATCAGGTTCTGCGTTTCCGCCGCAAACCCGACAAGGATCTGCCCCGGTTGCTTTTTCTGTCCGAGCTCTTTCAAAATATCCGGATTCTTTTCTAATATAATAGAAAGTTCTTCGTCATTCTTTTTGATTTTTTGGTCGGAAACGGTCTTCGGATGGTAATCAGCCACCGCCGCCGCCTTGATGATGACGCGGCTCGTCTCCGCTTCCCTGAGCACCGCCTCGCGCATTTCTTTCGCCGTCTCAACAGAGATAAAGTTTTTCAACCCGGCGGGCGGCGTCAATGCCGACGGTCCCGACACAAGCACGACTTCCGCGCCCCGCGCCACAGCCTCCTCAGCCAACGCGTAGCCCATGCGCCCACTGGAACGGTTCCCGATATAGCGGACCGGATCTATCGGCTCGATGGTCCCCGCCGCCGTCACAAGAACTTTGACGCCGGAGAGCTGCGCGCCCGACTTGAAAAATTTCTCCATCGTCGCGACGATGTCCGCGGGCTCGGCAAGACGTCCCGGGCCTTCCGCGCCGCATGCCAGCTTGCCCGTCCCCGGAGGGATAATATGCGCGCCGCGCGCAGCAAGCTTTTCGAGATTTTCCTGTACCGCCGGATGCGTGTACATATTGCAGTTCATCGCAGGCGCAAAGAAAACCGGCGACGTGACCGCTAAGAGCGTTGTCGCCAACATGTCGTCGGCGACGCCGAGTGCCGCCTTCGCGAGAATATTCGCCGTCGCTGGCGCGATCAGCACAGCGTCTGCCCATTCCGCGAGGGAAATATGTGCGACGTTCCAATGCTGCACAGGCGCCCACATATCGACAGTGACGGGATTGCCGCTAATCTCACGGAATGTCAGCTCAGTGACGAATTCCGTTGCCTCTTTCGTCATGACGACGCGGACCTCAGCCCCCGCTTTCCGGAGACGACTGACAACCTCCACCGCTTTGTAGGCGGCGATGCCACCCGTGACGCCCAAAAGGATTTTTTTACCTTGAAGCATCGTCCTGCTCCTGATTATTTGACGCCGAGCTTCGTGCGCTCGTAGCCAATCTTGTCCTCAGCGACCTCGGCCAAAGCCCGCGTCACATTTTTATTGGAAGGCACCTTCACCTTGACCTCCGCACCGTCCTGGAGCTGCCGCGCCCGCTTTGCCGCCAGCACCGCCAACGTATAGCGGCTGTCCACCTTCGTCAAAAGTTCCTTCATCGCCGGATGTACAATATCCATCTGCTTCATGTTCTTCACGCTTCCTCCCCGGCGCCTGCGCCGTTTATTATTGCCTCTATGGTCTCCAGATTCCTGTCCGTGCGTGCATGCTCTGCCGCCACAATGGACGAGAGCGTTTGCACTGCGTTTTCCACTTTGTCGTTCACGACAATATAGCCGTATTCCTTCGCGACGGCAATCTCCCCCGCCGCTGCTTCAAGACGACGCGCAACGACCTCCGCCGCATCGGTGCCGCGTCCCCGCAGTCGCTTTTCCAGTTCTGCCATCGACGGCGGTAAGATAAATGCGTAAATCCCCTGCGGAAACTTTTTCTTGACGTTCATCGCGCCCTGGGTGTCAATCTCGAGCAGGATGTCCGTCCCGGCCTCCAATTTTTCCTCGATTTTTTTCAGCGGCGTCCCGTAATAGTTCCCATAGACCTCCGCCCATTCCAAAAGCTCGCCGTCCGCAATCATGCGTTCAAAAGCTGCGCGATCGAGAAAATAATAGTTGACGCCGTCCTGCTCTCCCTCGCGTGGTGCACGTGTCGTCGCCGAAATCGAATAGGCGACTTCCGGGCAGGAGCGCAGGAACTCGCCGCAAACCGTGCCCTTGCCCGCGCCCGACGGACCGGAAACTACAATCAGGCAGCCCCGTCTCATGACTCGTCCTCCTCCGTCTTCGCGGTTGTGTCCTCCTTGCCCGCAATGCGCCCCACGATCGTCTCCGGCTGCACGGCGGACAGAATCACATGGTCGCTGTCCGCGATCAGCACCGACCGCGTGCGCCGCCCATAAGTCGCGTCAATGAGTCGCCCCGCTTCCCGCGCCTCCTGCACGATACGCTTGATCGGCGCCGACTCCGGCGCGACGATGGAAATGAGCCTGTGTGCCGAAACGACGTTGCCAAACCCGATATTGATAAATTTCATTTCCATGGCGATATTCCTCTACTCGATATTCTGCACTTGTTCACGCAGTTTCTCTATCTCGCTCTTCATCTCCACGGCAAGCTGCGCCGCGCTGACGTTGTTCGCCTTTGAGGCCGTCGTGTTGACCTCGCGGTTCATTTCCTGGATCAAAAAGTCCAACTTACGACCGACGGGCGCATCCGCATTCTCCAGGATTGCGCGAAACTGAGCAAAATGGCTTTTCAGGCGAACCATTTCCTCGGTGAAATTCACGCGGTCTGAATAAATTGCCGTCTCCTGTATGATTCGTGTCTCGTCAATCTCCTTGCCTTCCAAGAGTTCCTTGACCGTTGTTTCCAACCGTTCCCGGTATTGTTTGACGATTTCCGGCCCCAGTACTTCGACTTCCTCCACTTGCTTGGCCAATAGGTCGATGCGCTCCAAAAAGTCCGCCTTGAGGTTTTCGCCCTCTTTTTCACGCATTTGCGTGAATCGGCGCATCGCTTCATCCAACGCGGACAAAAGCACCTCATCCGCGCCGTCAAGTCCCTCCTGTGTCTCCATCGCAGTCAAGACACCCGGATACGATGAAATCGTCTGAACATCGTCAGGACGCGGCAAATGCAGAAGGTCGCTGATCTCGTTCAATGCCTTATGGTACGCAATCGCCAACGGTTTGTCAAGCCGTATTTCCCGGACGTGCTCACGCTTGTCGAGGAATTGCACACTAACGGTCAGCTTTCCACGGGACGCATATTCTTTCACTTTCTTTTTCATCGCTTCCACGAAAGGATCGAGGACATGCGGCGCACGAATCTCCAAATCGAGATACCGCTGGTTGACCGCCTTGACCTCAATCGCAGCGCGGTAATCCTCCGTCTCCGCGAGTCCCGCGCCGAACCCGGTCATGCTTTTCAGCACCGTTCTCCCTCCTCATATACGCCCGAAAATACTTTTTCCGCCGGTCCCGTCATATAGATATGGTTGTCATCCGCCCATTCAATCATCAACCGCCCGCCGTCCAATTCCACTTCCGCTTTCCGCTCCGCGCGGCCGTTCAGCACCGCCGCCACCAACGACGCGCAGGCGCCCGTCCCGCATGCCAGCGTCACCGCCGCGCCGCGCTCCCAGACGCGCATCCTCAGATGCGTGCGATCACGCACCACGACGAACTCGGTATTCGTCCGGCGCGGAAACCACGCGTGACGCTCAAAAGCCGGACCGACCTGTTCCATCGCCACGTCGCCGATGTCGCCGACGAAGACAACGCAATGTGGATTCCCCATCGAAACGCACGTCGCATTGTAGCGTTTGCCCAGCACATCAATTTTCTCCGCGACCACACGTTTCTCGCCAAAGCCCTTGACCGGGATCCGCTCCGCCTCCAGCACCGGCTCCCCCATATCGACCTCAATGCCTACAATAGTGTCTCCGTCTTTCACGATGCGCGGCGTCAAGACACCCGCCCCAGTTTCCACCGTAAAGCAATCTTTGTCGGTCATTTTTTCCTCATAAACGAGCCGCGCAAAGCAGCGGATGCCGTTGCCGCACATCTCCGCCTCGCTGCCGTCCGTATTGAATATCCGCATACAAAAATCCGCTTTATCCGAAGGCAAAACGAAAATCAACCCGTCCGCGCCGACGCCATAATGGCGATCGCAGACGCGCTTGGAGAGTTCCGACACGTCGTCCGGCAAACTCGTCTTTCGCGCGTCGACCAGCACGAAATCGTTGCCGCATCCCTGCCATTTCGTAAAATTCAGTGCCATAACCTCACACTCCTTCATAATAGTATTATTTTATATTCTCGCGGCAAAAACTGCAACGGAAAAATGCGGACACTATTGAATTTGTCGAAAAGAACTTTTATAATGGAGCGAAAATATTTTTTGGAGGCATTTCAACGTGGATTTGAATTTTGTGGAACTCATCAAGGCAATTATCATAGGAATCGTCGAGGGCATCACCGAGTGGCTGCCCATCAGCAGTACCGGGCACATGATCCTCGTGGACGAATTCATCAAGCTGGACGTATCGAAAGCGTTCATGGATATGTTTCTCGTCGTAATCCAGCTCGGCGCGATTCTCTCCGTCGTCGTGCTGAATTTCGACCGGCTGAATCCCTTTTCCTCATGGAAGACGCGGGCAGAAAAGAAAGAAACCGTCGAGCTTTGGAAAAAGGTCATCGTCTCCTGCATCCCGGCGGGCGTCATCGGACTTGCCTTCAATAAATATATGGAGCAGCATTTCATGACCGCGCTAGTCGTGGCCTCTACGCTGATCATTTATGGCATCCTGTTCATCGTCGTTGAGAACACGAACGCACGGCGCACGCCCCGAGTCAAAACCCTCTCACAGCTCGACTATAAAACAGCCTTCATCATCGGCTGTTTCCAAGTGCTGGCCCTCGTGCCCGGCACATCGCGCTCCGGCTCGACAATTCTCGGCGGCATCTTGTTCGGCACTTCACGCTTTGTCGCGACAGAATTTACCTTCTTCCTTGCGATTCCGATTATGTTCGGCGCAAGCCTCTTGAAACTCGTAAAATTTGGCTGGCACTACACCGGCGGCGAAATCCTGATTCTCTCCGTCGGCATGGCGACAGCTTTCATCGTCTCGGTCATCTCGATCAAGCTGCTCCTCCGCTATATCAAGAAAAACGACTTCAAGGCCTTCGGCTGGTACCGTATTGCCCTTGGCCTAATCGTTCTCGCTTATTTGTTCCTCGTAGGCGATCCGGTCGGCGCAGAGTAAAATGGCATTAAAAATGACTCGGTGCACTTTTGCATCGGGTCATTTTTATGTCTATATTTAATTCTGTAGTAAGACAATCAAGAAATCAATGTTCTTGATTGTCTTACTACAGAATTCTTCAACGACAAAAATATTCTATATATTTTATATCTGCCCTTGTGGTACAATAAGCATTGGGAGGTTGAAGCTATGAAGATGTTTGCCGGGCTTGGGAATCCTGGCGCGGAGTATGCGGCTACACGGCACAATGTCGGCTTTATGCTGGCGGACGCATTGGCGGCACGCTGGGGCGCGACTGCGTGGCGCACGAAACAAGACGCTTTGGTGGCGGAGGCGCGGCTTGGCGCGGAAAAAATTCTGCTGGTGAAGCCTCTGACCTATATGAACGAAAGCGGGCGGGCCGTCGGGCCGCTGCTCTCTTGGTACAAGCTCGAACCGGGCGATTTAATCGTCGCCCATGACGATATGGATTTACCCGTCGGCACGATTCGGCTGCGGAAGAAAGGAAGCGCAGGCGGGCACAACGGCATGAAGTCGATTCTCTATCATGTGAAGGACGAAAATTTCCCGCGCGTGCGCATCGGCGTCGGTCATCCGGCTCATGAACACGAACAGGTGATTCGCCATGTGCTTTCGCCGTTTTCCGGTGAGGACGAGCAAACCATCCGCAAAACCATCGAATATCTCTTGCCAGCCGTCGAATCCATCATTGTGGAGGGCATAGACCTCGCGATGAACAAATTTAACCCGAAAAAGGTTAAAAAGCCAAAAGAAGCGAAGAAAAACGCCGCAGAACAAAACGAACAAAGCGAAATGAACAACACCAACGAAACAAACGAAAACACAGGGCAAACGGAAACAGGGAGGCGGCTCGATGGCTAAACTCACAGCACTTTACGCGGACGAGAACGGGGAGATTTTCTTCGCAGCCGGCATGGGAGGCGTCGCGCGCCTCGGCGACGAGATCGTACCGCTGACGGAAGACATGCTGATTCCGCTGCCCGACTCCGCAGACCTGATGTTCCTGCCGGAGCGGAGCGCCGTCGGCCTCGACAAAAAAGGAAACCTGACGGTGCTGCCGGGACGCGCGGTGTCGGCAATCCTGCCCGCGGGCTACACGCGGCTGCTTCTGCCCGCTTTCAAAAAACAAAAAGGCGCCAAGATGCTTCCGCTGTTCGGCTATACGGCGGTGGTACTCCGCAAGGGCACTTTTTACGCGGCGGCGCTTTACACCGACAAAAACGACAAATGGGACCCGATGAAATACAACACCCGCGCGCTGAAACGGCATGTCCGCGACTTGAAGAAACGTTTCCCGGACAACCGGCTCGTCGCGCATCTCGCGAACTGCTCACTGGAATGGCATTGCTGCACCGCACAGAATCTTTTCTACCATCGTTGGGAAGCGGGCATCCCCGTCTCCCCCGTCTGCAACGCGAATTGCCTAGGCTGCATTTCACTCCAGCCTGCAGAGTGCTGTCCGTCGCCCCAGAGCCGCATCACTTTCCGCCCAACGGCAGCGGAAGTGACAGAGCTGGCCGTCTATCATCTGTCAGAAGCGCCCGACGCGATAGTGAGCTTCGGACAGGGCTGCGAAGGCGAGCCTTCGCTGGCGGCTGACGTCATTGCCGAGAGTATCCGATCCGTCCGCACACAAACCGATAAAGGGCAAATCAATATCAACACGAATGCGGGCTTCACCGAAGGCATCAAAAAAATCGTCGACGCGGGCCTCGACACGATGCGCGTCAGCATCATCAGCGCCCGGGAGGAAAGCTACCGCGCCTATTACCGTGCCGGTTACCCGCTGGACGCCGTCAAAGCTTCAATCCGCTACGCTCTGGAACACGGCGTCTACGTCTCACTGAACCTCCTCTATTTCCCCGGCTTCAACGACCGTGAGGAGGAGCTTGCCGCATGGAAGGAATTTTTCCGTGAATTGCCCGTCCAGATGATCCAAATGCGGAACCTGAACCTCGACCCGGACGTCTTTCTCGAAACGATGCCGCCCGCCGCGGGGAAGCCGCTCGGCGCGAAGGATTTTATCCGCGAACTGCACGCATCGTTCCCTTCCATGGTTATCGGCAGTTTCAGCCACTTCGTAAAATAATATTACATAGTAGTATAGTAAGAATGAAGCAAAAAAATTTGTGACGAAAAGAGGATTTTTTCATTTGAGATAGAAATTATTTATGTTAGAAAATGTTTTGCACATTCTAGACCGAGAAGGGGAGATTTCTTATGATGGACGAAAAAGATTGGGTAGCCTTTAAAAAGAAGCTCAAAGCAAAAACGGAAATCGATCTCGATCTTTACAAGGAAGCGCAGATGAAGCGTCGAATCGGCAATCTTGTCACGCGCGGAGGCTTCGATTCCTTCGTGTCGTACTTTGACCACGTCGCGAAGGACAAAGAAGAGTTTGCGGCATTCATCGAGTACCTGACCATCAACGTGTCCGAGTTCTATCGCACGCCGGACAAATTCAGCCAGCTCGAAAAAGAGATCATGCCCGAGCTTTTGAAGCGGTCGCCGAAGCTCAATATCTGGAGCGCAGGCTGCTCCATCGGCGCAGAGGTCTATTCTCTGACGATGATCTTGAAGGATCTGACCCCGAATGTGAAGCATCGCCTGCTCGCCACCGACCTCGATATCGAAATCATCGCGAAAGCGAAAGCGGGCATTTACACCGACAACGAATTGAAGGCGCTCGACCCGAAACGCAAGGAAAAATATTTCACGAAGACGCCGGACGGCAAGTTCGCCATCAAGGACGAAATCAAGCAGTGCGTCGAATTCAAACGGCACAACCTGCTGAAAGACCCGTTCGAGAAGGGCTTCGACCTGATTCTCTGCCGGAACGTCGTCATCTACTTCACCGAGGAAGCGAAGGATCAACTCTACCGAAACTTCTTCGCATCACTGAAACCGGGCGGCATCCTGTTCGTCGGCGCCACCGAGGCAATCCTGAACGCACGCAATATGGGCTATGTCAACTATCAGCCGTTCTTCTATCAAAA
>CACYUQ010000029.1 GCA_902777615.1 uncultured Selenomonadaceae bacterium
CAGAGCGGAGAGCGTCTGACGAAAGGACGGGGCACCGGCGGCGTGACGGACATCGGAGCGAAAGCGGCGGAGGGGGATCTCGCGCGGCTGGAGCTTGCCCTGCGTGATGCCGATCTCGTGTTCATCACGGCGGGCATGGGCGGCGGTGTCGGGACGGGAGCCGCTCCGGTCATTGCGCAGCTCGTGCAGAAGATGAGGATACTTTCTATCGGCGTGGTGACGGTTCCGTTTTCCTTCGAGGGAAAGCGCAAGCTGCGGGTCGCCGACGAGGGTGTCGAAGCGCTCAGGGCTTATATGGACGCGCTCTTGGTCGTGCATAACGACAATTTGATGAAGCTGCCGGAAAACAAGCGCATGACGCTGGTGCAGTCGTTCAAAGCGGCGGACGGCATTTTACGGCAGGCGATCCTCTGCATTTCGGAAGTCATTTTGACTACGGGCGTCGTCAATGTGGATTTCGCCGACGTGCGGTCGATTTTCCGGCAGAGCCGTTCCAGCGACGCGCTCCTGGGTATCGGCGAAAGCCAGAACGGGCGCGTCCTTGAGGCGGTGCAGCGCGCCATCGAGAGCCCGCTGGTGGAGCGTGAGCTTGGCGGCGCGCGGGGGCTGATTTTGAACATCAGCGGCGATCATACGCTGCCGCTTTTCGATGTGAACGAGGCGATGGAGTATGTGACGGAGCATACGCATCCCGATGTGAACATCATTTTCGGCGTGATCGAGGAGCCGTCACTGAGCGGCACGGTACGGGCGACACTGGTGGCGACGGATTTTGTCGACAGCAAGGACATCTACCGCACGCCGAAGGTCCGGGAGGAGCAGCCGTCGATGGGAAAGCGCCAGCCGATGGCGCAGCGGAGGCCGACCGTCGCCATGCCGACGGAAAATCATCTGGACGAGGAGACGGAACTGCAGGAGATGCCCATGCCGCAGAAAGATTTCGATATCCAGGTGCCGGATTTTATCGCCAACCGACGGAATGCGATCCCGCCGCTGACGATGCACATGGACGACGGAACGCCGATCCCGCCGTTTCGTCCGAAACGATAACGAATAGAGGAAAAGCCGCCGCAGGAAGCGTTTTCGAGCGGCGGCATTTTTTCTATAAAACTTAGGTTAAGTTAGGAGAAGTACACATGGAATATGTGGCTCTTTATAGGAAATGGCGGCCACAAGGCTTTTCGGAGCTGGTGGGGCAGGAGCATGTGAGCCGGACGCTGGCGCAGGCCATCGTCGGCGGCCGCGTCGGCCACGCGTATCTTTTTTCCGGGCCGCGGGGCACGGGCAAGACGAGCACGGCGAAGATTCTCGCGAAAGCGTTGAACTGTGAGAAGGGGCCGACGACGGAGCCATGCAACGAGTGTGAAAGCTGCCGCCGCATCAGCGACGGCACGTCGATGGATGTCATGGAAATCGATGCGGCGTCGAACCGCGGCATTGACGAGATCCGTGAGCTGCGCGAGACGGTGAAATTCGCTCCGACGGTGGGGCGGTACAAGGTCTATATCATCGACGAAGTCCACATGCTGACCAGCGAGGCGTTCAACGCGCTCTTGAAAACGCTGGAGGAACCGCCGCCGCGCGTGGTGTTCATCCTCGCCACGACGGAACTGCAAAAGGTTCCTGCGACGATTCAGTCCCGCTGCCAGCGGTACGATTTCAAACGTATCGCGGCGAAGGCGATTGAGGCACGTCTGCGGGAAGTCGTGGAGGCGTCCGGCGTGGCGGCGGACGACGCGGCACTGGCGCTGGTGGCAAGGGAAGCGGACGGCGGCCTTCGGGACGCGCTGTCGACGCTGGACCAATGCGTTTCGCTGGCGGAGGGACGAGTCACGGAGACGTTGGTTCGGGACATTCTCGGACTGGTCGGTCGGGAAAGCGTGCTTCGGATTTTGCGCGCGCTTTCGGTGAAGGATGGCAAGGAGACGCTGGCGGCGGTGGCGGAGGTGCTGGCCGAGGGCAAGGACGCGAAGCAGCTGATTGCGGAGCTGATCGCGGAGCTTCGTGCGGCGATGGTCTATCAGGCGGCGGGGATTCCGGAGGGCGTCGAGCTTCACGAGACCGACGAGACCGTACTGAAGGAGACGGCGGCGCTGTTTGCGCCGGACGCGTTTTTGCTGATGCTGCGCCGTCTGCACGACGCGCTGGCGGAACTTCGCTGGACGACGGAGCCGCGCATCGCGGTGGAAACGGCGTTACTCTCGATTTGTCACGAGATTGGCGGAGAAATGTCGGCTCCGTCGCAGAAAACGGACGCGACGTCTTCGGCGGGAAGCGCGCAAATCTCCGACGCGCGGGTCAGCGCTCTCTTGGCGCGGATTGACGCATTGGAAAAAAAGCTCGCGTCGGGCGCCGTCGCCGCGCCGATTCGTCCCGCCGGGACAACGGCGAAAAAGACGACGGCACCGCGAACTCAAATCGCAAGACAGCCCGCCGCGCCGACCGTTCAATCATCCGATAGCGGAGCAGGGTTTGTGCGGACCCAGGAAGGCGAGGAAGTTTGGAAACGGCTGCTTGCCGAGCTGAAAGCGGATGCCGAGCAGAACGTCGTTTACGCCTGCGCGTCGAAGGGAACGTTCGGCGGAATGACGGCGACCCGCTTCCGCGTCTGCTTCCAGAGCGCGTTTCTCGCGGGGCGGCTGGATCTTCCCGACTACCGGAACACGTTGGAGGCGTATCTGGAACGGCTCACGGGAACGCCGCTGACGCTGACGGTGGAGGTTGGCGCATCGCCTGCGCAGCAAGAACGCGCGCCGAAGCAGCCGACGCCGCCGAAACAGAAAACGGCGGAGGAGATCGTGGCGTCGCTTCCGCCGAAGGATCGGGCCGCCGTGCAAAAAGCGGTGGATATTTTCGGCCCGGACACGAAAATCGTGCCTGTATTGGAGGGAAGCGAGCCGCCCCATGGGCTAAGAGTCGCCGCGCCAAAGCCGAAAGCGGCGAAAGCGGCGGAGGAAATGGAAGTGGTGGACGCGCCGCCGATCACGGACGAGGATTTCGCGCGGCTTTCCGACGCGGATTATATTCCCGCGGAAGATAATTGAAGATAAAAAAGCCGTCGCGCGGAGCGGCGGTTTTTTGTTGCGAAAAAGCTTGCTTTCATTGCGATGGGCAAGCTTTTTTGTTATACTAAAAAAATATGATAGATACGAATTTTTGAAAAGAGGGCGACTGGGATGCGGAGGAAGCGTAAGCACAAGAATCGGCTGCGGAAGCTGTTGGTTTTGGCGGCGATTGTTTTGCTTTTTGTCGGGGCGATTGCGGGCGTCGGTTGGTGGATTTACAGTCGGTTGACGGCTCCGCGCGAAATAGCGCCGAATACCATTGCCTCGCCAAAGACGAAGGAAATCATGGTCATGGGCGTCGATCCGCGCGCGAACGACACGGGGCGCAGCGACACCCTGTTCATCGTCTCGCTGGACGAGGAGAAAAAGAAGGCGTCGGTACTGTCGATTCCGCGCGACACCCGGGTGGAGATGGAGCAGGGCGCTTACGAGAAGATCAATCACGCTTACGCTTACGGCGGGCACGAGTACACGAAGACGATGCTGGAGCGGTTATTGGCGACGCGTTTGGACGGATATGTGTTGGTGGACATTCATGCGTTCGAACGGATGATTGACGCGATCGGCGGCGTCGATATCAATGTGGACAGGCGGATGTATTATGAAGACCCGTGGGACGAGGACGGCGGGCTTGTGATTGATTTGCAGCCCGGCGAGCAGCATCTTGACGGTTTGCGTGCAATGCAGTATGTACGTTTCCGCGACGAGGAAGGCGATCTGGGGCGCATCGCGCGTCAGCAGAAATTTTTGCAGGCGATGCTGGCCCGCGCCGCGTCGCCGGAAGTTATCCCGCATCTTCCGCAGCTCGTCCGCGAGCTGTCGTCGGTCATAGAGACGGACATGGAGACGGCGGACATGATTCGCGTCGTGGCGATGCTGCCGGACGTCAAGGGAAACGGCGTCGTCTCGGAAATGCTTCCGGGCGTTCCGGCTTGGTGGCAGGAGACCAGCTATTGGCTGCCGGACATCAAAGCGGCCCGCACACTGTTCGCGAGCCAATTGGGAACGTCGCTGACGCCGGAAATGGAAGCGCAGGCGGTGAAAGACGCGGCGGCTTACGAAGCGGGATTGCCGAAAGGTTTGGCGGAAGTCAACGGCACGATGCGGCTGGCGTCCTCGGAAGAAGTGGCGGCGGCGAAGGAAAAGCAGGCCAGGGAAGAACGGAGAAAACTCCGCGTGCGCGTGCTGAATGAGAGCGGCATCAAGGGAGCGGCGGCGGCTTCCGCCGACGTACTGCGGGCGCAAGGGTTCATCATTGACGATAAGGACGTGGGCAACGGTGAAACGAGAGATCGGCAGCAGACGGTGCTGATCGTCCCGAAGGGAATGGAGACGCTGTTCGACGAGTTGCCGTTCCCCTGCGTCGTACAAACAGGCGACGACGATACGGCGGTGCTGCGGATAGGAAAGGATTACGGGAATGCGTGAGCTTTTGGTGGACGGGCTGTCCAAATCCTTCGGTACGCTGGAGCTTTTCTCGGATGTGAGCTTCCGCGTGGCGAAGGGGGAGCGCGCGGGTCTTGTGGGCGCCAACGGCGCGGGCAAGACGACGCTGATGCGCTGCATCCTCGGCGAAGAGGAAGCGGACAGCGGCGCGGTGAAGCTCGACGCGGCGGATTCCATTGGCTACGTCGAGCAGCAGGCGTCGCTGGGCGCGGGCACGCTGCACGATGAGTTCCGGGACGCGTTTTCGGACATTTTCCGCCTCGCCGAAAAGAAAAAAGAATTGGAGCAAAGCATAGGGCGCGGCGACGCGGACGAGGAACGGCTGGCGGAATACGGGCGTATCGCCCTTCGCTTCGAACATCTGGAAGGGTACGACGTCGAGAGCCGCATCCGGCG
The DNA here is from genome assembly GCA_902777615.1 of uncultured Selenomonadaceae bacterium. Taxonomy (GTDB): domain Bacteria; phylum Bacillota; class Negativicutes; order Selenomonadales; family Selenomonadaceae; genus RUG12372. The sequence goes on from CACYUQ010000029.1 coordinate 4,908, forward strand.
CGTGGCGTTCGGTCTCGGCTTCACCGACGAAGACCTGGCGGGAGGCGTCGCGCATCTCTCCGGCGGACAGAAGACGCGCGTTTGCTTGGCGAAGGCGCTGCTCCGTGAGCCGGATTTTTTGTTTCTCGACGAGCCGACGAACCATTTGGACATCCGCATGATCGAGTGGCTTGAGGAATTCTTGCGCGGCTATCGCGGCGGCGTACTGCTGATTTCCCACGACCGGTTTTTCCTCGACCGCGTGGCGACAAAGATCGTCGAGCTCGACCATCGGACCGCGACGGTTTACGCGGGCAACTACAGCTACTACCAGAAGGTGCGGGACGAGCGCCGCGCGGCTCTCGAATCCGCCTACGAGAAACAGCAGGAAAAAATCCGAGAGACGGAAGAATATATCCGCCGCTACAAGGCGGGCATCAAGGCGAAGCAGGCTCGCGGGCGGCAGAGCCAGCTTGACCGCATGGAGCGCATCGTATTGCCGCCGGAAAAAGCGCGGTTCAACTATTTCGCGTTCCATCCGCCGGGCGAGTGCGCGGAACGCGTCGTCGAGGTCGAGGACGCGTCGGCGGCGTTTGGCAATCATACGGTATTCTCCCATGTTTCGATGTTGGTGCGGCGCGGTGACGGCGTCGCAATAGTTGGCGCGAACGGCGAGGGCAAGACGACGCTGCTCCGTTTGATTGTCGGCGAGCTGGAGCCTTCGGCGGGCGACGTGAAGCTCGGCAGCCGGGTCAAGATCGGCTACTTTTCCCAGCAGCACGAGGGGCTGCACAAAGAGCGAACGGTGCTGGAGGAAATTCTCTACGAGTTCGGCATGGATGAGGAGACGGCGCGGGGCTGCCTCGGCGCGTTCCTGTTCCGCGGCGACGAAGTCGAGCGTGTCATCGGCGACTTGTCGGGCGGCGAGCAGTCGCGGCTGGCGTTTTTGAAATTGATGCTGACCGGCGCGAACTTCCTCGTGCTGGACGAGCCGACGAACCATTTGGACATTCCGGCAAAGGAGGCCGTCGAGGAAGCCTTGATGGCATTTCCGGGTACGTTCCTTGTCGTGTCCCACGACCGGTATTTTTTGGACAAAGTGGCAAACGTGACGTTGGAGCTGGAGCACGGGAAACTGACGCGTTACGACGGCGGCTATCTATATTATAAGGAAAAGAAAGAGACCCAGGAAGCGGCGGAAGCGTTGCCGGAAAAGGAAACGACAGCGCGGAAGGCGGAGCAGCCTTCGGACGCGTCGTCCAAGAAAAAGGACGCGCCGGGCGGAAACGAAAAGCGCGTCGCGGCGCTGAATGTCAGCGACGAGAAAAGGGACGAGCTTTTGCGGCGCGCGGAGGCGGAAATCGCCATGGCGGAGGCGGAGCTGAAATTGCTGGAGCATGAGATGAACGATCCGGCCCTTCAGCAAAATCCGGAGGAAAGCCGACGCATCGCCGAGGAATACGCGGCGAAGGAAGCGGAAATCGAGCGCCGATATGAGAAGTGGGGCGCTCTGATGGAGCCTTCCCCTTGAGGGGAAGGCAAGATACGAAAGGAGGCGGGACAATGGTGGATATGGAAGAACTATCCGGCGTGGTGGAAAGCGTCGTGTTTGACAGCGGCGACGGCCATTTTGCCGTGTTCCGCCTCGTGCCGGAGGGACAGGCGGGGCGCGTCTCCGTTACGGTCCGTTCCGCTGCGCCGCTGGTCGGGCAGGAGGTTTCGCTCCGCGGCGATTGGGTCGAGCATCCGCGTTTCGGTACGCAGTTCCAAGCGTCGCATATCCATATCGCTGCGCCGAACGGAGTGCAAGGCGTGCTGCGCTTCCTCGCGTCCGGCGCGATCCACGGCATCGGCCCCGCGGTGGCGCGTCGCATTGTCGCGGAGTTCGGCGCGGACGCCCTCGATGTCATCGAGCACGCGCCGCACCGCCTGCTTTCCGTGCAGGGAATCGGCAAAAAGACCGCGCAGAAAATCCACGACTCCTATCATGAGCAGTCCGAGTTGAAGGAAATCATGCTGAAGCTCGAAATGTACGGCGTTTCCGGCACTTACGGCGCTCGCATTTACAAGCAGTACGGTTCGTTTGCGATGGATGTATTGGAGCGCGACCCGTATCGCATCGGCCGTGAGGTCATGGGCATCGGATTCCGCACGGCGGACGCGATCGCGCTGGGGGCGGGGTTCGAGGCGGACAGTGCGGCGCGTATCGCGGCGGGGATCGGCTACGTGCTGGACGGAGTCGCATCGTTCGGCCATTGCTGCCTGCCGGAGGAACGGCTCGTGCGCGACGCGGCGGGCGCGCTCGGCGTCGACGCGTCGCTCGTGCGTGAAACGGTGCGTGACGAGATTGCGGCGGAGCAGCTTTTTTACGAAACGGAAGGGGCGGACACGCTGATTTATCCGCCCTATCTTTACCACGCGGAGGCGGAGACTGCCTCCGCGCTTCTCTATATCTTGCGTCACGCGGACCGCTTCGAAGTCGACGAGCCGGAGGCGCTGGCGCGAGTGTGGGAACGCGAGGACGGCATCACGCTGGCGGAAGGGCAGCGTGCGGCGGTGGCGGCGGTGCTGCAATATGGCGTTTTCGTGCTGACCGGCGGCCCCGGTACCGGCAAGACCACCGTCGTGCGCGGCATGATCGGCGTCCTTGAAATGCTCGGCCTGACCGTCTTGCTCGGCGCGCCGACGGGGCGGGCGGCAAAACGGCTTGGCGAAGCGACGGGACGGAAAGCGGCGACCGTCCATCGGATGCTGGAGGCGCAGGCGGGCAAAGAAGGCAAGACCGTCTTCATGCGCGACGAGGAAACGCCGCTCGAAGCCGACGTGATCATTCTCGACGAAGTCTCGATGATGGACATCGTATTGATGCGCCACTTTCTCGCCGCCGTGCCGCGCGGCTGCCATATCATCCTCGTCGGCGACGTCGATCAGCTCCCTTCGGTGGGGCCGGGCACGGTACTCGCCGACATCCTGCGCTCGAAAATGTTCCCCAGTGTGCGGCTGACCGACATTTTCCGTCAGGCCGGAGAAAGCCTGATCGTGCGGAACGCCCACGCGGTCAATGCGGGCCGGATGCCGGATTTCGTGGCGGGCGGCGCATTTGAGTTCCGCGAGCTGGCGGACGAGGAGGAAACGGCGGCGGCGATTGTCGCGCTCTGCAGGGACGAACTGCCTGCGGAAGGGCTCGACGTGCTGCGGGAGGTGCAGGTGCTTTCGCCGATGCATCGCCTCGCCTGCGGCATCGACCGGCTGAACCGTCTCTTGCAGGACGCGCTGAACCCGCTCGCGCCGGACGAAGCGGAAATCTCGTCCGGCGGCTTTTCCTACCGCGTCGGCGACAAAGTCATGCAAATCAAGAACGACTACGAGAAAAAAGTATTTAACGGTGACGTGGGCTTCGTCGAGCGCGTCGGCGGGCAGACTGTCGTCGTGCGCTACGGCGACGACCTCGAAGCGGAGTACAAGCGCGAGGAGATGGGCAATCTCCAGCCCGCCTACGCGATGAGCGTCCACAAGAGTCAAGGCAGTGAATACCCAGTCGTGATCCTGCCCCTCGTCCTCGGTCACCGCGCGATGCTGCAGCGGAACCTGCTCTATACCGCCGTCACTCGGGCGAAGGAGCGCGTGATTCTGCTCGGCAGCCGACGCGCGCTTCAGGCGGCGGTGGCGAATGACAGGACGCGGCGGCGTTTCACATTGCTTGCCGCCCGTCTTGCGGGCGTTTTGGAGTAATCGGCGCATGGACATGGAAAAAGTTCCTTCCATTATATATATAAAATCCATATTTGCGCCTCTGTTCGATTTCTTGTTCCCGTCTCGCTGTCCCGTTTGCAGCGCTTACGTCAAGAATCGCGGGGATTGGTGCGCTGCGTGCCTCGCGGCGGCGCTTCGCGTGCGGCGGCTGCCGCTGGACGCAGGGCATCGCCGCGTTTTTTCGGAAGCGTGGTCATTCGGCGCTTATCACGGTGCGCTGCGGGATTTGCTGCTGCCGCTGAAATTCCGAAGCCGCCGGGACGGACTTCCCGCGTTGCGCTCATTCCTGGCGGCGGTGGGGGAGCGCTTGCCGAGAGCCGACTGGATGCCGGGCGTCGCAGTCCCGGTGCCGCTCTTCGCCGAAAAAGAGAAAGAGCGCGGCGGCAACCAGACCGAGCTGATTTTCAGGGAATGGCTGGAAAGCCAGGGATGGGAATGGCGGCGCGCCATCGTGCGGACAAGGGCGACAGCGCCTCAGTTCGGGCTGGACCGCGAACAGCGCGCGGAAAACGTAAAAAACGCGTTCGCGCTGTCGGACGAAATGGACAAAAACGAGCTGGCCGGGAAAAACATTTTGCTTGTCGACGACATTTTCACGACGGGCGCGACCCTCGCCGAATGTGCCAAAAGCCTGAAAAAAGCAGGCGTAAACGACATCACGGTCTGGACGCTCGCCAGTGATCGACAATAAGGAAAACGAAAAAATGTTTCACGTGAAACAATAGAACATAACCTGAAAATTTTTGCATAATTTATCAAACCCGTGATATTACAAGAGTTTCACGGGTTTTTTATTTCGAAAGGTTTAAGGCCGGCAAAAAAATATTTCGAAGGAATGTTTCACGTGAAACAATGGAACATAACCTGAAAAAAAGATGAAAACATAAGGGCCGCGGGAATTTGGACTCTCGCGGTTTTTATGTTTTTGTGAAAAGGTTTCACGTGAAACAAAACCAAAAATAAAATAAAAAACACAATACTTGCCGACTTGAATATTTTGGTATACAATATAGATGAATTTCATATCATTGTCACAATATATAGGAGTGAGTCAAACATGGCGGGAAAATTGAAGAATTGCCCGGAATGCGGGAAGCTTTTCATGGATACCGGCGCGCGGATTTGCCGCGACTGCTTGGATAGGGAAGAGGAATTGATGCTCAAGGTCTCCTCATTCGTGCGCGACCATCCGCACTCGACGATCAAGGATATTGTCGAAGGCGTCGAGGGTGTCAAGGAGCGTCTCGTCCGTCGCATGATCAAAGAGGGGCGTTTCCAGCAGGACGGCTTGGACGTGTCCTATCCCTGCGAGAAGTGCGGCAAGATGATCCATCGTGGTCGTTTCTGCTCGAAGTGCGACGCCGATCTGAAAAAGGACGTGCTGAAGGCGCAGCAGAGAGCTGTTGAGCGTGCGGTCCAGGCCGTTGCGGAAAAACGGCCGATGGGCACAGGCTTCCGTTCAAAGGACATGGGGCAGAAGCCGTAAATGAAAAAGCAAGAGCCGGAAGTATTTCACGGCTCTTTTTTCTTTTTTTAACAAATCTCTAAGAAAACTTGTACATGGTGCTAAACGAGAGAAAAAGGAAGAAAATGGAAGATAGATAAAAATAAATGGCTGAAACGACGGAAAACGGCGGTTAAGAAACCGTCGCTTTTTTTCGATTTATGGGCAGAAGAAAAGGAATTGAAAAGAAATCGGATTTCTGATCGGTTCCGAAATACAAGGACAGGAATCTCATGGAGCACGGACGCGCCAAGCAGAGGATGGTGAACCAAAATGATTATCAGCAATTACATCCAGGCTGCGACCGGGCTTTTTGCCAATCGCAAGCAAAACACGTCTGTCAAGAACGTGAAGCACGCCGAAGCCCCGAAAGCATCGGAGTTCGTCATGTCCAGCGAAGCGAAAAGCTTCAGCCAGACGCTGAGCCAGCTCCGCGGCGATGCGGACAGCGCCCGCACGGATCGCGTGGAGGCGCTCCGTCAGAAGATTGCGGACGGAACGTATCATGTGGACTCGGAGACGCTGGCGGCGGATATGCTCGCCATGCGCTATTGAGGCGGCGCTATGTGGCAGAATTTAATCCAAGCCCTGAACGAATTATCCGACGCGTATGAGGCGCTTCTCGCGATTGCGAAGCGGAAAAGAGCCACACTTGTCGCCGTTGACCTCAAAGGGCTGGAGCCCATCGTTGAGGAAGAGAAGCAACAGCTTGAGCGCATCCGCGTGGCCGAAAAACGCCGGCAGGATGCGCTTTTGGCGTTATCCGAGGAAATCCCGTCGAGTCACGCCGCCACGACCATGACGGAAGTGGAAGCGGCTTGCCCGGCGGAGCTTCGCGCGTCGCTTCGGAAAATCCACGTCCGCCTGAACAAGGCCGTCAGGGACGCGCAGGAGGCCGGTGAGGCGAACGAATTCCTGATCCGTCAGGCACTCGGCGCCGTCGAATACCATCTGAACCGCCTGTCGAACTCCTCGATCGACCCAACCTACGGGCAGGCGGGAACGGAAAGCGTCTCGCGGGAAAAGAAATACGACTTCAAGGCGTGAAGGGCGGCGTAATATGGAAAACGCATTGGATCGCATCGAAGATATGCTTCGCGCGGAATTGTCCCTGACGCTTCGACTCTACGAGCAGGCGGAGGCGCAGAAAAAAGCGCTGAAGGAAAACCTGAACGGCAAGGCCGTAACGGAAGCGACGGCCGCCGCCGAAAAGACGCTTCGCGAACTGGCCGCCTATGAAAAGGAAAAGGCGGCGCTTCTCGCGGAGCTTGGCGCGGGCAATGTGGAGGACGTCGTCGGACGGATGCCCTACTCGAAGGAAAAGACCCGCGTCCGGCAGCAAATGAAGCGACTCGCCGACCTCTTGACGAAGATGCGGGACGTCGTGGAAACGAGCCGGGGACTCCTGAAGCGCGATATGGACTACCTGAATTTCAGCCTGAACGTGATGACGGCGGCTTCCGCTTCTCCGGCCTACGGAGCGGGCGAAGCGCCGGAGCAGGCGACACAGGGACGGAAGCTGTTTGATCAAAGTATATAGAAAGTAACGACACCTCATCCGACGCGCTTCGCGCGCTACCGTCCGGGGAGTCCACTGGACTCCCGCGCAGAGCGCCCCCTCAAGGGGAAGGCTAACGAACCCTTGCCTTCCCCTTGAGGGGAAGGTGGAAGCCCGTAGGGCTGACGGATGAGGTGGTGTAACGTAACCATAGTAAGGATACGAAAAATAACCACAGGGACGACTCGAAAGGAACGAAACATCATGGCACTGCGCTCGACTTTCGCCGGAATCAACACCATGTATCGCGGCGTCAGCACGAACCGTCTTTCGCTGGAAACCACAGGTCACAACATGACGAATTCCAGCGTCGACGGCTACTCGCGCCAGAGCGTCAATCAGGCGGCGACCACCGCCGACACCATCTACGCCAACGGCACGCGGCAGTTCGTCGGCACGGGCGTCGACTCTCTGTCGATCACCCGCGCCCGCGATGTTTACGCGGATAAGCAGTATTGGCGCGAATTCGCCGACGAGGAATACGCGGCGGTACGCCAGAAAAACTACCAGAAACTCGAAGCGATTTTCAACGACTCGGACGACACGGGCATGGAAAACGCGCTCTTGGCGTTCTACCAGTCTTGGGTCGATATGTCGAAGGAAGCCAGCAACACCAGCGAGCGCACAGCCGTCATCGAGCAGGCGGGCATCCTGATCGACCGTATGCAGTCGTCGGCGAAACAGCTTCAGCAGCAGATCAAGTTCGAGTACGACGACATCCAGATCAACGTCACCCATGTCAACACAATCACCGACCGCATCGTCAAGCTGAACAAGGCCATCATGGCGGCGGAGTCGGCGGGCGGCATGGCGAACGACCTCAGGGACGAGCGCGACCTTCTCGTGGACGAGCTCTCCGGCTACATGAGCATCACCGTCTCCGAGACTCCGAACTCGATGTATACCATCGTCTCGAACGGCGCGTCGCTGGTCAACGGCATCGCGAAGCTCGACCTGAAGATCGGACCGGAGCACGACGACGGCAGTATGCCCGGCACCCCGAATCCGACTTACGGGATTACCGACTACAATATCGAGATCGGCGACACCGGCGTCATCTTCGACCCGTTGACCGGCACGCTGAAAGCCGAGGTCGACGCGATCGCCGAGGACAAGGAATACATCGACGAGATCGCGCGCATGGCGGCGTTCCTCTTGACCGAGTTCAACGCCCAGCACAAGACGGGCGCCGGCATGGACGTCTATGAGCCGAACACCACGACGAAGAGCTTCCCGACGACGGGCATCAATTTCTTCGGCGAGAACGACGCCGCCCAATACGGTGCGGAGGATGGGAAGATTGTGGCGTATATCTGGGATGAGGACACCAAGTCGGTGGGCATCTATAGCCAAGACAAAATTGAACCGGAGTACGACGCCACCGATAAAAAGTGGACGGTCACGGTCAACATCAAAGCCAACGACGAAGGCAAAGCGTTCAAGACTTTGGGCGGCGTCAATATCATCAACGCGCTGAAGGTCACGGACGACATCACGGCGGTGGACGGCGAGCGGAAAATCGCGGCCCGCACCCTTTATGAGACGGACGACAATCGTACCGGGGAAAAGGTCAGCGGCGAAGACAGAATGTCACATCTCGACCTTTTGGATCTCTATATGACGGTGACGGCAGATCCTCCTGCCAAACCGGAGACTTACGACGTCAGCTATATCACGAAGAAGGATTCCGACGGCAAGCTGGAGCTGAACTATACGCCGAACGGTACGGCGGACGGCTCCAACGCGGTTTGGATCAGCACGCTCATGAACCTCGAATACAAGGACCGTACCGAGGACACGAAGCTAAATCCGGCTCCATCGGGCGATAATTACAAAGACAAGGCGCCGATGGGCGCGGCGTCGCTGCAAAGCTATTACAACAAGCGCATGACGGCGCTGGGCGTCGACGCCGCGCAGATGAACAACAAAGTGATCGCGCAGGAAGACATCGTCGAGCAGGTCGTGCAGTGGCGCACCTCGGTGGCCGGCGTAAACTGGGACGAGGAACTGACGAATATGATCATGTTCCAGCAGGGCTACAGCGCTTGCTCCCGCTGCCTGACGACGATGGACGAGATGCTCGACCGCCTGATCAATTCGACCGGCGTAGTGGGAAGGTAAGGTGAACTGAGATGCGGGTAGGAAGTCTTCAAATGACGACGAAGTACATGACCCAGCTGAACCGCACCTATGACAACCAGACGAAGCTGATGGAGCAGAGCGACGGCGCGCAGATCCACCGCTCCTCGGACAATCCCATCGGCTACTCGAAATACTTGAGATTCAGCACCTCCTACGGGGAGAACAACCAATACCAATACAATGTCAAGACCGCGGTCTCGTGGATGAAAAACACCGACTCGGCCCTCGTCGATATGGCGAATTCCTTCAAGACCGTCGTCGAGAAGGCGAACCAGGCGCAGGGCACGAACACCACGACCGATATGCAGGCCATCGCCAGCGAAATGCTGGTGCAGGTGCAGCAGGCCGTCTCCGACGCGAACATGCAGATCAACGGCCGCTACCTGTTCTCGGGGCAGGCGGACCTGATCCAGCCCTATACCATGTCGAACGACAAATACGAGCGCGGCCTGACCAAGACCCTCGACGACAAGCAGGCGGAGTTTTTCAGCGGCAATTTGGGCGCGACGAAGTCCGGCGAAATCGTGCAAATGCTGACGCTGGAAGGCACGTCCGTCGTGAACGGGGAAACGATCACCCAGACCTATTACCTGAACACCAACAATGGGTACATCTATACGAAGGATTTTGTGGAAGAGGGCTACAAATCGAGCATAGCCAATGGGCAGAAGCACGTCGCCGAGGGCGAACAGATCGGGAAAATTGACGATTGGAACAAGGTCGCCGACCATTTCGACGAGCGCGGCGTCATCATCGAGGATAAGCCGGGACAGGGCAAACAGTATTCCAACACCACAGCGATTCCCGGCGTCACGCTGACCTTCGCCGTCGTCGATCAGTACATCGTCACCTACAGCGGCGACAGGAAAAAGTTCTCGATGGTCAAGGAGAACGGCGCGACGCAGCCCGCCACCGATTCGGTGAACGTCAGCGGCCTCGACATCGCAGGATGCAGCATCTTCGACAACGAGGATTCCGGAAGTGCATACTATTCCGGCTCCAATATGTTCAACGATATGCTGACCGTGGTTGCGATGTGCGATCGGGACGACAGCCGGTGGATGTCCTCGGACTCCAAGACGCTGGCGAACAACGCCTTCAACGTCGTGAATATCGCTCAGGCGGTGATCGCGGCGCGCCAGCAGGTCTATTCCGACTGCGAGGATATGCTGGTTACGCAGAACGAAGTCATCCTCGGCGACATCACCGACGTCCATTCCACCGACGTGGCGAAGCTCGCCGTGGAAATGATGACGGCCCAGACCATCTATCAACTGTCCCTGTCGGTAGGTTTAAGGGTAATCCCGCCGACCTTGGCGGATTATCTGTAAAAGATGCAATTTGCGTAATTCCTGGCCTTCCCCTTGAGGGGGCGCTCTGCGCGGGAGTCCAGTGGACTCCCCGGACGGTGGCGCGCGAAGCGCGACGGATGAGGTGTAAAGATGTTACCCTCAATACAGGCGTTACGTTTCAACACCTCACCCACCGCCTGCGGCGGTCCCCCCTCCCCTCAAGGGGAGGGCAAGATATAGTTATGCTATCAAAAGGAGAAACATCATGCGTATAGGAAGCTACAACGCCACGGCGCGCTACCGGAACTCCATCAACCGCACCTATGAGCAGCAGACGAAGATCATGGAGATGAGCGACGGCGACCGGATCCATCGCCCGTCGGACGACTGCGTCGGCTACTCGAAATATCTGCGCCACTCGATCACCTACGGCGAGAACGCGCAGTACCAGACGAACGTCAAGACCGCGATCTCGTGGATGAAGAACACCGACGCCGCCCTCGTCGACATGGCGAACGCGTTCTCGAAGGTCGTGGTGAAATCGAACCAGGCGGACGGCGCGAACTCCGACGCCGACATGCGGGCCATCGCGGGCGAGATGCTCGTGCAGGTGCAGCAGGCGGTCGCCGACGCGAATACGAACGTCAATGGGCGCTATCTGTTCTCGGGACAGAAGGATCTGGTCCAGCCCTACGAG
>CACYUQ010000030.1 GCA_902777615.1 uncultured Selenomonadaceae bacterium
ACGCCGACGTCGGCGGTGGGGTGGATGAAATCAATCAGATAGTTTTCCGGCGAGGATAGCGCGAACTGTCGGGCGATGTAATCGTTGGGGTTGATGAAATTGTCTCCCGTTTCTTTGCACCATGTTTGCAGTGCGATCGTGTAATCCCTGTAAACTTTGTCCGTGTCCGGGGGCTTTATGCCGCCGATGATGGCGGCATCGCCGTCCGTCGCGAGCCAAGGGGCGATGAAAACGAATTTCACGTCGGCACTATGCTCGCGGATTGCGTTTCGGAGCTTTTGGAGATTTTGAATGTAGTCCGTCGCAGTCATCGCGCAGAACATCGGCTCACGGAACAGAATGTCATTCGCGCCCGCAGCGACGACGTAAAGATCTGCCGCAGCTTGGACAATCGAAGGCAGAAAATAGGTTAACAGGATTTTTGTCGTGGCGCCGCCTTGGGAAATGTTGAGGATTTTCCCGCGAATCGATGGGCGCAGCGGTTCATACCACGGGACGCCGCCGTTGATCGTCCCTTCCGTCAGGGAGTCGCCGACGAAGCAGACCGTTTCCGCACCTTGCAGCAGACGATACAGGCGGCTGTCTTTCATCTCGTTTGTCAGTGTTAGCGTCTGTCCCATTTCCTCGCCTCATGATTCTTGCATTTTCTACCTTGTGCGTTGTTATTCAACCCAGAATACTCTTCCCGGTTTGCGTTCCGCGGGTTGGGGGATTTCCCCGTCGATGTATCCGACAGCGCAGTGCCCGATGCCTTCCCATTCGCCCTCGAGACCGAGATCTTTCAAGAGCTTTTGATATTCCGGCATCTCAAATTCCTGTTTTGCCCGGTTGATCCAGATGGAACCAAGACCGCAGGCGTGCGCCGCGAGCAGTAGGTTTCCCATCATCAGGCTGCCGTCGTATACATGGTTCGGCATGGCTTTGTTGGCTAAGACGATCAGGATGGCGGGGGCACCGTAGAACGGGTCGAAGCCTTCCTCCCAGCCGCCGATTTTGCAGTTGACGGCGGACAGTTTATGGTGAAGTTCTTTGTCGGTGACGGCGATCACGATCGCCGATTGCTCTCCTTTTCCGCTGGGAGCAAAGAGACCGGCCTCGATGATGCGTTCCAAATCTTCTTTTTTGGGCATTTCCGGCTTGAATTTGCGGATGCTGCGGCGTTCTTTCAGGGCTTTGAGAATTTCGTTCATGTTGTGTTACCTCCTTGCGTTCTTGCTTCGGCAGTTTTGGGCGGCTGCCTTGATTTCATTGTATCATGTTGGCTGCGTGGTAGCTATGAATTTTTAGAAAAAGTTTCAGGCGCGGGAGACATTGTAAAACATTGACATTTGATACCATAGTATTTTTATTCTTTATGGAGTATAATAGGGGCGTTTAATGCGAATGTATATCCGACAGGATTTTGTTTTTGGGAGGTTTTTGTATGCGGATCGTGATTGTGGGCGCGGGAAAACTCGGGTACAGTATCGCCGAGCTCTTGTCGAGCGAGCAAAACGACGTGGTGGTCATCGACCGGGATGAGGCGCGGCTGGAAGCGGCGAAGAATACGCTGGACGTGCTGACGATCGCGGCGAACGGCGCGAGCCCAATCACGATGAACGACCCCGATGTTCGCGGCTCCGACATCCTGATTGCGGTGACGGCGCAGGACGAAGTGAACATGGTTGCCTGTATTCTCGCAAAAAAACATGGAATCCAGCATACGGCGGCGCGCATCCGCGACACGGAGTTCTTGACCGAGGCCAAGGGGTATGTGAAGGAGCATTTCGATATCGACTTGCTCTTGAATCCTGAATATATTACCGCAATGGAAATTTATCGCATCCTGATGACGCCGTCGGCTTTGAACGTGGAAGACTTCGCCGAAGGCAAGGTGCGGCTTTTCGAGACGAAGGTAAAGCCGGATTCGCCTTACGCGAATATCGCTCTGAAGGATTTGACGCTTCCACCGTCGGTGCTGGCAGGCATGATTTTCCGCAACCATCAGATGATTATCCCTCACGGCGACGACAAGCTGCTCCCGATGGACAACGCGTATTTTATCGGCAAGACGGAGAACATCGAGAAATTCAGTGAGGATTTCACGAAACGCGATGCGAGTCAGCTCTCACGCGTAGTCATCATCGGCGCGGGGCGTACGGGGCGCGTCCTTTCGGCGCGGCTGGCAGAAAACGGCGTACGCGTGAAGCTGATTGAAAAGGACCGGGAACGGTGCCGCAGGGCGTCGGAACGGTTGGCGGGGGTCATGGTGCTTTATGGCGACGGTACTGATCTCGACCTTTTGACGGAGGAGGGCGTCGGCGAGGCGGACGCGGTCATCTGCCTGACGGAGGATGACAAGTTGAATCTGATGTTGGCGTTGCTCGCAAAGCATTTGGGCGCGCGAAAAACGGTGGTGCGCGTGGCGCGCAGCGAGTATGTCGAATTGATGGAAAAAGTCGGCGTTGACGTGGCGCTGTCGGAGCGGCTCTTGTCCGCCAGCGAGGTTTTGGCTTTCGTGCGGCGCGGCGGCGTGGTGTCGGTGTCGCTCCTTGAGGGTGCGAAGGCAGAGGCGGTGGAATTCATCGTTTCGCCGGGGGCGGCGGTGGTCGGCCGTCCGCTGAAGGCGGTCAACCTCCCGAAAGAATGCCTGGTCTGCGCTTATGTGCGCGACAACGAGGCTTATGTGCCGAACGGCGACTCGGTGCTGGAGGTTGGGGATCGGGCAATCTTGTTCATCAGCACGCAGCACGCGAAAAATGTGATGACATTCTTTAAGGGGAACGAATAGTGAAAAGTGTAGAGTGAAAGGTGGTGATGGGCAGCGTGAGAACGCGTCTATTACTGTATCTTTTGGGCTGGACCGCGATGGTTGATGGGGCGGCTCTCATTCTGCCTGTTCCGGTTTCCGTTGCGGATGACGACGGGCTTTGCTGGATTTTCGCCTTTTCTGCGGCAACACTTTTGGCGTTGGGCGGCTTTGCGGCGTGGAAGGGGCGCGAGCATCCGGAGCGCCTTTTGGTGCGGGAGGGCGCTTGTTTTCTTGTGGGGGCGTGGATCCTTTTGACGGTGACGGCGGCGATGCCGTATCTTCTGACGGGGACTCTTTCTGTTGCGGACGCATGGGCGGAAGGGGTTTCCGGTGTGACGACTACGGGATTGACGCTGCTCGCGGCGGATGCACCGCGTTCACTCATTTGTGATGCCTCGAGGCCAGCGGGCGAGCCAGCTTTTGTCGTCGATGCGGCGGACTTCTCGACGTGTAATGGGGGTATATGCAGGAGCAACGGCGGTGGCGGCAGCGGTTTTCTCGGTATTGGGGCTGTCGGTATTTGACGCTGTGAACTTGGCGATGGTGACGTTGGCAACAGGTGGTTGCTATACGCCGATGACGAGCGATGGGGGGACGCTTTTCTCCCTCGCGATGATGGCTGTGATGCTTTTTTCCGCGGGAAATTTCTTCTTTTATGCTGAAGTGACACGTCGGGGGCTGACAGTCGACAATCCCGGTGCGGGGGAGATGCGGGCAATGCTGCGCCTCGTGGTGGGGGCGGGACTTCTGATTTCGTTGCATCTCTGGCGAAGCGGGACCTATGACATTTCTGACAGCTTAAGAAACGGCTTTTTCGCAGCGACGGCTTTTTTGAGCACCACGGGAATGAATCCTGTACTGCTTGCCGGTTGGCCGGATTTCGATCGTTTTGTGCTGATTCTTTTGATTTTTATTGGAGGGTGTATCGCGTCGTCGGCAGGGGGATTGAAAATTCTCCGCCTCTCGGTGCTGGCAAACGCGTCCGTGGAGGAACTTAGGCGGACGCTGCATTCACGTATGGTGCTTCGCGTTTCGGCGTTGGGGCGGATGGTGCCGCTTTCCATGGTGGGGCAGCTTTTGAGTTTTTTCTCACTCTATACGGCGGTATTTTTCGGTGCGGCGATGGCGCTTTCGTTGGCAGGGATTGCACCGCTTTCGGCGATGGGGCTTTCGGCGGCATGCCTGACCAGTGCAGGGCCGGCGGCACTCCTTGCAGGCGACGTGGGCGTCTATACGTCGATGGGCGAGGGCTGGCGCCTGTTTTGTTGTGCATTGATGCTGCTTGGGCGCTTAGAGGTGTTTTCGTTCCTGTTCGTGATCCAGACGCTGTTGAGCCGTTGGGAAGGACGGTGGTAGCGTGAGCTGGGGTCGGATGGCGTTTTTCCTTGGGCGGCTTTTGTCAGGTTTTTCATTGGTGACCCTGTGTCCGCTCTTCTTCGCGGTGGCGGCAGGGGAGGCGGTGCAGCCGTTCCTTTTGATGTTCGCGGTTTCGGCGGGGCTTTCCGTCGGGCTTAGCTGCGCGGGAGCTAGAAATGTGGAAGGGATTTCCCTTCGGGAAGGAATCGCGATCACGAGTTTGGGCTGGCTGTTGTGTTCGGGGATCGGTGCTGTTCCATATATTGCTGGTGGGCATCTCGGCGTCGTCGACGGGGTGCTGGAATCGGTCTCAGGATTTACCGGGGCGGGGGCGACTGTCATCACTGCCCTTTCCAAGATCCCGGACAACATTCTTTTATGGCGATCGATGACCCATTGGATCGGCGGGCTTGGCATCGTCGTCTTTTTCATTGCCCTTTTGCCGCAGTTTGGCGAGGGCGCGGCCCGCGTTTTTGAAACGGAGAGCGGGACTCCCGTGCCGACAAGGGCGCGCCCTCGCATGAAGGCGACGGCGCAAGTACTCTTTGCCATTTACCTGACGTTTACACTCGCGGCCACTGCCGCTTATTGGGCTGCCGGGATGACGCTTTTCGACGCGGTTAATCATTCCATGTCTACGATTGCCACCGGAGGTTTTTCTACCCACGACGAAAGCGCGGCGTATTTCCATAGTCCCGCCATCGAGTGGTGCATGATTCTTTTCATGCTGCTCTGCAGCTTTGATTTCGGGATGTATATCGGGATATTGCGGGACGGCGTGAAGGCGGCGCTGAAAAACGTGGAAATGCGATTCTTTCTCGTTATGCTGGCAGTTTCGTCGTTCGTTTTGGCGGCGGAGCTTTTTGCGTCGGGCATGAACGTGGGGGAGGCCGTGCGTACGGCAATCTTCCAGTCGACGACGGTGGCCTCGACGACGGGCTTTGTGTCGGCGGACTTTGATCAATGGCCGTCACTTTCCAAGATGTGCCTGCTTTTCATGATGGCGGTGGGTGGCTGCTCTGGTTCTACAGCGGGCGGTATCAAGGTAATCCGGATTTTGCTTGTGGCGAAACTGGTAGGGCTTGGAGGACGACGCGCTCTTTCTCCTTTTGCGCGGGAGGAAATGCATCTCGGCGGGCGTACGGTCAGCCGGGAAGTGCTTATGGGCGCAGGATATTTTTTGTTTGCTTATTGTGCCCTCGTGTGCCTCTGGTCGTTGATTTTTACATGGGACGGTTCCTCAGCGTTTGACTCTGTCGCTCTCGCTATGACGACGATGGCAAACGTGGGACCGGGATTCGGCGAGTGGGGCGCGACGTGCAACTATGCCGCGCTGCCGACACTGTCGAAGCTGACGGTTGCCGCTTCCATGTTGATCGGGCGGCTCGAAATTTTCCCGATGCTCGCATTATTCCGTCCCGGATTTTGGAGAAAATAGCGGGGCTGGGACTGAAAAGAGAAAGAATGCAGGAAAGGAGGGGAGGGCTTGGAGTGGCGCGTGGTCTTTTATTTTCTTGGGCGCATTGCTTGGGTCTGCGGCATTGCCTTGCTTATCCCTTTTTTCACGTCGGCGGCTTATGCCGATGAGGCGACTTTCTCTTTCGGCCTGTCGATTTTCTGTTGCATCTTGATCGGCGGCGCGGGCTGGAAGGTCGGATATATGGAAGAGGGTCTCATGACCGTCCGGGAGGGCATTGCTGTTACGGGATTGGCATGGATCATGACGGCGTTCCTCGGGATGCTGCCCTATACGCTGGGCGAGCATCTTTCATTTGTAGACGGATTGTTTGAAAGCGTTTCGGGCTTTACGGGGTTTGGTGCGACAGTCCTTCCCGCGCCGGAGCTTTTGCCGGAAAGCGTGCTGTTGTGGCGAAGCCTGACCCAATGGTTGGGCGGCCTCGGCATTGTCGTCTTTTTCATTACCCTCTTGCCGAAGGCGGGGCAGAACGTCGTCCATATGTACGAAGCGGAATCTGTAGGGCCGACGGAAGATCGGATGCTTCCTAGGCTCAAGGAAATGACGGAGGCGTTGGTTGTCATTTATATCGCGTTGACGGTAATGGCGGCAATGCTTTTCGCGATTTGCGGCATGCACGCTTTCGATGCGGTAAACCATGCGATGACTACTATCGGTACCGGCGGCTTTTCCACGCATAGTGACAGCATCGCCTATTACGACAGCATCGCCATCGAGGCTGCGGTGACGTTCTGTATTTTAGTGGCGGGCGTCAGCTTCGCGCTCTATTATCGCGTCTACATACGCGGCTGGAAGGTGCTGAAGGAAAATACGGAGTTCAAGGCGTATCTTTTGATATTTGCGATCGGTACGATGTTGCTTTGGCTAGTGCTTTGGTGGGATGGTATTTACGGGCCGACAGAATCCCTGCGGTATGCTGCGTTCCAGACGGCGGCGATTTCGACGACGGGATTTGCGTCGGCGGATTATGACCGCTGGCCGACCTTCGCGAAGTGTCTGCTGCTGTTCCTGATGATGGTGGGAGGCTGCGCCGGTTCGACGGCAGCGGGATTGAAGGTCACGCGAGCTGTGCTGCTTTTGCGTATGGCGGCGGCGCACATTTGGCAACGGATGCATCCGCGCATGGTCGTCAGCGTCCGCATGAACGGTGAGGTAGTGTCGCCGGGAGTATTGCTTCGCGTCGGGTTGTTTTTCTTCGTTTATCTGTTTTTTATCGTGGCCGCCTCGGCGCTGATCATGCTCGACGGCGTGCCGATGTTCGATGCGATAGGCATGAGTGTCAGCGCCGTCTCCACGGTGGGGCCGGCTTTCGGCCTTGTTGGCCCGACGGAGACATACGCGCCATTTTCCCCGTTTGTGAAAACGGTGCTCTGCTGCATCACGCTTTTGGGACGGCTGGAATTCTTCACGCTTCTCGTCATGCTGCGTCCTGATTTTTGGCGGGAGCATAAAGGATGGTAAAAAGACTGCGTTGAAAAATGTGGCGTGCAATTTGTTCAGCGTTGTGCTATAAAATTAAATGGCTTAATGTTTTTTGATTGAGGTGAGGATATGCAGGCGAATCATTCCGATGGCGAACAGAAATTCAGCATGGGAATGTTTCTTGTCGCCCTTGGTATTGTCTACGGCGATATCGGCACGTCTCCGATGTATGTCATGAAATCCATTATCGAAGGAAACGGCGGGATTGCCCAGGTGGATCAGGAGTTTATCGTCGGTTCGCTGTCGCTGGTCATCTGGACGATCACGTTGCTGACGACGATAAAGCATGTGCTGATTGCGTTGAGAGCGGATAATCATGGGGAGGGCGGTATCTTTGCTCTCTACAGTCTGGTTCGCCATTGCGGGAAATGGCTGATTTTCCCTACGATGATCGGCGGCTGCACCATGCTGGCCGACGGCGTTCTGACTCCTGCTGTGACTGTTACGACTGCCGTGGAAGGTTTACGCAGCATCGACGCCGTGAACGAAATCCTCGGAAGCGGGCAGCTTGTTGTCGTACTGATTACGCTAGCGATTATCAGCACCCTGTTTATGATCCAAAAAAGCGGGACCAGCTCGATCGGCAAGATGTTCGGCCCAGTGATGGTAGTATGGTTTTTGTTTTTGGGCGTCACAGGATTTTTGTTCACGCTTGGCGATCTTTCGATTCTGCGGGCGTTGAATCCGATTTATGCGGTACGCATCCTGTTCAGTCCCGACAACAAGGAAGGGTTGATGATTCTCGGAAGCGTATTCTTGTGTACGACCGGTGCGGAAGCCTTGTATACGGATATGGGCCATGTCGGTCGGACCAACATCTACGTCAGCTGGCCGTTCGTTAAAATCTGCCTGATTTTGAACTATATGGGACAATGCGTTTGGATTATCAAGAATCAGAGCAATCCTGTCATGCAGTTTATCCCCGGTATCAATCCGTTTTACATGATGCTTCCGGAGTCGTTGCGCCCGGCGGCGATCCTGCTGAGCGCGATGGCGGCGATTATTGCCAGCCAGGCCCTGATCAGCGGAAGCTATACCTTGGTGCATGAGGCGGCCAGCCTTGATCTTATGCCCCATTTGAACGTACGCTATCCGTCAGACACAAAAGGCCAGATTTATATCCCTTCTGTCAATAATATCTTGTGGTTTTTCTGCGTAGCGGTCATTCTTTACTTCCAGAGCGGATCTCGGATGGAAAATGCGTATGGCCTTGCGATTACAATCAGTATGCTGATGATGACGATCCTGTTCGGTGTTTATATCGGCGTGCTTTACAAACATCGGATAGCTGCAGTGCTGTTCGTCGCGATTTTCTTTGCGCTCGAAGGCGTATTTTTCGTGTCGAGCCTCGGAAAATTTGTGATTGGTGGCTATGTTGCGATTATCATTTCCGTGGCGATTCTCTTTATCATGATTAGCTGGTATCGTGGAACGCAGATCGAGCAAGCGCAGAATACCTTCCTGAAGATGCGGGAGCATTTGGACGCCGTCAAAAACCTGCAGAACGATGATTCCATTCCGTTGTGCAGCAATAATATGGTATATATGGTCAAGGGAGACGAGACGGAAGAAATCGACCGGGATATCCTGTATTCGATTCTGGATAAAGAGCCGAAGCGGGCGGATGCCTATTGGTTTATCAGCGTCAATACGACTGATGATCCAAATCAAAAGCATTATAAGGTGGAAACATTCGGAACAGATTATGTTTTCCGCGTGAACCTCTACCTCGGTTTCAAGGTTAAGCCAAGCGTCAATATTTATCTCCGACAGGTTGTGCATGATTTGCTCGCAACGGGGGAACTGCCGAAGCAGACCAAACGGCACTCGATTTATGGGGCTTCGGATGTCGGTTCTTTCAAATTTTGCATGATCCGGAAAATGATGCCGCAGGAAGGCGATATTGATTTCGTCGATAATATATTGATCCATGCGAAGTACTTTATCCGCCGCATCGGCGGCAACCCGATCCAATGGTTTGGCCTGGAAACCTCCAATGTCATCATTGAATACGTGCCGTTGTTTTTGGCGCGGAGGCAGAAGGCTGATCGGTTGGAACGGATTTGATTTTCCAAACGTCGGAAGTTGCCATTTTCCCATAAAATCGGTATAATGAAAGTGGTTTGATAGGTACATACGAGCCTTCGGAAGCGGGGGAGAACTATGGAGATAGGAAAAATCACGTCGCAGCGGCAGCAATCGCTTTCGGCTTCGATTCATTCGATCGGGGAGCGGCACGTGGCGGAAGCGGACACATCGTTTTCGGCGGAGTTGACCGACCAGCAGGGCAGTCTGACGCGGGAGCAGCTCGAAGCGCTTCTCAAGAAAATCGACGAACAGGGCGCGAAGTTGACGAAGACGCCGACTTACGACGAGCTGCGTTCGTACCGGAGCCTCGTGCAGGAATTCGTCAATGAGGCTGTCTCGCATATGTATGAGCTGCACACTTCGGCGGGCTGGGATCGCATGGGTCGGCAAAAAGTCTATACCACCGTGCGAAGCATCGACGAGGAGCTGGAAAAGATGGCCGAGCATATCCGCCTCGGACAGGCAGACCAGCTCGATATTGTGGCGAGCCAAGATGCGATTCGCGGGATGCTCGTCGACCTTTACAGCTGATGGCGGAGGAAATTGCGGCGGCTCTGGTGACGGCGGCTCCAGATGAATGGGACGCGGTGGCGGGACACGCGCGGACAAAGGCGCGGCTTCAAGTGTTGCTTCGTGAAAAGCGGATGCCGCATGCGGTGCTCTTTTCGGGACCGCGGGGCGTCGGCAAGTGGAAGTTGGCGACGGCAACGGCGGCGGCGCTTCTTTGTATGTCACCAAAGGACGGGCTCGCCTGCGGCGGGTGTGAAAGCTGTCGGCATATGGCGGCGGGGACGCACCCGGATTTTTATGCGGTGACGCCGGAGAAGTCCGGTAAGGCAGCGCGGAGCATCAAAATTGAACAGATTCGTGATTTGCGCGCGGAGGCGGCTCGCGTGCCGAGGCTTTCGGCTCGTCGCGTGATTCTTCTGGACGACGTGGAGACGATGAATGACGCGGCGGCGAATGCGCTCCTGAAAACTTTGGAAGAGCCGGCAGGAAACACGTCGTTTCTGTTGGTGACGGGTGCGCGCCAAGCGCTTTTGCCGACAATCCTTTCGCGTTGCATGGGGCTGCAGTTTCCGCCGTTGGGTGACGACGCGATGGTACGAGTCTTGGCAGTGCAAGGTGTGCCGGAAGACGTGCGTGCGCCGCTTGTTGCGCTTTCCGAAGGGAGCGCGGGACGGGCGCTTCAGCTTTTTGAGGAAGACGCGCTGTCCTTCCGTGAGGATGCGCTTTCGGCGTTGGAATCGCTTTCAAGGCTTTCCGTGGAAGATGTTTTTGCGCTGGGGGCACGGCTCGGCACGATGGAGCGGGAACGGCTCTTGGAATGGCTTCGCTATTTTCGGCTGTTCATCCGCGACCTCTTGGCGATATACGGCGGCAGTGCCGCCCTGTTGAATTCTGACTTGGAGGCGCGGCTGTTTGCGCTTTCGGGACAGTTTTCGAAGGCGTGGGCGTTTGTCGTGGCGAGAGAAGCGGCGGAAGCGGCGCGGCGGATTGAGACGTCGAACGCAACGCCGCGACTTGCGATAGAGAGTTTTCTTTTTCGGGCAGGAAAAAAGAGTTAAGAGTAGGAGACCAGGATGCAGACTGTGATTGGCGTCCGCTTTAAGCAGGCGGGCAAGATTTATTATTTCGGTACGGGACCGATGGAAATCGCCCAGGGCGACGACGTGATCGTCGAAACCTCTCGGGGAACGGAATTTGGCCATGTGGCGCTAGGACCGCGCGAGGTCGAGGACGCAGAGGTCACTTTGCCGCTGAAGGCAGTGGAGCGAAAAGCGACGGACGAGGACCGGGCGCGGGTGGCGGAAAACCGGATAAAGGAAAAAGAGGCGTTCCGCGTTTGCGAGGAAAAAATCGCGTCGCGTGAACTGCCGATGAAGCTGGTGAATGTCGAGTACACTTTCGATGTCAGTAAGATTGTTTTTTATTTCACAGCTGACGGGCGTGTGGATTTCCGCGAATTGGTGAAAGATCTCGCGGCGATATTCCGCACGCGAATCGAGCTTCGGCAAATCGGTGTACGCGACGAGGCGAAGATGCTGGGCGGTATCGGTTGCTGCGGTCGGCCGCTTTGCTGCGCGACGTTCCTTGGCGACTTCGTTCCGGTGTCGATTCGCATGGCGAAAGAGCAGAATCTTTCGTTGAACCCGACGAAAATTTCCGGCATCTGTGGGCGGTTGATGTGTTGCCTGAAGTATGAAAATGATTGCTACTGCGAACGGCGGCGCGAGCAGTCGGCAATTCGGAAAGCGCAGGCACCCCATCCGGGCGGACGTGTCGCGACGATGGAGGGCGACGGCAAGGTTATTTCTATTAACGCGCAGAGGCGTTCGGCGACAATCCTTTTGGATGACAGCCGCACGATTGTATCGTCTTGGGAGGATATTGTCGAACAGGAAGAGGATTTGTCGGATGTTGCGGCATTGGCGGCTATCGCAATGATGCAGAGCGAAGCGGGCGAGGCGCGTCCGGAGCGTTCGCATAAGCGCGGACGGCGTGAAGGTCGCCAAGGGCGTGCCACGAAAAACGACAATGAGAATCGGAAAAAGGGTGCCGCGACGGAAGGCGAAGGCGCTCCAAAACGCCGCGGCGATCGCTTCGAAAAGGGCGGAAGATCGCGCAGAGAGCGGGACGGCAGGGGAGGCAACAAGCACGCGTCCCATGAACGGCCACAGCGCCGTGATGAGGGGCGTGGACGGTCACGCCGTAATCCGATGGGAACGCAGGATGGGAACCATGAAGGGCGTCCGCATCAGGACGAATGAGCGCGTCGATTCCCTGTATCACTTGGGACGGCGGATTATTCAAAAAAAAGACGGCTTCCGCTTCGCGATGGATGCGGTACTGTTGGCGCATTTTCCGCGCTATGGGAAACATTGCCGCGTGCTTGATCTCGGGACGGGGACGGCGGTGATGCCGCTCCTGATGGCGGAAGAAGCGGCGTATGTCGAGGCGTTGGAAATTGATTCGGACATGGCGGGCATGGCGGCGCGCAGCGTGCTTTTGAACGACATGGCGGGAAAAATTCGTGTACGGCGCGGCGATTACCGGGAAATTCGGAGTCTCGTGAAGCCGGAAAGCTTTGACGTGGTAATGGCAAATCCGCCTTATGGCGGCGTGTCAGACGGCCCGCTGGCGAAAGGTGCGCGTGCGGGAGCGCGGCAGGAAGTGACGGCAACCCTTTTGGACGTGGTGCGGGCGGCGCGGTTCGCGCTCCGCTTTGGCGGGAAGTTTGCGATGGTGCATCGGCCGGCACGTCTTGCGGAAATTTTCTCGGCGCTTTCCGCGCATCAGCTTGTGCCAAAGCGTATGCGATTCGTGGAGCCGAGGCGGGGGAAGCCTGCGAACCTTGTGTTAATTGAGGCGGTGCAGGGCGGCGCTGCCGGCGGCCTTGTAATGTTGCCGACACTTCGTGTCTATGGCGAAGAAGGGACGTATACGCCTGAGCTTTTGGAGATTTATGGAAAAACGGAGGGAAGAGTGGAGAAGGAATAACGCTCCACTCTTTTTTATTTACTCTTATTATTTATGGAGGAATTTTTGTGGATGACGAGAAGAAATGCGACGGACGCGGCGGAGAAAAAACGCTGGGGACGCTCTATCTCTGTGCAACGCCGATTGGGAATTTGGAGGATATGACGTATCGCGCGGTACGCGTGCTCGGCGAGGTGCCGCTGATCGCCGCCGAGGACACGCGACGCACACGGCAGCTTTTGACGCACTTTGGACTTTCGACTCGGCTTGTCAGCTACCATGAGCACAACAAGGCGGAAAAAGGACCGGAACTTGTTGAATGGCTTCTTACGGGAAATGACCTTGCCTGTGTCAGCGACGCGGGGCTTCCGGGGATTGCTGACCCCGGCGCACAGCTCGCTGTCGACGCGATTGCGGCGGGCGTCCGTGTCGTGCCGCTGCCGGGGGCGAATGCCGCGCTTTCCGCACTCATCGCGTCGGGCCTGGACACGACGAGGTTTTCTTTCATCGGTTTCCTGCCGCGGACAAAGGAAAAGCGACGCGCGTGCCTTGAAGAAATTGCCGCCAGGCGTGAAACGTTGATTTTTTATGAAGCGCCGCACCGGTTGACGGAAACGTTGTCGGCGATTCTTGAATCGTTGGGCAATCGACCGGCGGTATTGGCGCGAGAACTGACGAAAAAATTTGAAGAGTTTTGTCGTGGGCGATTGTCGGAGCTTTTGGCAATCTATAATGAAATGATGCCGCGTGGGGAATTCGTTATCGTCGTCGGCGGCGTGGAGGACGCGTCGGAAGAGGTATCTTCGCCGTCCGTGGGCGACGTTGTGCAGATGGTCCATAGTTTTATGAATGGCGGCATGGCGAAAAAAGACGCGATTCGCGAAACAGCAAAACGCGCGAACCTTTCTCGACGCGCCGTTTATCAGGCGGTTTTGGAACAAGAGGGAAAGGTTTGACAAGCGATTTTCGTTATGGTATCATAGCGAAGGTTGAGTGTGCGGAAGCGCGCTTATCCCCAACCGCGCGGCGAGGTTTTGGAAACACTTCGGTGTACCGTAGTCGGCGAGTACCAATATGGGAGGTGTAAACAGAGAATGTACGCGATTATCAAAACCGGCGGCAAGCAGTACAAGGTTGCCGAGGGCGACACGATTTATGTCGAGAAGCTCGAGGCAAACGTGGACGACGCCGTCACGTTTGATCAGGTGCTCACGGTTGTCAATGACGGCAGCGTCACGGTAGGCAAGCCGTTGGTCAGCGGCGCGAAGGTCACGGGCAAGGTCCTCGACCAGGGCAAGGAGAAGAAAATCCTTGTCTTCAAGTACAAGGCAAAGTCCAACTACCGCCGTCGTCAGGGCCATCGTCAGCCGTATACGAAGGTTGCCATCGAGAAGATCGAGGCGTAAGCCTCTATGATCGAGGCAGAGATTTACGAGGAAAGAGACGGCAGGATATCCGCCTTTTCTGTGCATGGGCACAGCGGCACTGCGCCGAAGGGCCAGGATATTGTTTGCGCGGGCGTTTCCGCTTTGGCGCAAACCGCTCTTTTGGGCTTAGGAAGGCATTTGCATCGGGATGTAGATTATCATATCGAGCCGAGCGGGGACCTTCGTATGAAGCTCAGGGAAGCGCCTGATGATTTATCGGAAGCCATATTGAGAACGATGCGTCTGGGGCTCGCTGAAATTGCGAAGGCTTACCCGGACGCCGTTCGGGTACGGATCAGGAAAGAATCCGGGAGGTGAAGGTTTTGAATTTTACGTTTGATTTGCAGCTTTTCGCGCATAAGAAAGGCGTTTCGAGCACGCGCAACGGGCGCGACAGCCATGCGAAGCGTCTCGGTGTCAAGGAGCAGGCGGGTACGCTGGTGACGGCGGGTCGGGTGCTCGTTCGCCAGCGCGGTACGCATTTCCATCCGGGCACGAATGTTGGCCGCGGAAAGGATGATACGCTGTTCGCGAAGGTTGCTGGAAAGGTCGCCTTCGAGCGCAAGGGCCGTTATAATCGCCA
The DNA here is from genome assembly GCA_902777615.1 of uncultured Selenomonadaceae bacterium. Lineage (GTDB taxonomy): Bacteria > Bacillota > Negativicutes > Selenomonadales > Selenomonadaceae > RUG12372. The sequence goes on from CACYUQ010000030.1 coordinate 14,685, forward strand.
GGTCAGTGTATACCCGGTGGAGGAGGCCGCGGCGGTGTAAGCCGTCCGCATGGAACAGTTTTGAGATACCTGCGCTTTGCGGCGCAGGTATTTTTTTAAGGAGTTATTATGCAGTTTATTGACCGAACGACCATCACGGTGAAGGGCGGCGACGGCGGCAACGGCAAATCAGCGTTCCGTCGGGAAAAATTTGTGCCGAAGGGCGGACCGTCGGGCGGCGACGGCGGGCGCGGCGCGGACGTCGTTTTCGTCGTGGACAACAACATGAATACTCTGTTGGAATTCCGTTTTCATCGGAAATTTCTCGGGCAGAACGGCGAGAACGGCGATATCAAGAACCAATTCGGCGCCTGCGCGCCACCCTGCATCGTCAAGGTGCCGCCGGGAACCATCGTCAAGGACGCGAAAACAGGCGAAGTATTGGCGGATATGACCGAGGTCGGGCAACGGGAGATTATCGCCCGGGGCGGACGAGGCGGACGCGGCAACGCGAAATTTGCGTCGAGCCGCAATAAAGCGCCGACGTTTGCCGAGCTGGGCGAGCCGGGGGAGCAAAAGGAACTGCTTTTGGAAATGAAGCTGCTTGCGGACGTGGGATTGGTCGGCTATCCGAGTGTCGGAAAGTCCAGCATCATTTCCTGCGTCTCATCGGCGCGGCCCGAGATTGCCGAGTACCATTTTACGACGATTACGCCAGTGCTGGGCGTCGTGGGCGTGGATGAGGAGCGGAGCTTCGTGATGGCGGATATTCCGGGCCTGATTGAAGGCGCGGCGGACGGTGCAGGGCTCGGCCATGAATTCCTGCGTCATATCGAGCGGACGAAGGTCATACTGCATGTGGTGGACGCGTCGGGCATTGAGGGGCGCGATCCAGTCGAAGATTATCATCGTATCAATCATGAACTGAAACGGTATAGTGAAAAATTGGCGCGCCGTCCGCAAATTCTCGTCGCGAATAAGATGGATTTGCCGGGGGCGGCGGAAAATTTGCCGCGCCTTGAAAAGCTGGCGGCGGAGGAAAAAATTCCCCTGTTGGCGGTGTCAGCGGCGACGCAGGACGGTCTTCGCGCTTTGGTGGAGCGCACGGCGGAGGCGTTGGACGCCTATGTCGAGGAGCCGGAGCGTTCGGACGATGTGAAGGTTTACGACGCTTCGCAGGAGGAAGATCCGGAACGCATCGAAATCAAGCGGGGTGAGAAGGTCGCGCTGATCGGGCGGAACGGAGAAGGAAAGACCACCTTGATGCGGGTCATCATGGGACAGCTGGCTCCGTTCGCCGGGCAGGCGAAGGTCGGGCACAATGTCCATATCGGTTATTTTGCGCAGAATCAGGAAGATGTCCTCGACAAGAATGAAACCGTGTTCAGTACCCTGGACCGGATTGCCGTGGGGGAGATCCGGACCCGGCTGCGGGATATCCTGGCCCAGTTTCTGTTTCGCGGGCAGGATATCGATAAGCGGGTGTCCATACTGAGCGGTGGGGAACGGGCCCGGCTCGGCATGGCCCGGCTGATGCTCCAGCCGTATAACCTGCTGGCGCTGGATGAACCGACCAACCATATGGATATCAAGTCGAAAGATATTCTGAAACAAGCCTTGAAAGCCTATGATGGCACGCTCATTGTGGTATCGCATGACCGTGCGTTCCTGGACGGATTGGTAGATAAACTGTATGAGTTCCGGGACGGTCGCGTCAAGGAGTTCCTGGGATCGGTCCAGGACTTTCTCGATTCGCGCCGCCTGGAGACGCTGCAGGAACTGGAACGCCGGTTCCAGCCCGTAGAAAAACCCGCTGAGGTAAAAACGGAATCTGCTGCCAAGCAGGAGTATCACCAGCGGAAGTTCGTCTCGAAAGAGGAGCGGAAACTGCGCAACCGGGTGGATTTCCTGGAAAAGGAAATCGGCAAACTGGAGTCGCAGATGAAGGAGATCGAGTCGGTCCTGGCTGCACCGGGTCCATCGGATGATATCATGGAACTGACGCGGTCCTATCTGGAGAGCAAACGGGACCTGGATGCCAAAACGGAAGAATGGGAGAACATCATGTTGCAATTGGATGATTAAATTGATACGCATATGAAGATGAAGAAAATGTTCGCTGCCTTGGCAGCCGTCAGCCTGTGCCTGGCTGCGGGAGCGCAGACAACAACCAAAACGAATGATTTCGTGTCTTTCGACCGGATTGAAGTCGCCAGCGATTTCGAAGTGACCTTCAATGTGTCGGATACTTACAAAGTCAACTGGACCTATGATACGATCCTGGCCGACCTGGTCAGCGTGTTCGTGACCGGGAAAACCCTTTATATCGACTTTAACAAAAAAGGGATGTCTTCCGAGTTGAAAAAGACGTACAAAGGCCGCAATGCACCGAAAATGGTGCTTAAGGTCGCCGTTTACGCCCCTTATTTCAGCGAGTTGACCCTGTCTGACAATGCTTCGTTCGAGGGACTGGGCAACCGGTTCGAAACCGAGAGTTTTTCCGTTTCGGCCACCGGGAAGTCCAAGGTTGCCAACTTGATTGTCGCTGCCCGGAAAGCTTCGGTCGAGGCTGTGAAAGAGGGGCAGGTGAACCTCACCTTGGAAGCCCCTGAGGTCTCGGTCAAAACGGACAACAAGGCCGTCGTGGATCTGGTGCAGTCTTCTGAATCGCTTTCGGTCAATGCTGCAGGCAGTTCGTCTGTTACGCTGACCGGCAACACGACCGATCTCCTGACAGCCAGCCAAAACTCCGCGAAAGTCCTGATGACCGGAACGGCCGAAACGCTCCGGCACGATGGAAAGGGCTCCTCCGAAGTAGACCTGATCGGTGTTCCGCTGAAGACGGCCGACGTCGTCATGTCCAACGGCAAATTGTATGTCAATGCCACTGACGAACTGAAGGTCGATTTGAAGAGTGGCGCCAACGTCTCCTTCAGCGGAGATCCGAAAATCGGCGTCGTCAATATTTCTTCCTCTTCCCTGATGCATTATACCGGAGTCAAGCGCAAGTAGGATGCTGATACTGGATTCGCATTGCGATACGCCGTCACAGATTATCCGGCGCCGTGACCTGGGTCTGGATAACCGGTATGGACATGTCGATTTCCCCAAACTGCGGCGCGGGGGAGTCGACGCGTCCTTTTTTGCCCTGTATACATCCCGGGACCTGGCCCCGGATGCCGCGACACGTTACGCCTTGGAAATGATGGCCGGCGTGTATGATGCCATCGAAGCCCATCCGGATGAGGTGGCACTCGCATGCACGACGCAAGAGATCTTACGAAATAAAGAAAAGGGACTGATTTCCATCTTGTTGGGGATGGAAAACGGGGCCCCCATCCAGCAGTCGCTTCCTTTGCTGCGGTTGTTCTGGAGGATGGGTGTGCGCTACATGACCCTGACCCACAACGGTGACAATGCCATTGCGGATTCCGCCGCCCAGGGGACGACCTGGCATGGTCTGAGCCCTTTCGGAAAGGAGGTCGTTGCGGAAATGAACCGGCTGGGCATGCTCATCGACGTGGCCCATGTTTCGGATGAGACCTTCTTCGACTGCATCCGCTATTCTAAGGTTCCCATCGTTTCGACGCATTCTTGTTGCCGGGCGCTTTGCCATCATCGGCGGAACATGACGGATGAGATGCTGCGGGCGCTGGCCGAAAACGGGGGTGTCATCCAGATTAATTTCTATCCCTGCTTCCTGACGGATGATTTTGCCGCCGTTCTTTCCGCTGCTGGCCTGGAAGACGAGGGAGAGCAGCTGGAAGCGGCTTTTATCGCGGATCCTTCCGATCCGGAACGGGTGGCTGCCTGGCATGCCGTACAGGACCGGCTGCTGGCTTTGGACAGGCCGTCTTATAAAATGGTGGTCGACCATATCGACCACGCCGTCCAGGTTGCCGGTATCGACCATGTCGGCATCGGCTCGGATTTCGACGGAATCGCGGTTCCTCCGGCCGGTCTGGAAGATGTTTCCAAGATGGGAATCATCTTCGATGAGATGCGCAGGCGCGGCTACACCGAAGAAGAAATCG
>CACYUQ010000031.1 GCA_902777615.1 uncultured Selenomonadaceae bacterium
GTTCCTTTGCCGAAGCCAACTGTGCGGTGTGCGCCCGCATATCCTCGACGCTGTTGGAGGTGCGCGCCTGCTCAGCGGTCATGTAAATCTGCTGTTCCAGATCAGACTGCTCAACCAGCGCCACCACATCACCTTCGGCCACCTCGTCCCCCGGCCTCAACCGCATCTCCACGATGCGCCCGCTGCTGATGGGAGAAATATTGGCCACGCCGCTGTCGTCCACCAGGATGCCGTAGCCCGTCACCTGCTCCGCCATGATGCCGAAAAAGGCCCACACGAGAATGGAGAACAGCGAAATGCCAACCGCCGCCAGAGCAATCCAGCCTGTGGGGGTGGTGATGGAGAAAATATTGCCCCCTTTGTTGGGGCGGTTCAACTTGTCCAGCGCCTTTTGCTGGAATATTTGGTTAGAACTCATACTTAGACGCCCCCACTTTCATTCCCACAGTGCAATTTGATAGATCACCGATGACTATAGGCTCGCCCTTTTCGATACCGCTGACGATTTCCGTCAGATTATTTCCCTCGATGCCGCAGACGACATCACGCCGCGCCAGCCGAGATTCGCTGTCCAATGTATAGACGAAAAAGCCACCGCTTTTCTTGTCCCGCTGGATACCCCGACTAGGTACTGCAAGCACATGGGCAGTGTCCTTCGACAGAATTTTCGCGCCGTCGTAATAGGTCGGCTCCAAAATGCCCGTGGGGTTTTCCACCTGCCATATCACCTCGTGCAGCTCGGCGTCGGTATCTGTTTCCGGGACAACATGGAGCAGGGACATGTAGAATTGGTTGAGTTTCAGCGTCGAGTTCGGTATTGACAATTCGCCGAACGGATACGCTTTGTGTGTCAGCCGATACGGCTGGATTTCCAGGATGAATCGGTTCCCGACGGACAAGAGCTGCATGAACTTCTCGTGGGTCAGTACGGCGCGAGCGTCCAGATGCCGGATATCCGCCAGCATGAAAATGGGCTCGCCGGCACGGACGTATCTGCCCGCCTCGCGGTAGACCTGAATGATGTTCGCGGCACGCGGCGCTGTGAGCGTCATTTTGTTCTGTTCGGACTGCATCAGGTCAAGTTTGGCGATTCGGCTCTCCAGCTGCGCGTGGGCGGCGTCCCGCTGGGCCACGGCGCTGTCATATTCCTGCACGGAAATGGCGTTGTGCTCCACCAGATATTTGTAGCGGCTCACGGTTTGTTCAGCATTGATGAACTGCGCCCGCGCCGCCTCGATGTCGGCCGCCGCTGAGGCGGTCTGCGCCAAGAGATCGTCGTTCCGCATCGTGGCGAGGATCTCTCCCTCTTTCACCCGCTGGCTTTTCAATACGCGTACTTCGCTGAGCACGCCTTCGTATTGTGCCGTTACATCGATGGTCCACGGAGCGCGTACGGTCAAGTTCACATCCTCGACGATCGCGTGGATGTCCCGATAATCGGTGTGCGCCACGGGCAGCACCGTATATTGGGCCGCTTCCATCTTTTCGATATGGCGGCGGCTGGCGTCATTGATATACGTGCCGTAGCCTACGACGAAGATGACGATACAGATGACGCCGATAATGGCGATTTTCAAATATTTTTGCGCGTCCACGGAAGTGCCTCCAGTGTCATAAGAAGATTGGAAGATGACTGCTTATCAAGAAAATATTCGCCACAGTTCCGCCGTATTCCTTCCCGACTCAAAAAAATCACAAAACAGGGCGGGCATCATCGCCTGTTCCCTGCTTGCTTTTGAGGGCCCTGTCAAATCAAGACGACCACTGCCGCCATGGCGGCCTCGGCCGAACCGGCTATAATAAAGATAAGGGCTTGCAAACACAATTGCAAGCCCCTTGACGGATTAAACGATAGGAAAGTCTTATATCAGGACGGCGACGCCCAGCGCTACGACGGCGACTTCCGCTTCGCCGAAGTATGTGGTCGACGTGGTTGCCGTCTGTAACTCGACCACGGTTGTCGCGACCTCGCCGGTCTGTACGACGTTTGTCGCCGTAGCCACGCTGTCACCGCCTGCGACCATCTTCAGCTCCGCCGCGGTCAGGGATTTCGGCGAGGCCGGAAGAATCATATAGCGCATATCGTCGGTATTCTGGATGATGCGGACCTCCGCACCCTCCGGGATCACGACGTCGCGCTTCTCGACTTGGTTCAAAAAGCCTTTCGCAATCGTCTGTACGGCTTCCTTCGTGTCCGCGTGGGGCAGTACCAGATACTTGACCAGTTTCGGCTGCTCGATGACCTTGTAGGTCACGCCCTCGTCGAGGGCGAAGCCCGCCTCGGAAAGTACACCCTCCGGGTCCTCAAGGAAGCGTTTCTTGTACGCTTCGTCCTCCCAGCACTTCGCGACGACTTCGCCGTATTTTACGGCATTTTGCTTCTTGTCCGTCATTGAAAATTCCTCCTTTTCTTTATATCAACACGACAATGGTAGATACGGCCACATCGACGGTTTGCGCCTGCTGCGCTGTCGTATTGACTGTCAGGACCTCTACAACCGCCTCTACGACATTGGTGTATGTGCTCGGCGAAATGGTTACATTGTCGCCGCCCGCTGCCAGTTTCAGCTCCGCGGCGGTCAGCGTCTTCGGCGACGCCGGAAGAATCATATAGCGCATATCGTCGGTATTCTGGATAATGCGGACCTCCGCGCCTTCCGGGATTATGGCGTCGCTTTGTTCCACCCGGTTCAGGAATCGTTTGGTCATTTCCTGAACGGCGTCTTTCGTGTCCGCGTGGGGCAGCACCAGATACTTGACCATCTTCGGCTGCTCGATGACCTTGTAGGTCACGCCCTCGTCGAGGACGAATCCGGCCTCGGAAAGCACGCTTTCCGGGTCTTCGAGGAAGCGCTTCTTGTACGCCTCGTCCTCCCAGCACTTGGCGATGACTTCGCCGTACTTCACGAGATTCTGCTTCTTGTCTGCCATGGGTACCATCCTTTCTTGACGTTTATGGTTTCCTGTTCTTTAAGGCAATCTCAAAAACTGCGCTTTCGTAAACTCCTCCCAGAGGAGGGGATTGCAACATTTGGAGCTGTTGAGATTCCCCTACTTTTCCGTTTCGTAAGGCTCCAGGAATAGGCCCGCCAGCTCGAATTTTTTCAGGACGAAGAACACATTGGCGGGAAACGCGTCGATTTCCTCCATCAGTTCCCCTGCGATGTCGTAAGCTGTCTTGCCGCCGGATTGCAGTTTGTCGAGTACGTCGTGGTAGAGAGTGGGAGAGAGGTCGTCGGCGCCGAAGAATTTCAGCCGGAATTTTTCGGAACGGTAAAATTCGATGCCCTTCTCCGTCTTCTCGAAGGAAATGCCGGGCCGCAGCCGGAGCGGCTGGTCTTTCGGGAATTCCGCCTGCATATAGCGGTCGATCAGCGAGACGAAGAGGCGCTTGAAATCGTCAAGGCCCTCAAAGTGCTCTTTCGCGAGGATCATCTCGCCGGTGGGGTGGGCCTCCGACGCGCCGCAAGGCGTAATCAGCCGCACGGAGCGCTCCGCCATGTTGACGACGAAGCCGCTGATGCAGGCAATCGTGTTGCCGTCCCCTTCTTCCACATGGAGACCGTCATTTTTCCGGGCGCGGCCCGCGTTGGCGAACATATTGTGCGGCGCCTCGGTGAACTGGGGCAAGAGCTCGACGCAAATCAGCTCTTCCGGCGTGAAGGCCTCGAAAATCTTGTGCAGGATGTCGAGACTCAGTACCGAGAACCGATGGACCCGCCGATAGGTTTTCAGCGCGCGTTCGAGATAGGCGCGGGTGCGCTCGGGCTTTCGCATCGACGCCGCCGAAGTCAGCTGCGGGATAATGCCGAAGATCTTGAAAAAGTCGTCGGTGAATTTTTCATAGTCGGGATTGTCGAGAGGCTCCGTCGCGTAGTAGCAGGTGGCCTGTCCCGCCGCGTCACCGATAATCTCCTTCGTGAAGGACAGTACGCCTTTCCAGAGCGCGGCGTCTTCGTCGTAACGGCTGACTTTCGAGAGCTTCGGCGCCATGACGCCGCAGAAAGGGCAACCCACCGAGCAGCCGAGATCCAGCTCGAAGGTGATCGGTACATGAATGATGGAGTTGTTCCTGCTGCCCAGCTCCGCCCAGCAGCGGTTGAGCTGACGGCCGCGCCACGCGCGGAACGACGGATGCTTCGGCACGCAGTATTCTTTCGTCATGCGCTCGCGTTCCGACACCTTTTCCTTGAGGAATCCCCGATAGCGGCGCACGACGCGCGGCAATTCCTCGAACGGCGTTTTTTGGTATTCTACCGCCGTGTCGTGATCGCAGAGGACTTTCACCGACAGCGCGTCGATGGAAAGACCATAGGAGGCCAGAGTCTCTTCCGGCGCGGCGAAAAAAGCTTCCTGAAAGCCCGGCTCCATCGTCCAAAGCTCCAGCGCCCGCTTCGCCTCCGCCACCTCGCGGACGTACTCGGCGTCGTCGCACGCGGGGCTGATAACGTTCTTGATCTCCAAATCGCTCATGATTCTATTTCCTCGCATTCATATCGATCGCCAGCGCCAGATACTCGTGGGCGATATGCACCATCAGGTTCTCTTCGCAGAGCCAGTCCAGCGCGGCGCGAAGCTCGTCTTCCCCGTACCTCGGCGAAAGCTCTTCGAGGAGCGACACCTCTTGCCGCACGGAGCGCGTGGCGCGGTAAAGCTCGGCTTTCGCGCCCTCCAGCGTATAGACGGCGTGCTTGGCGATTTTCCGCATATCGTAAATGTCGATGGCCTTGCCGTTGTCGTACATATCAAGGCGCTGGAGGTTCCAGCGGTGCTCGACCCAATCCGTGACGAGCGCCTGCACCTTGCGGTAGCTTTCGCCTTTGAGCCGCACATCCCAGCAAAGACGGCGCTCTTCCGGGGCGACGGGCTCGAAGATGTACGCCGAGCGCCGGATGAATTCCTCGTCGGCGTAGGTGAAGGAATAGGCCTCGGCGGGTTTCAGCGTCAGCCCGTATTTTTCCGGATTCTCCGTGTATTCGCCGTACCTTTGGTACACGATATGAATGAGCTGGTTCGGCGACGGCAGGTGCATGACCTTCGGCAGCAGCGCCGCCAGCTCGGCGAAATGCTCCTCCGTCTCGCCGGGAAAGCCGCAGAGCAGATTCCACGCCAGCTGCATATTGTAAGTGCGGCAGCTTTTCAGCGTCTCGATCTGCCGGATGGCGCGGCAGCCCTTGTTCATGATTTTCAGGATGTCGTCCTGAAGGCTCTCGATGCCCGGCTGGAGCTGGATAAAGCCTGCGCCTGACAGGGAGCGCACGTCCTCCTCGGTGATGTTCGCCTTGATCTCGGAGAAGAATTTCAGATGAATGTCCCGCGCTTTGAGGGCGGCGGGCAGCTCCTTCATCTGCGTGTGGCTCAAGATGCTGTCGGTGAACACGCAGATTTTCGTTTCCGGGTAGCGCTCCGTCAGCGTCTTGATCTCATCCGCCAGCCGCTCCGTCGTCTTCTCACGGTAATTCCTCGCCGGACCGTTCAGCCCGCAGAAAGTGCAGGGCTTGTTCCGTCCCCACCAGCAGCCCCGGGAGCCCTCCACCATGAGATGCATGTGGGTCTCTTCGGGGAAAAGCGACCGATGAGCGCGGAAGAAATCGTCGAAATCGGGAATCGGAAGATGCTCCACGTCCTTCGTGACCCGGTGCATGACCGTCTCAGGTCGGGGCGAGCGGCGGGACAGCACGCCGTAAGGCAGCTCTTCCGGCGGGATGCTTCCTTCGGTTAAAATGCGCTTGCAGACGTCGGCGAAAATCTCGTCCGCTTCGCCGATGAACACATAGTCGTAGGCCTCGATATGCTCGATCAGCGCCGCGCCCAGGTCGCCCATGCAGTTCGCGCCGCCCACCACGATGACGGGCGGATGCTTCTCTTTTTTCAGCCGTCGGGCCAGCGCGATATTCGCGTTCGTCTGCTGGAACATCGACGCGAACGCCACGATCTTCGGATGATGGGCCATCACACGGGCGGCGGCGTCCTCGATGTAGTCCTCCGCGTCCTTTTGCCAGTCGGGCAGCTTCCCCAGCCATTCGGCCTTGGCAAGCTCGACCTCAGTCGGCGTCGCGCCGCCCTGCGGGATGCGGACTTCGCGCATCCATCGGAGATAGTCGTCCAGCGGCCGCAGCGTCTTGTCGCCGTGGGCCGCACGGGCGAAGACCATCTCGCCCACGAGAAAATCGCTGCGCGCCAGCGCCACCAGATGGTAGAGCTCCAGTCCGCGCCGATGGGCGTACTGCAAATGCTCGTATTCAATCACGGAAGAAACGCCCGCTTCCGTCAGGCACGATTTCATCAGCGACAGCGCCATCGACGGCATCGTGATGTCGGAAATCGGCATTGAGACAAAGCAGACGTCAACATTTGTGGATGATTCCATACGATTCTTCATTCCTCAAAAAAGTTTCGCAAGTTTTATGAATATAACAAGGCTGAGATGTCCCCCGCCTCTAAAGGCTGGGGTGTATATCGGAGATCGGAGGGAGCCTGAATCTCCCCCCGACCGCACACCTTGCTGAAATGCTGGTCAGAGTGATTTTCTCCTTCGGAGAAAGGATTGATTTATGGTATTTTAATTATAACAGGGCGGGTAGGCTATCGCAATATAAAGATGTCGCCCGTGCAGAAATGATACACGTGAAACAAATTGTGAGAAAATTTTCAGGTTATGTTCTATTGTTTCACGTGAAACAATTTCCGATTTTTTGTTGCCTTCCGACCGGTAAAAGAGGCCAAAGGCCAAAAATCCGCGCAATATCCTATGATATATGTTATACTACACTCAATGAAGCGTTTTTCGTAATTTGAATTCGTCGTGCAGGAAAGGAAGACCTCTCATGAAACGCCGTCTTCCGAAACCCTCGCTGAAGCAAACAGCCCGCGGAAGCTCGACTTCAACTACGGCGCGTGCCCGCACCACCGGGGCACGGATCGGGACTTTGAATGTACGAACTGCATTTCATCGGAAGCGGTGAAGATGGCAATCGAAAGGCTTATTTCCCGTTCCAATACATGAACAGCTGCATCCAGCCGTCCTTTTGATTGAAGATGACTTCCGCGCCGTATTTTTGGCTGAAGTTCCGCAGGGAGACCATGCCGGTGCCGTGGCCGCGTTCCGTCGTCATCGGCAGCCCCTCGGCGTCGAAACGGACGGACCCGTCGAAGCGGTTTTTCACGACCAGCGCGGACTGTTCTCCGTCGTAAGCCAGCGAGACGGAAATTTCCCGCCGATCCTCCGGCTGCTTGCGGCTGGCGATGATCGCGTTTTCGATGACGTTCGACAGGAGAATCGCGAGGTCGTTGTATTTGGTTCCGGTGACGGGTTCCGTCGGTTCACTTTCGGCGGCGTTGCCATTGTCAATGTTCACATTGCAGGATACGCGGATGCCTTCCTGTAGCGCCGCTTGCACGTAGACGGTCAGCGCCGCATTCAACACCGGGCTTTTGCAGTAGGTGTTGATGGGCTGCGTCAAAAGCTCCCGATTCTGCGCGTCGATCAGGTCGCGGGCCATGTTTATATCCCCGGAGTCAATCAGCGTCGCCAGCAGGCGGTTGTAATGCCGGAGGTCGTGGCGCATCCGCCGCACGTCATTCGCGCGCGCTTCCATCAGCAGCGTTTGGGATTCCAGCGTGCGGAGCTGCTGGGTTAAAAGTTCGTTCGTGTGTTTCTCGTTCCGGATTTGGGCCGCGCGCTTTCCGGCGTACAGCGCATACTGGTAGAGGAGGAAGCCCCAGAACAGCAGGAAAAAGCGGGAAAGCCGGTCGGTCCAGGTGTACATCATCGGCCGCTCGATCAGCGTAATCAGCGGCGTGGCGCAAAGCCCAAACGGCAAAACCGCAAAGCACCATCCCGCGAGCTTGCTGCCGGAAAAGAGGTTCGGCGGCAAAAGGTTCCGGAAAAAACGTTGTTCCACCGGGAGCAGTATGATGAAAAAGAAGATGTAAAGCGTCGTCTGGACCGGCAGCCGGTTGACGCCCAGTGCGTAGTATGGCGGCAACAGCATCAAAATCAGCGTGCCGCTGACCGTTTGCAGCAACATGAACCAAAGGGTCTGCATCCCCCCCACGAAGGTGTGGCGCATCCCTTCGTTCCGAATGACCATCAGCGAGAATGTGAAAAACGGAATCCAGCCGACGTAATGAACCTGTTTGTAGGTGTTGACGTCGAGACCTGCGTGTCCAAAATACGCCGCATAGAGCCCTACGGAAATGGGCGCCCAGAGCAGGATGTATTTCCAGAGACGGGTGCGTTCCTCTTCTGTCAGCCGCGCCTCGAAGGGCAGATAGCGCAGGTACGCACCGATGGTCTGGAGCAGCGTCAGCCCCGTTGCCATGCCGATGATAAGCAGCATATATATCCCTTCATTTCGCGTTAAAATCAAAACGCAAAGCTATTCATGACAAAAATCTATGATTACCTAAAGTATACTATGTGGCGGCCCAAAAGGAAAGATGCGGAAAGGACGGACAATATGCGAATTGCAATCGTGGAAGACGACGAAAGGGATATGCAAAACCTTCGGAACGCGGTGGAAGGATATACTTCGGAACATAAGATGTCCGTCGAGATCGAGACGTTTTCTTCCGGCGAAGATTTTTTGGAATCGTTTGGGCCGGGGAAATATACGCTGGTTTTCTTCGACAATTATATCGGGAACGGGCTGGGCATCAATATTGCAAGCAAGGCGCGGGAACAGGACGAGGACGTGGCGTTCGTTTTTGTCAGTATGAGCCCGGAATTTGCGATCCCGAGTTTTGGGGTGCGGGCGCTGCATTATTTGATCAAGCCCGCCACGCCCGAAGGGATCGCGCAGGTGTTTCAGCGGTTGCCGAAAACTGCGGAACCCCCCGAAAACTCGGTCGTCGAATTATCATTCGATTACCAACCGGTCTTGCTTCCCGTCCGTTCTGTCCGGTATATCGAAAGTTCAAACAAGAGTTGTATTATCCATGCCGAAGAAGAGATCATTGTCTCTATGCAGATGGATAAAGTCATGGAGGCTTTTCCGCCCGGCGTAATGATCCGCACGCACAAGAGTTACGCGGTTCGTTTGAGCGCGATCAAGTCGATGAGGTCCGGCGAATTTATCCTGAATGACGGCAGCACGATTCCCATCGGACGGACCCATCAAAGCGATTGCAAGAGCGCGTTCATCGAATATTTGGCGAGCCGGGGAGGAAACAATCCGCAGAAAGCGTCGCAGCCGGAAGACGGGCGGAAATAAAAAAGGCTTCGAAGCAGGCAATATGCCAGTGACATATTGTCTCCTCGAAGCCTTGATTTTTCTTATGGAGCGGGCAAGCGGAATCGAACCGCCCTCTAAAGCTTGGGAAGCTTTCATTCTACCGATGAACTATGCCCGCATCGACTTTGATAGTTTATCATAAAACGGAAGTGGGGGCAAGAAATTTTTATGCCGACTGCTTTTCCTCGATGGGCTCGACTTCCGGCCGCGCGCCATCGGTGACGCACTCTTTCGTGATGATCACGCGGCGCGGCTCGTCGGTCTTCGGGATGTCGAACATCACGTCGAGCATCACGTCTTCGATGATGCCTTTCAGGCTCCGTGCGCCGGTCTTGCGCTCGATGGCCTTTTTCGCCACGGCCCGCAGCGCATCCTCTTCGAAGACGAGCTCCACGCCGTCCATTTCCATCAGCTTTTCATACTGGCGCACCGGCGCGTTGACAGGCTCGGTCAGGATGCGCAAAAGCGCGTCCTCGTCCAGCGTCTCCAGCGTGCAGATGATTGGCAGGCGGCCGATGATTTCGGGGATGATGCCGTATTTCATCAGGTCGTCCGGCGAGACCTGATGGATCAGCTCGTCGAATTTCGGCTTGTCGTTCTCGCCCTCGACTTTCGCGCCGAAGCCGATATTCGCGTCGGACTTTTGCAGCCGCTTCGCGATGACCTTGTCGATGCCGACGAAGGCGCCGCCGACGATGAACAGGATGTTTTTCGTGTCCACTTTGATGGTCGGCGCTTCCGGGTGCTTGCGCTGGCCGCGGGCGGTGAACTCGACGACGCTGCCCTCGAGCATCTTCAGGAGCGCCTGCTGGACGCCCTCATGGCCCGGGTCGGCGGTAATCGAATTGTGCTCACCGGATTTGCGAGCGATCTTGTCGAACTCGTCGAGATAGATGATGCCGTGCTCGGCGCGCTCGATGTCCTTGTCCGCCGCGTAGTAAAGATTGCGGACGGCGACCTCCACGTCCGCGCCGACGAATCCGGCCTCGGTCAGGCTTGACGCGTCGGTCACGGCGAACGGGATGTCCAGCAGCGTCGAAAGGTGCTGGAGCAGTGCTGTCTTGCCGCAGCCCGACGGCCCCAGCATGATGACATTGGACTTTTCGATGGCCATGTCGTCCTTGTGGTCGAAGCCGTACTTCATGCGCTTGTAGTGGTTGTAAATCGCCACGGACAGGACCTTCTTCGCGCGGTCCTGCTCGATGATGAACTGGTCGAGATATTCCTTGATTTTGTGCGGCTTGTTCTTCGCGAGGATCGAGCCGAGGGACGCGGCGAAGTTCTTTTTGCTGGTCGCGGCCTTGTGGGTGTCGTGGTCCTCGATGAAATGGTAGATGTCCCCGATGCAGTTCCGGCAAACCGCGAAGCCGGTCTGCGGGTCAAAAATCGGCATATCGTATTGGTCGCGGATCGTTACGAGCCGCTTGCAAAAACTGCAAACGTGCTGCATCGGCGCATTGCTTTTCGCCATCGGTCATTCCTCCGTTGTCGGTTCTTTTCTAGTTGGCTTTGTATCTTTATATTTTATATCTTTTCGTTGCAAATAGAAAGAGGATTTTGCGAAAGAACATAAAAAAGCTTCCGGGCGTCAATCCCGGAAGCTTGGAATTTCTGGCGGAGAGGGTGGGATTCGAACCCACGGTAGCTTTCACTACAACAGATTTCGAGTCTGTCACCTTCGACCACTCGGACACCTCTCCAGTGACAGCAATTAGTATAACATAAGCGGCGATTCGTTGCAAATGATTTTTACAACGTCGCCGCTTTTTGGTAACGTTTGTTATTTTGTTTATTTTTGTCCGATGCGGCCGGAATGGGTCACGTGGTAGCCGTGGCTTTCCAGCTCCTGCAGCAAATCTTCGGCGTCCATGAAGTTGCCGCGGACGATGATGTCGTATTTGCCCATGTCTTTCTTGCAGGTCACGAAGCTGTCGATGTTGAAGCCGGCGTTGGCGAAGATACCCGCAATATCCTGTACGACGCCGACCTTGTTGTCGACTTCGATGGTGATGCGGTCCTTGCCTTCCGAGAGGCCCATGATTTCGACGAGGGCGTTGAAAATGTCCGTCTCGGTGATTACGCCGACGACGGCGCCGACGTCGGTCGTGACCGGCACGCCGCCGATCTTGTTCATCGACATCAGGAGAGCCGCTTCCTCGATGGGGGCGTTTTCATTGACGGAAATGACCTTGTCGCTCATGATCTCACGGATGGAGATTTTCGCCAAGAGCGAGTTGATTTCATAGCGGGACAGCGTCGTGGCCGCCGACGGCGAGACGCGCATCAGATCCTTGTCCGTGACGATGCCGACGAGCTTGCCGTTCTCGACGACGGGCAGGCGGCGAATCTTGTGCTCCTTCAAAAGCGCGGCTGCGGCGTCTACCTTGTCGTCCGGCTTGATGGAGATGGGGTTTCGGGTCATACGATCGGCTACAAACATGGTGTAAGTCTCCTTTCCGTTTGTCCTAGCCCTCCCCGATGGGGAGGGGGGACCGCGTTAGCGGTGGGTGAGGTTTTTGATAACGTCAACAAAACCTCATCCGTCGCGCTTCGCGCGCCACCTTCCCCAGAGGGGAAGGCTAAATTTTTTGCAAATTCCAAAAGGAAAAATTCGCGATAGGGGGGTGAAAATCCTTCTTTTTCTTTTTAGAAATTTTACCCGCCCAGATACGCTTTTCGGACATCCTCGCTGGCCGCGAGCTGTTTCGCGTCGCCGGACAGCGCGATGCGCCCCGTTTCGAGGACGTAAGCGCGGTGCGCGATGGAAAGCGCCATGTTCGCGTTCTGCTCGACGAGCAGGACTGTCGTGCCCGTCTTGTTGATGTCCACGATGATGTTGAAAATCTCGCGGATCAAAAGCGGAGCGAGACCCATCGAAGGCTCGTCGAGGAGCAGGAGGCGCGGTCGGCTCATCAGCGCGCGCCCCATGGCCAGCATTTGCTGCTCGCCGCCGGACAGCGTGCCAGCCGCTTGATCTTTTCGCTCCAAGAGGCGCGGGAAGCGCTCGAAGACCATATTCATGTCCGCCTCGATGCCGTCGGCATCGTCCCGAGTGTACGCGCCCAGTTCGAGATTTTCCATGACGGTCATGTTCGCGAAGATGCGGCGACCTTCCGGTACCTGAGAGATTCCTGCCTTGACGATGGACTGCGCCGGGCGGCTCGCGATGGATTCGCCCTCGAACAGGATGTCGCCTTCTTTCGGCTTCAAAAGCCCGGAGACCGTGCGGAGCGTCGTGGATTTTCCGGCGCCGTTGGAACCGATCAGCGTGACGATTTCGCCTTGGCGTACCGTGAGGCTGACGCCCTTGATTGCGTGAATCGCGCCGTAATAGACGTGAATGTCCTTGATTTCCAGCATATCCGCCATCAGGCGTCACCTCCCAAATACGCGCGAATGACCTCGGGGTTCTGCTGGATTTCCGCCGGGGTGCCTTTGGCGATAATCTGTCCGTATTCGAGGACGTAAATGCGCTCGCAGATGCCCATGACGAGGCTCATGTCGTGCTCGATGAGCAAGATCGTCAGCGAGAATTGGTTGCGGATCCAGCGGATCATGTCCATCAGTTCCTGCGTTTCCTGCGGGTTCATGCCGGCCGCCGGTTCGTCCAGCAGCAGCAGCTTCGGCTGCGCCGCCAGCGCGCGGGCAATCTCAAGGCGCCGCTGGGCGCCGTAGGGGAGATTTTTCGCCGTCTCCTCCGCTTTGTCGTCCAGCTTGAAAATTTTCAAGAGGCGCATACTTTCGGCGACGACTTCTTCCTCTTCGGAGAAATACCGCCCAACACGGAAAATCGCTTCGGCGAGGCCGTATTTCACGTGCTGGTGGCAGGCGATTTTCACGTTGTCCAATACTGACAGCTCGGAAAAGAGTCGGATGTTCTGGAATGTGCGGGCGATGCCGCGCTGCGTGATCTGGTACGGCTTCAGCCCGACAATGCTGTCGCCCTCGAATTCGATATGGCCGCTGGTGGGCTGATAGACGCCGGTGAACAGGTTGAACGCGGTGGTCTTGCCCGCGCCGTTCGGGCCGATCAGGCCGATCAGTTCGCCGCGGTCGATGTACATATTGAAGTCGGAAACGGCCTTGAGGCCGCCGAACATCTCAACGACGTTCGTGGCTTTGAGAAGCGGTTCAGCCATCGTTCCTGCCCCCCTTCATGAAGCGTTTGAACGGCGCGAGGCTCGTCAGCTCCATATAGCCGAACAGGCCCTGCGGCCGGTAGAACATCAGGAGGATCAGTGCCAGCGCGTAAATGATCATGCGGTACTCAGGCCAATCCGCGAGGATTGCCGAGATGAAGGTCACGACGAACGCGCCGGCAATCGCGCCGGTAATCGAGCCGAGGCCGCCCAGCACCACCATGATCAGGTAGTTGAAAGACTGCATGAAGGTGAACGAAAGCGGCGTGATGATATAGAAGACATGGGCGAAGAGCCCTCCGGCGATGCCTGCGAAGGCTGCGCCTATAGTGAACGCCATGACTTTGTATTTCGTGGTGTTGACGCCCATTGCCTCTGCGGCGATCTCGTTCTCGCGGATCGCGATGCAGGCGCGGCCATGGGTCGAGTTCACGAAATTCTTGATGATAAAGAGGGTCGCCAGGAGCGAGAAAAAAACCCAGGGGAACGTGGTCAGGTGCGGGATGCCCGAGAAGCCAGCGGCGCCGCCGACGTATTGGATGTTCATCAAGACGATGCGGATGATCTCCGAAAGGCCCAGCGTGGCAATCGCCAGATAGTCGCCGGACAGCCTGAGCGTCGGCAGACCGATCAGGCAGCCGAGCGCGCCCGCCGCCGCGCCGCCCGCCAGGAGCGCCACAATGAACGGCAGATGAAAGTTCGCGGTCAGCACGACCGACACATAGGCGCCGACAGCCATGAAGCCCGCGTGACCGAGAGAGAATTGTCCGGTGTAGCCGTTGATCAGGTTCAGGCTGGCCGCCATGATGATATTGATGCCGATAATCAAGATGTTCAGCTTCCAGAACGAGCCGATGACGCCCGCTTCCATCAGGCCGTAGAGCACGGCGAAGATGACGAGCCCCAGCGCGAGCATGACGGCGTCCCGTTTTTGCAATGTGTTCATGCCGTCACCTCACACCTTCTCCTGCGCGTTCCGGCCAAAAATACCGCTGGGACGGAACAGCAGGACGAGAATCAAGATCGCGAAAGCCGCCGCGTCGCGGAACGTTGACGACAAGAAGCCCGAGACGAACGCCTCGATGACGCCGAGAATCAGGCCGCCGACTACCGCGCCGGGCAGACTGCCGATGCCGCCGAGGACCGCCGCGACGAAGGCCTTCAGGCCCGGCATGATGCCCATCAGCGGGTCGATGGAGTTGTAATAGACGCCGACGAGCACGCCGCCCGCCGCCGCCAGCGCCGAACCGATACCGAAGGTCGCGCCGATGACGCGGTCCGCGTCGATGCCCATCAGCTGCGCCGTCTCCGTGTCGAAGGATACCGCGCGCATGGCCTTGCCGATTTTCGTCTTTTGCACGATATAAGTCAGGAGCACCGTCAAAACGAAGGTGATGGCGAAAATCAAGACCTGCTGCCCGTTCACGATAAACTCGCCGATGTGGAACGCGACGCTGGAGTCGAAGACCTCCGGGAACGTGCGCGGCGTCGGCGAGACGAACAGCATGCTCGCATATTCAAGGAAGAAAGAAACGCCGATCGCGGTAATCAAAAGCGAAATGCGCGGCGCGTGCCGAAGCGGCTTATAAGCGACGCGCTCGACGAGGCAGCCGATCAGCCCCGTCACCACCATGGAGACGACCAGCGCGGGGAAAATGCCGAGCCCCGCCTGCGCCACCGCGAAAAATCCGATATAAGCGCCCACCATGTAGATGTCGCCGTGGGCGAAATTGATCAATTTGATGATGCCGTAAACCATCGTATAGCCGAGGGCAATCAGCGCATAAATGCTCCCGAGGGAAACGCCGTTAATCAGCTGCTGCACCAATTGGCTAAAAAAGTCCATTGAAAACCACACTCTCTTGAAAAGTTAAAAGATAAGGCCGCATTGCTGCGGCCTCATTGGTCATTATTAGCCTTCCCCGCGTCAATTTACGGAACGATCTTCGCGACAACCTCGCGTCCGCCGTTCTTGTTTTCAAGGATGACGGCCTGCTTGATCGGGTTGTGGTTCGCGTCCATCGAGATCGTGCCCGTACCGGCGTGCCCGTACCGGCTTTCAGGTTCTTCGTCTCGGCAATCGCCTTCGCGATCTTCTCCGAGTCGTCGGAGCCGGCGCGCTTCAGGGCGTCGATCAGCACCTTGCCGGCGTCGTAGCCGAGAGCCGCGAACACGTTCGGCGCATGGCCGAACTTCTTGTTATAAGCGTCGAGGAACGGCTTGACCTCGGCATCCTTATCCGAGTAATGGGTGCAGAAGAACGTATTGTTGATGGCGTCGGCGCCCGCGATGTCCTTGACCTTCGGGTCATCCCAGCCGTCCGTGCCGAGGATCGGCGAAGTGATGCCGAGCTCGCGCGCCTGCTTGACGATCTTGCCGACTTCCTCATAGTACGCCGGGACGAACAGCACGTCCGCGCCCGCCGTCTTCAGCTTCGTCAACGTCGCCTTGAAATCCTGGTCCTTCTGGACGAAAGCTTCTTCCATCAGCACTTTGCCGCCCGCGGCCTCAAACTTCTCTTTGAAGACCTGCGCGAGGCTCTTGGAATAGTCGGACGAGGAGTCGAAATAGACGACCGCCGTCTTTGCTTTCAGATTTTCCTTAGCAAACTTCGCCATGACGTCGCCCTGCTGCGGGTCGATGAAGCAGCTGCGGAACACGAACGGCTGCACTTTGCCGTTGTCCACCGTGACTTTCGCGCTGGTGGCGCACGGAGCGAGAATCGGAACCTTGTGCTCGGTGGCGACCTGCGTTTCCGCGATGACCGGCGCCGTCGTCGCCGGGCCGACCAAGACTTTGACTTTATCGTCGGCGATCAGCTTCGTCGCCGAATTGACAGCTTCGGAAGTCTCGGACTTCGTGTCCGCCTTCACCAGCTTGATTTTCTTGCCGTTGACGCCGCCTGCTGCGTTGATCTCGTCAATCGCGAGTTCGAGGCCCTCATAGGTCGCGACACCGTAGTTCGCCACGTTGCCCGTCAGCTCAAAGTTTGCGCCGATCTTGATTTCGTTCGCGTCGGCCTTCTTGTCTCCGCCGCCGCCACCGCAGCCCGTCAATACGCCGCCGAGCATCATGACGCCGGCCAAAAGCGCGGCCATACGGCCCTTCTTCCCGAATTTCATCCAAACCCCTCCTCCAAAATAACCGCCGCGTCCATACTATAATATTAGATAGACGCCGCACATCCGTCGGAACAAAAAACTCCATGCGAAGTAGTTCCGCATGGAGTTTATTATATGTGACCGCTTTTTAATAGTCAATAGTACGCGAGAGAAAAACGAAATGTATACTTTAGCGTTTACGCCTCGAAAAATTCTTCCTCCGCCGCGATGCACAGCGCGTGGTAAACGGGGAGGTGCAGTTCCTGTATCCGGTAGGTCTCGTCGTCGGGCACGGTGATTGTGACGTCGGCGAGAGCTTTCAGCTTGCCGCCGGAGCGTCCGGTCAGCGCGATGGTTCTCACGCCGCAGACCTTCGCCATTTTTACCGCGTAGACCACGTTTTTCGAGTTGCCCGACGTGCTGATGGCGATCAGTACGTCGCCCGCCTGTCCGAGCCCCAATACCTGCTGGGCGAAGACAAGGTCGGCGGCCTGGTCGTTGGCGAAGGCGGTGCCGAGGGCAATCTGGTTCACCAGTGAAACCGCAGGGAGCGCGCCCTGCAAATTGTCCGCGAGATAATCGGCATCCTCCGGAAATGCGGCTTTCAAGCGCGCGCGGGTCTCTTCCGAAATGGGGCGTTTCTTCAAAAAGCCCTTCATCAGCTCGCCGACGATATGCTCGGCGTCCGCCGCGCTGCCGCCGTTGCCGCAGAGGATGAGCTTTTTGCCTGCGCGGTAGGCGTCGCAGATTGTCTCCACCGCCGCGAAAATATCGGCGCGGCAGGCTTCCAAAGCGGGATAGCGTTCCAACAGCAAATTGAGTGCTTTTTTTGTCGATTCCTTCATCGTTATCGGCTCCTGTACCAGTCCGCCGTGCGTTTCGGCTCGTAATCGGTTCCGTCGTCGCGGGCGACGAAGCTCCGCGCTTTTTGCGGCGGGCGGATGTCGGGGATCGGGAACGGCGCTTCCCGGGATGCCTGTTCCTGTCGGTATGGATTGCTCCGCGCCTTGGAACCACTGCGCAGCGAACCGAAAAGCCGGGCCAGCAGGCGAATCACGAAATAGATCAACAGACCGTTGATCATCAGCCCGAACAAGTCGCCCATGAAGCTGCCCGCGCCGAAGCCGAACAGATGGCCCAAGAGCCCGCCGAGCATCATGCCGCCCGCCAGCAGGCCGACGCTTCGCATCATGTTGCCCCAGCGCGTGCCGCGGTATGGTACGGAATTTCCGCTGGCATAAGGCGACGGGGATGTGGTGCGCGGCGCGGTGGATGGGATGTCGCCGGCTTTTTGCGACGGATGATACTGCTGGTTCGGACGCGCGTTTTGCGAGGGGGAGGGCGTATTTACGCGAGGCGTCTGCGGCCTCGGCGTGGTCACGCGCGGCGCCGTCATGCGCGGGGCGCGCATTCCGCCAACGGCGGCTTCCGCCGGTTCCGTCAGGCCCATCGCAGATAGGGTCAAAAATCCTGCGGCAACGGCCGCCATGATTTTCTTTCGCATCATTAATCCTGTGCCTCCTACTCCGCGCTTGCTTTTATATCGTCGGGGAACGCGTAGATCTCGCCCAGCGTGTCCAGCTCCCCCGAAAGATAACGGTCGATGTCGTGTACGTCGACGAACAGCTTGCAGTCGATGTCCAAGTATCCTTGCTCCCTGCCGCCCGAAACGTCGCGCACGGCCATCAGCTTTTCCCGGAGAGCCTCACATTCCGTCCGCGTTGCGTGGATGTCCAGCTTGATCAATGGAACGCCGTATTCCTTCAAAACTTCCTGCATCGTCATCCGTTCTGACAATGTTATCTCTCCTCTGGTACGTGTTAATCAACACGTCCTCTATTTGTCATCGAGGCAATTATGCTGTCAAAATCTGATTTTCAAATGAAAAACGCGGGCGAAAATGCCTACGATTTTTCCTTCGGCGTGTCGTCCCGTGCCAAGAGCGCTTCCAGCGCGCGTACCGCGTACCGCTGGGTCTCGTAGTCGAGGTCGCTGGCCTCCGTCGCCATGCGTTTTTTCATTTCGGCGATTTGCCGCGCGAGTTTTTTCCGCGTCTCCGTATCCATTGCGTTTCCTTCTTTCTGTATGACGCTTGCAAGGATAGCAAGGTGCGCGCGGAATGTCAAGAAAAGAATCGGGACGGGATTTTTTCAAATCTTTTTGCGAAGAAAAGAAGGAAATGTCTGAAAAAGGACGAATATTACAAGTATGCGGAAAACGTCTGCTTTTGCAAAGGCGTTTTCATATAGTAGGAGGGATCGGAATGCAGGAATATCAAAGCGCGGATTTGAGGAATATTGCCGTCATCGGCCATGGCCGGACGGGAAAGACGAGTCTTCTGGACGCGGCGCTTTTCAACGCGGGCGGTGCGCGCCGCTTTGGCAAAGTGGACGACGGGACGTCGGCACTCGATTACGAGCCGGAGGAGAGCAAGCGCAAACTCAGTATTTCCAGCGCGCTGGCCGCTGTCGAGTGGCGCGGCTGCAAGCTGAATTTCATTGATACGCCGGGCTATCCCGATTTCGTCGGAGAGATGGTTTCGGCGCTGACCGCGACCGACGCGGCGCTGATCGTCGTCTCCGCCCCAAGCGGTATGGAGACCGGCACGGAAAAAGCGTGGCTGGCCGTCGAGGAACTGGGACTGCCCCGGGCGATTTTCGTCAACAAGATGGACCGCGAGCACGCGGACTTCGAGCGCGCGGTGGACGAGCTTCGCGCGCGGTTCGGCTCGGGCATCGTGCCGGTACAGCTCCCAATCGGCAAGGAAGATTCTTTCCAGGGCGTCGCCGACCTTTTGACCTTGCACATGAAGATCGTCACCCATGAGGACGAGGAACTGGTCGCGGACATTCCCGAATTCATGCAGGAAGCCGTCGAAGAGGCGCGGCAGCAGTTGATCGAGGCGCTGTCGGATTTCGACGATCAGTTGATGGAGAAATTCTTGGAAGGCGAGGACATTCCCGAAGCGGAGATTCTCGAAGCGCTGTCCAAGGGCGTCAAGGCGGCGAAAGTGTTCCCGGTGTTCTGCGGCTCGGCGCTCCAGAATATCGGCGTAAAGAAGCTGCTGAAAGGTCTCGGCGCGCTGATGCCGTCGCCGGAGGATCGCACGTTCCTCGCCACCGACCCGAAGACCGAGGACCCGGTGGAGCGCGGCACGGACGGACCGTTCGCGGCGCAGGTGTTCAAGACCATCGTTGACCCGTTCGTCGGCCGCCTGACGTTCCTGCGCGTCGTGTCCGGCGATATGAAGGGTGACGCTTCCTATTATAATGTGAACCGTGAGGCGGAAGAGCGTATGTCCGGCCTGATGACGATGCAGGGCAAGCAGCAGATTCCGCTGTCGACGGCCCATGCCGGGGACATCGTGGTCGTGGCGAAGCTGACGGTCACGAAGACCGGCGATACGCTTTGCGACAAGTCCGCACCGATTCGCTTCGAGCTGCCGGCTTATCCCGGCTCGATGATGGTGTTCGCCGCCTATCCGACGAAGAAGGGCGAGGAGGACAAGGTGTTCTCTGCCATCGGCAAGGAAGGCGACCAGGATCCGACCATCCAGATCGTGAAGAACAAGGAAACGAAAGAGACGCTGGTTCGCGGCATCGGCGAAGTGCAGCTTGAGATCCTGAAGGAGCGCATCCAGCGCAAATACGGCGCCGAGGTTGATTTCCGCGAGCCGAAGGTGGCGCTGCGCGAGACGATAAGGAAGACCGTCAAGGTCGAAGGCAAGCACAAGAAGCAGAGCGGCGGACATGGCCAGTACGGCCACGTCTGGCTCGAAATCAGTCCGCAGCCGGCAGGCGAGGGCAACGCGTTCACCGAGACGATTTTCGGCGGCAGCGTGCCGCGGCAGTACATCCCCGCGGTCGAGAAGGGCACCGAAGAAACGTTGGCGGCAGGTATCCTCGCGGGCTTCCCGGTGGTCGACGTGAAGGTCAATCTGTACGACGGCTCGTATCATACCGTGGACTCGTCGGAGGCGGCGTTCAAGACGGCAACGGCGATTGCACTGAAGAAAGGTGTCATGGACGCGAGCCCGGCGCTTCTGGAGCCGATTTTCAATATGACGATTACCGCGCCGGAGTATTTCATGGGCGACGTAATGGGCCAGCTCAACACGAAGCGCGCGAAAATCCTCGGCATGGAGTC
>CACYUQ010000032.1 GCA_902777615.1 uncultured Selenomonadaceae bacterium
GTGGCCCACCTGTTCCCATCCCGAACACAGAAGTTAAGCACCCATACGCCGAAAGTACTTGGCTGGAGACGGCCCGGGAGGTTAGGGAGCTGCCGGTTTATAGCCGGACTATTTGTCCGGCTCTTGATTCCTTGATAGCTCAGTCGGTAGAGCAATCGGCTGTTAACCGATCGGTCGTAGGTTCGAGTCCTACTCAAGGAGCCATGCTTATTTCTGGGGGAAAGGGCTGTTTTTTAGCGGCTCGCAGCTTGGGGTATAGCCAAGTTGGTCAAGGCACGGGACTTTGACTCCCGCATCCGTTGGTTCGAGTCCAACTACCCCAGCCAATCGGTTCACTAGCTCAGTTGGCAGAGCACCTGACTTTTAATCAGGGTGTCCCGGGTTCAAATCCCGGGTGAGCCACCATTTGGATGGTGCTCGCGCTGAGTCGGGGAACAAATAGATGACTCACTAGCTCAATTGGTAGAGCAACTGACTCTTAATCAGTAGGTTCGGGGTTCGATTCCCCGGTGGGTCACCATTTTTGTATATTCTCGCGAATGCGTGTTATTACGGGCGATTAGCTCAGCTGGGAGAGCGCCTGCCTTACAAGCAGGATGTCAGCAGTTCGATCCTGTTATCGCCCACCATCAAGTCTTTTGATGGCCCGGTAGTTCAGTTGGTTAGAATGCCGCCCTGTCACGGCGGAGATCATGGGTTCAAGTCCCATTCGGGTCGCCATTGCGTGCTCTCCGTGCCATGCACGGGCTAAATAAATGCCTCGGTAGCTCAGTTGGTAGAGCAAGGGACTGAAAATCCCTGTGTCAGCGGTTCGATTCCACTCTGAGGCACCATTTTTTCCTTGCTGGTGTAGCTCAATAGGCAGAGCAGCTGACTTGTAATCAGCAGGTTGGGAGTTCGATTCTTCTCGCCAGCTCCAAGAGTATCTGCGGGTGTAACTCAATGGTAGAGTTCCAGCCTTCCAAGCTGGCTACGTGGGTCCGATTCCCATCACCCGCTCCATGGTAAAACTTACATGCCGGGGTGGCGAAACTGGCAGACGCACGGGACTTAAAATCCCGGGATTGGTGACAATCGTACCGGTTCGATTCCGGTCCTCGGCACCATTTCCAGATTTTCGACGCTGAAATCGGGCTTTCATATTTCATCTCGTTTATATGCGGCTGTGGCGAAATCGGCAGACGCGCTAGCTTCAGGAGCTAGTGATGGCAACATCATGGTGGTTCAAGTCCACTCAGCCGCACCATTTTTTCTTTAACTTTATATTGTCCTGCGGTCGTGGCGGAATTGGCAGACGCGCTACTTTGAGGGGGTAGTACTCACAAGGTGTATGGGTTCAAGTCCCATCGACCGCACCATGTGAAAAAACGAACCGTCGCACGTGAATAAAACGTGCGGCGGTTTTTTGTATGGTTTACTTTTTTCGTTTTGTCTGCTATGATGCAGATAGAATTTTCAACGGGAGAGTGAAGCTTTATGATGCAGTCGGAAAAGGTAAAGCGGGCACTGGACGCAGTTGAGGATGCCTGCGGCCATTGCACGGTCTGCTCGCCGGATTGCCCAATCGCCATATCGAAGCGGGCGCTGACGGGCTTGCTTTACGATCTGAAGCAGATGGAGGCGTCGGGCGCGGAGTGCGAATGTTCGTGACGAAGAGGAGGCGCGGTGCATGCAGGCATCGCGCCTTACGCTTGTGTAAAGTATTTATCAGCGGTTTGTGATGTAAAATGACGCGGCCTATCTGGATGAAGGAGCGAAAATGATGGCGAATAATGCTTATCCGGTGCAATATTTCTATTGCAATGCTTGGGGGCAGTCTGAAAACGATATATTCAAGATGCTGAAGGTATTTACGGATTTGAGCGTAGCCGCAGGGCCGATTGCGGGGGAGACCGGAATTGATGGCTTGAAGATTGATTTTAATTTTGGCCTGCGTCTGCAAATTCCTCAGGGAAATTGGCATGTGACCATCGGCGATTATGATTCGGGGCTTGTATTTTATGATCAGGACGTTTCGGAGACCATCCTGATTTCCGCCGAGAAATATTATATTCATTGGCAGATTGAGATCTTCCGCGACGGCGAGCCGGTATTCGCGCATATTTTCGATCCGATGGGGCAGAAGATCGGGTTGGTTGTCGTCAGTAAACTGATCGGGGATATGCAGTCGTTTTTGCCATACTTTCCGATGATTCGGGATTGGTATCAGGCGGATGTGTTTTTGTATATTGATAAGAAAATGCAGGCGATTTGCCAAAGGATTTTCCCGGATATTCGCCAAAGCGAAAAGATTGAGGAAGACACCTATGCGACATTTTATTTCGCGGCAGGGCTGGGACTCTGGGGGTGGACACCGATGGATGGGCGGACGATTTCCCTGACACAGACAGGGCAGTTCATTTTGGGACTTCCATATCCTGCGCCGAAGGTTCCGTGGGTGGCCGGATCCCGTACCATCAAGGACCCTTATGTCTGTATCGGGGTGCAGGCAAATACGGTGAGCAAGGGATGGCACTATCCCGGCGGCTGGGAAGAGATCACGTCTTATCTGAAAAGCTTGGGGTACCGGGTGCTTTGCATCGACCGGGATAAGCGTGCCCAAGAAGCCGAATATGTCTCGGAGATGCCGGCGGGGGCGGAGGATTTCACCGGGAATCGGCCTCTTTTGGAGCGGGCGGATATGCTTCATCATGCGGAATTTTTTATCGGGCTTTCCAGCGGCCTTTCGTGGCTTGCCTATACGGCGGATTGCCCGGTGGTCATGATCAGCGGATTCACGATGTATTGGAACGAATTTCCGACGCCGTACCGGGTTTACAACCGATTGGTTTGCAACGGCTGTTACAACGACTTGCGGGTCAACTGGCTGGAGCATCCGTGCCCTCGGTATGAAAAGGACGCAAAGAATCTTTTGAAATGTTCCAGGTCTATTACGCCGCGCATGGTGATACAGGCAATCGACCGGCTGATTGCCGACAAGCGGGCGGGGAAAATTCCT
Source organism: uncultured Selenomonadaceae bacterium (assembly GCA_902777615.1). Lineage (GTDB taxonomy): Bacteria > Bacillota > Negativicutes > Selenomonadales > Selenomonadaceae > RUG12372. The sequence goes on from CACYUQ010000032.1 coordinate 2,999, forward strand.
GCCTATAGATAAACGAGGTGAATTTTTTGCGTTGGAATCGGATGCGGGATGCGCTTCATTTTTTGGCTGACGAGCGGGCGTTCCGGCTTCGGCTGTTTTGCGAAGGGGTGTTGGTCGGCGTTGGCGCGGGGCTTGTGGTTGCGCTGTTCCGTTGGCTCTTGGAGACGGTGGAGCTCTATCGCCACATTCTTTTGCTTCCGTTGCTTTTTTCTTTGTTGACGGAAAAATTTTCCATCGGCTTTGTACTTTGGCCGCTGTCTCTTGTTTTGATTGCTTGGATTTTGGCGAAGTTCCTGACTGTCGAGCCGCTGATTTCGGGCAGCGGCATCCCGCAGGTGAAGGGTATTCTCTTGGGGCGCGTCCGCATGAACGCGCAGCGGGTGCTGGCGCTGAAATTTGTCGGCGGCGTGCTGGCCATCGGCGCGGGCATGTCGCTGGGGCGCGAAGGGCCAAGCGTGCAGCTCGGGGCCTGCGTCGGTCAGTGGTTCAGTCGGTTGCGGCTGCGGCCGCGCAGTGAGGAGCGATTCCTGTTGACGGCGGGCTCGGGGGCCGGCCTTGCGGCGGCGTTTAACGCACCGCTGGCGGGCGTGATTTTCTGTCTGGAGGAATTGACGAAGAGCTTTTCGCCGCTGGTGCTGATGGCGACGGTGGCGGCGTCGGTCAGCTCAGCGGCGGTGGCGGGGTCGGTGCTGGGACTTGCGCCGGTTTTCCACATTGAGGCGCTGCCTTCAATGCCGCTTTGGCAGTATGCCTGGCTGCTTCCGCTCGGTGTGTTCGTCGGCGCGCTGGGTGTATTGTTTAATCGCGTGCTGATTTTTTCGTTGAATGCCTATCAAAAATTCCCTCTGCAAGAGAAATGGAGCGGAGTGAAATTTTTGCTGCCGTTGTTCCTTGCCTTCGGGCTCGGCTTCGTTTTGCCGGAGGTACTGGGCGGGGGCAGCTCGCTGGTCGATACGCTGATCAAGGAAAAGTTTGAACTTGCGACGCTCTTGCTATTGCTCGTGGTGAAGTTTGCGTTCACGATGGTCTGCTTCGGATCCGGCGTGCCTGGCGGAATTTTCCTGCCGATGCTGGTGCTCGGCGCGCTTTCAGGCGCGGTGTTCGCGAAGGTCGCTCTGTTCGCGGGCGTTTTTGACGAGACGCTGGCGACCAGTTTTATCGTTTACGGTATGGCGGCGTATTTCTCCGCCGTGGTCAAGGCGCCGATTACAGGCAGTATCTTGATCATGGAAATGACCGGCTCGTTCCATCACATGCTGGCGCTGATTTTCGTTTCGATGACCGCGTTCTTGACGGCGGACGTGCTGCACGGCGCGCCGGTTTATGATATGCTGCTGGAACGGCTGCTCCAAGCGCGGGCGAAAGTGCGCCAAGTGCTGGCGCATCATCGGACGATCGCGGAATTTATCGTCGGCGAGGGCAGCCGCCTCGACGGAAAGTCGATCGCCGAGATTTCGTGGCCGGAGGAATGTTTGTTGGTGCAGGTGCGGCGCGGTGAGATGGAGCTGATCCCGACGGGGCCGCTGGTGCTCAGGCCGGGAGATTTCGTCTACGCGTTGACGGACGACGGCGACATTGCGGAGCTGGAGGAGCTGGCGCAGGAAAAACTTATCGGATGACAAAAAACGGAACGCTGTGAAATAAATCACAGCGTTCCGTTTTTTTGTAGTCGTGTTTACTTAAACTCGTAGAGTTTATGTACCTGATGATAGGTGGTGTGCAAGAGGTGATGAGAAGTGTCGGACAGCGGCTCGCCGAGGAAGTCCTTGTAGAGCGTGATGATGTCCGGGTTCTCGTGGGATTTCCGATAGGGCAGGCTCTTGTCGATTTCGTAGAGTGAAGCGATACGCTTTTTGCGGATTTCGTTCGTCGTGTCGTAGGGCTGTCCGCCGCCGCCGATGCAGCCGCCGGGGCAGGCCATGATCTCGATGAAATCGTAGTCGCATTCGCCCTTTTCGAGCTTGTCCATCATCTTGCGCGCATTGCGCAGGGTATGGCAGACCGCGACCTTGACCTTGCGGACGCCGAGGTCGTAGGTCGCTTCCTTGACGCCCTGGAACCCGCGCACGTCGTTGAATTCCAACGGCTTCGCTTCCTTGCCCGTGACCTTCTCGTAGACGGTGCGGAGCGCCGCTTCCATGACGCCGCCGGTGGCACCGAAAATCGCGCCGGCGCCGGAGCCGACGCCCAGCGGGCTGTCGAACTCGCTGTTCGGCAAATCTTTGAAGGAAAGACCGACGTAATGGATCAGTTTGATGAATTCGCGGGTGGTCAGCACCGCGTCCACGTCGCGCATGCCGTCGCGTCCCATCTCCGGCCGCGCCGCCTCGTATTTCTTCGCGGTGCAGGGCATGATGGCCACGGTGAAGATGTTCTTGACCGGCACGCCCGAGTGTTTCGCGTAGTAAGTCTTGGCAATCGCGCCGAACATCGACATCGGGGATTTCGCCGTCGAGAGGTGCGGCAAAAGGTTCGGGTAATGCTTTTCAATGAAATTGATCCAGCCGGGGCTGCAGGAAGTCAGCATCGGCATCTTTCCGCCGTTCTGGATGCGGTGGAGAAGCTCCGAGCCTTCTTCCATGATCGTCAGGTCCGCGCTGAAGTTCGTGTCGAATACTTTATCGAAGCCCAGCATTTTCAGCGCCGTGACCATCTGACCAGTGACGATCGCGCCGCCCTCGTAGCCGAAGGCGTCGCCGAGAGCTACGCGCACTGCCGGGGCCACCTGCACGATGACATGCTTTTCCGGGTCCTGCAATGCGTCCAGCACGACCTGTGTGTCGTCTTTCTCGACGATGGCCGCCGTCGGGCAGACAAGGCTGCACTGGCCGCAGAGCGTGCAGTCCGTTTTCTCCAGCGGCAGGTTGTACGGCGTCGTGACGATCAGGTTGTCACTGCGGCCCGCGAAGGTCAACGCCTCTACGCCTTGTACGTCCTTGCAGACGCGGAAGCAGCGGCCGCACTTGATGCACTTCGACGGGTTGCGGACGATGGCCGGGTTCGTGTTTTCCGTCGTGCGCTTTTTCGTCACATCCGGCACATGGGGGATCTGGATGTTGAAGCGCGCGCAAAGCTCCTGCAGCTCGCAGCGGTGGTTGCGCGGGCAGGTCAGGCAGTCCTTGTCGTGGTCCGCCATGATTAGCTGCAGGATGCCCACCTGCGTGTCGCGGACCAGCTGAGTGTCCGTGAAGACCTCCATGCCTTCCCAAACGACGGTGGTGCAGGCGGCGGACAGTTTGCGGCTGCCTTTGACCTCTACCGAGCAAATGCGGCATTTCGCCTTGATTTCCTGGTCGGGATGGAAGCAAAGATGCGGGATGTCGATGCCGATCTGCTTGGCGGCGGCCAGCACCATGGTTCCCGCCGGGACCTCTACCGGGATGTTGTTGATTTTGAGATGAACCATTTCAGGTTTTTTCGTCTCCTGTGTATCCGCCATTACGCCGCACCTCCAATCTCAAAAATTTTCGGGAAAATCTTCATCGCGGAGAGCAGCGCGTTTTGCGCCGACTCGCCGAGGCCGCAGAGGGAAGAAATCGACATGATCGTCGCGATTTTCTTCATGTCGCGGATGTCCGCCTGCGTCGCCTCACCCCGTGCCATTTTCTCGAGGATCAGCTTGATATGGAGGTTGCCTTCGCGGCAGGGCGTGCACTGGCCGCAGGATTCCTCGGAGAAGAAGTCCTGGGTCATGCGCAGGAAATCGAGGACGCTGGTGCGGTTGTCGATGACGAGAATCGAGCCGGAGCCCACCGTCACGCCCGCCGCTTTCAGGTCGTCGTAAGTGTACGGTGTGTCGAGGATACGACCGTCGGAAATCTTGCCCGAGGCGCCGCCGAATTGGATCAGGCGCAGCGACTGGCCGCCGGGGATGCCCTGCCCCAGCTCGTAAATGATATCGCGCACCGTCGTGCCGAACGGGATCTCATAGACGCCGGGACGGCGCACATTGCCGCCGAGGCTCACCAGCTTTGTGCCCAGCGACTCGCCGGAGCCGTAGCTGACGTATTCGCGCGCCTCGTCCATCAAGAGGTGCGGCACGATGGAAAAGCTTTCGACGTTGTTCACGCAGGTCGGCAACGCAAAGAGACCGCTGACTTTCATGAAAGGCGGCTTCTTGCGCGGACGGCCCGCCTTGCCCTCGATGGAGCGGATCAGCGCCGTGCCCTCGCCGCAGACATAGGCGCCCGCGCCGGAGTACAGATGGATATGGAAGTTGAAGCCCGTGTTCTGGATGTTGTAACCAAGGAGATTGTGTTCTTCTGCTTGCTTGATCGCGTTCAGGAGCAGCGGGCGCAGATGGCGGTATTCCTCGCGCAGATAGATATAGCCGTCCTGTGCGTTGACCGTGTAGCCGCAAATCGTAATCGCTTCAATTAAGTTGAACGGGTCGTTCTTGATCAGCTCACGGTCTTTGAAGGTGCAGGTCTCGCCTTCGTCGGCGTTGCAGATGACCAGCTTGTGCGGCGCCTTGACCGCGCGGGACTGGGACCATTTGCGTCCCATATCGTAAGCCGCGCCGCCGCGTCCTTTGACTTTCGCCTCGGCAATCAGCGACGCGATGTCCTCGCCATCCATGGCCATCGCACGCTTCAGCGCGGCGAAACCGCCAATGGAGAGATAGGAGTCGATGGACATCGGGTCATATTTGCCGAAATTTTTCGTGATGAATTTTACGTCATAGCCCATATTGTCCGCCTCCTCACATAAACTCCGCGAGCACCGCGCGGACCTTGTCCGGGGTGTCGAGGTGGCCGTATACTTTACCGTTGATGCGGACTGCGGGCGCGACGTCGCAGGCGCCGAAGCACGATACTTCCTCGATCGTGAAACGCCCGTCGTAAGTGACCTCGCCCGGCTGGATGCCAAGGACGTCCTTGACCGTCTCGAACAGCGTATCGCTGCCGTTTACCTTGCAGGCCACCGAGCGGCAGACCTGTACCGGGTATTTCGCCCGCGGCGTCGACGACAGCGCGTTGTAAAAGGTCAGGCAGTCGTAAATCACCGATACCTTGATCGGCAGCTTCTGCGCGATGTAAAAGGCGACCGGCTGCGGCACATACTTCTGCTCGATCAGATCCTGCACGTCCAAGAGAACGCCGACGATCTGCGTCGCATCGTGTTCGTGCTCGATCAGCACCCGGTCGATCTTCTGCGCCAATTCATCGGTAATGACGAATTCCGGCGCATTTTCCGTTGCCATCCAAATTCCCCCCATAAACGAAGCGCGTCGGCGCCTCGCGTCATATTATCGCCCACGGAAAACGAGGGCAATATATAAATATTATTATAGCAGATGGCGCGCGTCACGCATAGGAAAATTTCAAAAAATTTCGCGTTCCGCAAATGAAAAAAGACGCTGCAAATGGCAGCGCCTTTTCGATGTTTTTCCGTTATGCTTTTTCCGCCGTGAACTGTCCGCCGACGAGGCCGATGGAAACCGTGTCGCCTTCCTGAACCTCGCCCTTGATGATTTTTTCGGAAATCAGCGTCTCGATGGTGTGGGAGAGGAGGCGCTTCAGCGGCCTCGCGCCGAAGTCCGGGTCGAAGCCCTGATCCGCCAGCGCGTCGAGAGCGGCGTCGCTCCAAGTGAGCGAGATGCGCACCTGCTTTTTGAGGCGAGCGCCGAGGCTTTTCAGGAGCAGCGCAGCGATGGATTTGACCTCCGCTCGGTCGAGCGCGTGGAAAACTACGATGTCATCGACGCGGTTCAAAAATTCGGGGCGGAAATATTCTTTCAGCAGCCCCTTGACCGCCGCCTCCGCTTCCTCGAATTTCTTGTTCAAAATCTCGTGGGAGCCGAGGTTCGACGTCATGATGATGACTGTGTTCTTGAAGTTCACTACGCGTCCCTTGCCGTCGGTCAGCCGTCCGTCGTCGAGGATTTGCAGCAGTACGTTGAACACGTCGCGGTGCGCTTTTTCAATCTCGTCGAGCAAGATGACGCTGTAAGGGCGACGGCGAACCGCCTCGGTGAGCTGGCCGCCCTCGTCGTAGCCGACGTAGCCCGGAGGCGCGCCGATGAGTCTTGCGACGGAGTGCTTTTCCATGTACTCGGACATATCAATGCGAATCATGCTGCGCTCGTCGTCGAAGAGCGCTTCGGCCAGCGTCTTCGCCAGCTCGGTCTTGCCGACGCCGGTGGGCCCGAGAAAGATGAAGGAGCCGATGGGCCGATTCGGGTCTTTGATGCCGGCCCGGGCGCGTAAAATCGCCTGACTGACGACGGTAACGGCTTCGTCCTGACCGACGACGCGCTCATGGAGCACGTCGGAGAGATGCACGAGTTTTTCCCGTTCGCCGGTCAGCATCTTCGTGACCGGGATGCCGGTCCAGCGGCTGACCACCGAGGCGATATCCTCTTCGCCGACTTCTTCTTTCAGAAGCCGTGCGTCTTCCGCTTCGCCCGCGAGGCGCGTTTCCTCGTCTTTCATTTTCTTTTCGAGGGCGGGCATGGCGCTATACTTGATTTCGGACGCTTTCGCCAGGTCGCCGCTCCGCTCGGCCAGCTCCATCTGGTGCTTCGCGTCGTCCATTTCCCGCTTGATGGCGCGGACCCGCAGGATGCCCTGCTTTTCCGCTTCCCAACGAGCTTGCAGCGTCGCTTCTTTTTCTTTCAGCGCCGTCTTTTCCGCCGAGAGGGACGAGAGCCGCGCTTTCGACGCGTCGTCGCTCTCCTTGTTCAGCGCCTGCTCTTCGATTTCGAGCTGCATGATCTTCCGCTGCACTTCGTCGATCGGCGCGGGCACCGACTCGATTTCCGTGCGGAGCTTTGCCGCCGCTTCGTCGACGAGGTCGATGGCCTTGTCCGGCAGGAAACGGTCGGAAATGTAGCGGTCGGACAATGTCGCCGCCGCCACCAGCGCCGCGTCGCGGATGCGTACGCCATGATGAACCTCGTAACGTTCTTTAAGCCCGCGCAAAATGGAAAGCGTATCTTCGACTGTCGGCTCACCCACCATGACAGGCTGGAAGCGACGTTCCAGCGCCGTGTCCTTCTCGATATATTTGCGGTATTCGTTCAGCGTCGTTGCGCCGATACAGCGAAGCTCGCCGCGGGCCAGCATCGGCTTCAGAAGATTGCCCGCGTCCATGGCGCCTTCCGCTGCACCCGCGCCGACCACCGTATGCACTTCGTCGATGAAGAGCAGGATTTGCCCTTCGGATTTCGCGATTTCGTTCAGCACCGCTTTCAGCCGTTCCTCGAATTCACCGCGGAATTTCGCGCCGGCCACCAGCGCGCCGAGATCGAGGGAATACAGCGTCTTGTGTTTCAGCGATTCCGGCACGTCCCCGGCCACGATACGACGGGCCAATCCTTCGACGATGGCCGTCTTGCCGACGCCCGGCTCGCCAATCAGTACCGGATTGTTTTTCGTGCGCCGTGACAGAATCTCGACGGTGCGCCGGATTTCCTCGTCGCGGCCGATGACCGGGTCGAGCTTTCCGGCCCGCGCCGCCGCCGTCAGGTCGCGGCCATATTTTTCGAGCGACTTGTAGCCGTCCTCGGGGTGGTCGCTGGTGACGTTCTGCTTGCGGTTCTTCTTGATAGAGTCCTCAACCTTGCCTTTCGTCAGGCCAAATTCGCGGCAGGCTGCCTTGACCTCGTCGCTGCCGTCGCTGATGACGCCGATCAAAAGGTGCTCGGTCGATACGAAATCGTCCTTCATGCGCGCCGCTTCTGCCTCGGCCTTTGCCATGACCCGCGCCATATCGACGCCCATCGTCAGCCGGTCCTGTCCCTTGACGCTCGGAATTTTCCGAAGCAATTGCTCCAGCCGTGCGCGAAGCATCCCAAGATCGGTTTTTGCCTCTTCGAAGATTGTCGCGAGAAGTCCTTCCGGCTCCTTGACCAGCGCCAGCAAAAGATGAACTGACGTGATTTCCTGGTGGTAATGGAGCGCGGCGGTCTGCTGCGCCGTTTGCAAGGCCTCCAAAGTTTTCTGCGTATATTTTTCCGCTCCCATGATGTTTCCCTCCTATATAGATAATAGATGAATGTTGTCGGCAATTTGTTTTCTGACTCTATTATACAAGAAAAGGTCAAAAAGTCAAATAATATTTTTGACTTTTTGACTAAAATTTGTTTTGTGTGAAGCATCGTCAAAAAAAGAGCGCCGCCTTTGAAGCAACGCTCTTTTGCTTACTTTCTTACGCTTTGATTGGTTTCGGTTTGTTTACGAAGCGGTCGAGGTAATCTTCCTTCGCCATCGGATAGGCGAACAGGAAACCCTGGATGTTCTTGCAGCCGATGCTCTTCAGGAAGTCGAGCTGTTCCTGCGTCTCGACGCCTTCGATGATGACCTCCATCTCGATGTCGCGGGCCAGGTTCACCACGTTCTTGACAATGGCGCGGGCGCGCGGGTCGGTCTGGATGTCTTCGAGGAAGCGCATATCGAGCTTCAGGATGTCCACCGGCATATTGCGGAGCATATTCAGCGACGAATAGCCGCTGCCGAAGTCGTCCATCAAAATCTTGAAGCCTTCCTTCTGGAAGCGCGCCACCGTATCAATCAAAAGGTGCATATTGTCCGTATACGCGCTCTCGGTGATTTCCAGCTTCAGCATCCAAGGTTCCAGATCATACTGTTTGATGAGCCCGAGGATATATTCGACCAGATGCTCATCGTAGAAATTCAGCCGCGACAGGTTCACCGAGACGGGAATGACCCGACCGAAATGCTCCTTTTCATAGGAAAGCAGTTTGCATGCCTCGTCCCAGACGAAGCGGTCGACCCGTGCGACGAAGCCGTTTTTCTCGAAGATCGGGATGAAGCGCGTCGGCGGGATGTATTCTTTCAGCGGATGATACCAGCGTACCAGCACCTCGCCGCTGAAATCCTCGCCTGTCTCGATATTGAAGATCGGCTGGATATTGATTGAGAACTGTCCCTCGGCCAAGGCTCCGGCCATATCGCGCAGGATCAGATGCTCTTCTACCTCGTCCTCGCGCATCTTGTCGTCGTACCAGGCATAGCGTTGGGTGTAGCGGCCTTTCGCCGAGCTCATCGCGGTGTGGGCGCGGTCGCACATTTGCGACACGGCGAGGAATACGTTCGATACCGGGTAGATGCCCGCATAGAAGCGAATGTTCTGCGGGATGTTCAGCGATTGCACCACGCCGTCCAGCCCTTGGATGACCGCATCGATATTCAGCGTGTCCGACGGCAGGCACAGCGCAAAATGGTCCGCCTCGAGGCGCCCGGCGATGCCAACGCCGCTGGCGACGCTTTGGAGAAATGCCGCCGATGAACGCAGCAGCAGATTGCCCGTCTCCACGCTGAACAGGTCGTTGACCACTTTGAAATAATTGATGTCGAGATAGACAATCACGTATTTCTGTCCCGCGTCCATCTGCATAAAGGACGCCGCTTTGCGGCAGAAATTGTCGCGGTCGTACAGGTTCGTCAGCGCGTCCAGCTCGATGCGGCGGCGCATATCGATGATTTCCTGCGACTGGGTCGACTGCTCCAGCTTGCGCCATTCGTTTTCCATGTGGGCCATCACGTTGTGTACGCGGCTGCGGACCACGGCCGGATTGTACGGCTTCGTAATGAAGTCCGCCGCGCCCAGCTCCATCACGCGCACTTCGCTGTCGCTCTCACTGCGGGCCGTCGTCGCGATGACAGGGATGTCGCGGAAGCGCTCGTCGCGTTTGATCCGCGTCAAGAAATCGTAGCCGTCCATGATCGGCATTACGAGGTCGAGGAGAATCACGCTGACCGGATGCTCCTCTACAAAGAGAAGGGCTTCCTCGCCGTTGCTCGCCTCGCAGATGTCGAATTCGTCCTTGAAGAACTGTGCCAGAATTACGCGGTTGATCTCCACGTCGTCGACAATCAGCATCACCGGTTTTTGCAGAGTTTCATTCATCATCGCGCTCACCCAATCCATTGCAGAATTATACGGGAATGTTTGGCTTGCCTAGTCACGTTTTTTGATATATAGCATCATTATACTACAATATGCGAAGAAATGCACCCTTGCGTTCCAAATTTTTTCCGTGGCGGAGCCGTTACCGCGCCCTTGCAATCGCAAGCGTTTTTCGTTATACTAAACACATTAGGAAACATTCCGTGACAATGAGGGAAAAATGAGACCAAGGGCGTAAGGCTCTTGTCGTTGGAGGCGCGACATGAAAAAGAAAACTATGATTTTGGCGGCGGCTTTCGCCGTGAACGTTTTGACGGGACAGGCGGCATACGCTGAGGAAGCGGAGCCGGAGGAAATCGTCGCTGAAGCGGCGGAAACGTCCGAAACGAATGAAGTCGGCGAGGCGCCTGCGGGCACCAACGCGGCGGCGATGGGCGAGGAGGCCGGCATGGCGAATCCGATGCTGGAATATCCCGATGTGCCTTCGTTGGAGCGTTCTGTCGGGTTCCCGATTTATTATCTGCCGGGCAATCTGCTCCCGCTCTATCATCCCGCCGCGCATATTTACAGTATCGACCGTTACGTCAGCGACATCCGCTTCGTGAGTCAGGCGGACGACAGTAAGATTACCGTTCGCACCGCGTTGATCGAGCGCATCGGTACCGACGACATCAGCGGCTATTATGGCGATTGGACGCAACAGAGCGCGGGCGACATCAAGCGCACGCAAGTCTGGGTCGCCGAGACGGCTACCGGGATGCGTGTCGTGCGTTGGTCCGCAGGACGTTTCGCGTTCGCGGTCACCATCGAGGGCGTCAATGACGACACCTTCCGCCACATGCTGAAAAACTTCGTCGCGGTCGCTGACCGTTTCTCGCATAAGTATCAGAACTTCCGGCTCAACTACAAGCCGAAAAAGAACCAAACGACTGAGAAGGCTGCGGAGACGAACGCGACGCCCGAGGCAAAATAAGGCAAAAAGCCTTCCCCTTCAGGGAAGGCTTTTCATTTTACTAAATATATATTATTACGAGCGTTTCTCCTGTAGAAATTGCTCGTATTTCTTTTGTATTTTTTCGTCTTTCCCGTTTTCCTTCAGCGCCTTTTGGAAATATTCCTCGGCGGCGTTCTCATTTCCTTTTAACGCTTCAATTTCCCCGAGACGGGCGTAAACCGTTGCCGCGGAGGCCGAGTTGAAGTAGGTTTGCGCCTCCGGGGGCGCCTCCGGTTTTTCATAGAGCTTTGCCGCTTCCATCAGTGAGGCGCGCGCTTCCTTCAGTCGCCCCATCGCGCAGAGGATCATGCCGCGCTCGCCGTAAAATTCCGGCTGGTCCGGGTACTCCGCCATCGCCATATTCGCCAGCGCGAGCTGATCGGAGAGATTCCAGTCGAGCTGGCGCATGGATTCGATGGCTACATGAAATATCCCGACCCGGGACGCCACCGGCTGCACCGGCGAATCCAGCGCGAGAACCGCGTACTTCATCGCCTGTCGGTAGTCCTTGATGCCGAGATAGCAGTCCGCCAGATACATGTATTGCCCCGGCTGTTCGCCGTGTTCGGCGATCTCCCGCTGCAGCATACGCAGATTGCGCTCGGCCTTCTGCGTGCCGACGGCGTCCGCATAGCCGGTATGGTACATGGAGAGCGTGCCTTGGTCCTGATAGATAAGCAGTTTCCCGCCGCTATGGGTAATGGTTTCATGGATGCGCCCATGATAACGGATTTCCGGGATGTTTCGGAACATCCGCACGGCGCAGTCATTTCCCTGATCTTCGCCCGTATCCGGGTCCGTGTTGACACGAGTGACCATGATTGCGTCAATCGGCGGCGTGCGGACGTCAATCTCCGAGACTTTATCCCGGACTGCCTCCGGATGCAGGAAACCTTCGTCTGCATCGGGAAATACAACCCAGTCGCCCGTCGCGTGGTCGAGGGCAAAGTTCCGCGCTGCCGCAAAATCCTCCCGCCATGCAAAGTCGAGGACAATCGCTCCCGCATCCTCGGCAATTTTGCGCGTGCCGTCCGTCGAGCCCGTGTCCACGACAATCAGCTCGTCCGCGAAGCAGCGTACTGTTTCCAGCGACAGCGGAAGGTTCTTCTCCTCGTTCTTCACAATATAACAAACAGAAATCTTCATTATATAATTCCCCTCATCCGCACGTTTCTTTCATAATATATAGTAAGTATATCACAATCGGCGCGGCGGCAAAACAACTTTCCCCCGTACCGAAGAAATTCTGGAGCAAGAAAATCAGATTTCATGATTTTCTTGCTCCAGAATTTTATATTCCATATTACAGAATGTAGAGTCTAAAAATTTTTTTAAAAAAATCCCAAAAAAA
>CACYUQ010000033.1 GCA_902777615.1 uncultured Selenomonadaceae bacterium
GAGGGAGATCCCTCGCGGCTCCCCAAAGGGCCTGCGGGCCCGGTATGCCGCGGTTCTGTTAGATACTGATTACTTAAACGCGTTCTAAGCCCGCGCTCTGCATACTGGTTTATTGTAAGTCTAGCCCTTTTTGCGTGTTTGGGATATTGGCTCATCGTGGCATTTTTCTTAACCCGCAAAAATCTAGCCAGTATCGCAGTACGCGGATGGGCAAACGAGAGCTGAAGCTATCATAATCGTTCGACCGTGGGCAGAAGCGCATAGGCTTCGCCGCGTTCAGCTTTGCTGAACGTCGGCAAGCCACTGCGCTCGCGGAAGCTCTGCTTCCGCTTTAGGGGTCAAGGGGGCGTAGCCCCTTGTAGGAGAGGATACAAAGGAGAGGGCGACGCCCTCTCCTTTGATTGGTAACGTAACAATAAAAATAATGGTTCAAGAATTAAGAAATGTTTCACGTGAAACAAAGAAATGTATGTTCGTTTGTTTCACGTGAAACATTTTTGTATAATAAAGAGCAGGGGGTGATAGTATGCCGATTTATGCGCCTCGGCTTTCCGCCGTGGACGCGAAAGAGACGCGGCGGTATGCGGGGCTGGCGAAGGCAGAGTTTGACGAAGCGGCAATCGCTGCGGCCTGCGACGAGGCGCTGCTCTTGGCCGAGCCGCGGGCGCGGTGGGAAGTGTACGACTACGACTGCGAGACCGGGACGGTGAGCTCGGAGCCGCCTTTCGTCATCGAGGGCGACGTCGTCCGCAAGCATCTGGCGGGGGCTGCTCGTGTCGTGTTCCTCGCCGCGACCATCGGCGAGAGCGTCGAAGAGGCCGTCACGCGTCATTTCGACGAGGGGCGCTATGCCCATTCGGTTCTTTTGGACGCCGCCGCCACTACTGCCGTGGAACAGGTCTGCGACGCCTGCGAGGCGATGCTCCGCCCCCAGCTGGCGAAACAGGGATTTTCGATGCGCTGGCGTTTCTCACCCGGCTACGGCGATTGGGACATTCACGCCCAACCCGAGCTGTTGCGATTGACGGAGGGCGCAACTATCGGCGTCTCGCTGACCGAGAGCATGATGCTTTGCCCACGAAAATCCGTCACCGCCGTCATCGGCCTCGTACGCGGGGAGAACAGCGATAAGGAACTGCCAAAGGGCTGCGCCATGTGCCCGAAGCTCGACTGCCCGTCGCGGCAATCTGTATAATTTTTTTTTGATTACGGTATCAAAACAGGATTATGAAAAATGAACGCCTGCGGAGGATTATTCCATGGAGATACGGGTTTTGCGGTATTTTCTCGCAGTGGTGCGGGAGGAGAATATTTCGAAGGCAGCGGAGTCGCTGCATCTGACGCAGCCGACACTTTCGCGGCAGATTGCCGATCTGGAGGCGGAACTTGGGCAGCCACTTTTCGAGCGCGGGCGCCGTCTCGCTTTGACCGAGGCGGGCGTGATGCTCCGCCATCGGGCGGAGGAGGCCGTGGCGCTCGTGGACCGCATCGAGGCTGATTTCCGTCACGCCGAGGACGTGGGCGGGACGCTGGCCATCGGCAGCGGCGTCTACGCGGCGGGCACGGAGCTGATTCGTAATTTAGAGGATTTTTCCTTACGCTATCCAAAGGTGCAGTACGAAATCTACACGAACAGCGCCGATACCCTGCGGGAGCGACTGGACGCGGGTCTTCTCGACTTCGCGCTGCTTGCGGAGCCCATCGACGTTGCTCATTATGATTATTTCCGTCTGCCGACGAAGGACGTCTGGGGCATTTTCACACAGGCGGACAGTCCTTTGGCGAAGAAGAAGAAAATCCGGCGCAAAGACCTCGAGGGACGTCGTCTCGTCTGCACCGGGCGGCTGGCCATCCGCAAAGAAGTCGATCATTGGCTCGGAGACACGGACGATCTTTTGATGTTCGCGCGTCACAACCTTGTGGACAATACCGTGCCGCTGGTTTTCGACGGTTTTGCCGACGCCATTACCATAAAGGCAGCCGTGGCGCATTACGACACAAAAAAGGCGGTGTTCCGCCCCCTTTCCCCATCCCTTGAATCGACCGTGGTACTGGCGTGGAAACGCTTCCAGCCCAGCTTCGGCGTGGCGGGAAGATTTTTGGAGTTCATCAAAGAAAGATATGCTTTTAAAGCATAGATGCGCATAAAAAATAGGTATTAGACAAATTTGCATCAATGATTTTATACTAAGGGCGAAGCCGATAAGAAAACGGCTCGCCCATTTTTTTCGGGCGATACAAAGGAGCGTGATGTGGTTGAGGAAAGCGAAAGCGGACACGGGGTTGTCCACGCTTCTGGAAAGCGCGGGATTCGATCCGTCGGACGTTCGCCGCTATATGGAGCTTTCGACGTGCTCCGGCACGGAGGCGGCGCGGGTGCGAATCCTCCGGGGACAGAGGGGGCGGCTCATGGACGAGCTGCACCGAAGACAGCAAGTCTTGGACAAGGTCGATTATTTGATATGGCAGACCGAGAACGGCAAACAACAGAAAGGACGATGAAGAAAATGAAGAATTGGACGAAGAAAATGAAACTGGCGGCGCTGGCTGGCGTTTTAGCAGCAGGGCTGACGGCCTTCGGCGGCGTCGCCGACGCGGCGGAAGCGGCGGAAGGCTATCCGGCCGTAGAGGAAGTCAAAGCGGAGCTTGGCAAGGAAGCCGGAACGATTTTTGCCATCGGCTCGCCGAACGTCAACTACGATAAATATTTCACGGGCAAGACTTTCCTCGCGCCGCTGGCCAGCGACAAGATCGGCGTGGCGAACGTGACCTTCACGAAGGGCACCATCAACCACTGGCACATCCATCACGGCACCTGCCAGATCCTCGTCGGTGAGTCGGGCCGCGGCTACTACCAGATCTGGGGCGAGGAACCGAAAGAAATCCTGCCCGGTACGGTGGTGACGATTCCCGAGGGCACGAAGCACTGGCACGGCGCGGGCCCGAACAATATGATGCAGCATCTTTCCGTCATGCTGTCCGGCGAAGGCGTCTCGACGGAATGGCTGGAGCCGGTAGACCCGTCGGAGTACGCGAAACTGAAATGAGGTGACTGCATGAACCGGAGGAAAGCTGCTGCCGAAGCTCATGGCGGAAAAGAAATGAGGGATGGCACTATGAAACAACTGCGAAAAAAACTTTCTTTTCTCTTTCTGGGAGGCATGCTTATGGCAAGCGCGACAGCGACGGCGCATCCGGTCCGCACGCCGGAGGGAAATATGCCGATGGTCCATTGGGCGGTAGTGGAATCCACGCCCGGCGATATGGCGAAGATGGGCGAAGTCGCGGCACGCACCGTCGGCCCGACGGCGGCAAACGAAGCCGGAACCTACGCGCTCTACGGCGGCATCGACGCGGAAAATCCCGACGTGCTGCGGCTGATCGAGATTTACGAAAGCTATGAGGCGTACCGCATCCACGCCAGCAGCGAAGGATTCCAGGCTTACCGCGCCGAGCGGTTTCCCATCCTCAAGAGCCTGAAAATCCTTGAGGCTAACGGCATCGCATTGGAGCAAAAAGCGGAGGGCGTCGGCACGGTGGTCCTGATGCACCGCTATGAGGTGCGCCCGGAGCGGCTCGCCGAGTACCAGAAGCTGGCGACGGCGGAAGCGGTCCGCGCCGTGCGGGACGACGCGGGCGTCATGGGCATGTTCGTGACGGCGGAGCACGACGCGCCGAATATCATCCACACGATGGAAATTTATCGGGACGAGGCGGCCTATCAAAGCTATGTGGAGTCCGAAGCCTACGGCGAATATCTGCGGGGGCTTTCGTCGATGTTCACGGCGGCGCGGGAAATCACGAACCGTCCGGCCCATATCGTTTTGAGCACGAAAGGCCTGCAGAAATAAAGAACGGAGGAAACAGCATGAACGGTAAGAAATGGACGGCGGCCGTATTGGCGGTGGGTATGTTTTTCACGACGAATTTCATAACGATGGGAGTGGCGGAAATGGCGGAACAGCGGGAAGCGGTCAAGGTGGTACAGACGGCGGGGCGCGACAAACTCGGCGACTTCGCGCCGGACTTCGCGCGGTACAACGACGATATCCTCTTCGGCGAGGTCTGGTCGAAGAACGACGTGCTTTCCCTGCACGACCGCAGCATCGTGACGGTCTCGGCGCTGGTGGCGTCGGGCGTCATCGACAGCTCGCTGAAATACCATATCGAATCAGCAAAGAAGAACGGCGTCACGAAGGACGAGATGGTCGAGATCATCACCCAGCTCGGCTTCTACGCGGGCTGGCCGAAGGCGTGGGCGGCTTTCAACATGGCAAAGGAAGTCTATACGGAGAAGTGAACGGCATAAGCGGAAATAAGCTGAAATGAGGTGACCGCATGAACCGGCGGGAATTCTTGAAAATCAGCGGCATGGGCGCGATGACGCTCTTATTGAGCGGCTGCGGACTGGCCGCCGTCAGCGGGGACAAGAAAAGCGAGGCAAAGCCGCCCGCAAAGGGCGCGGTATCGGGAGGAAAGAAAATGAAGATTGTCGTCATCACATCGAGCCCCCATCCGAAAAACGAATCCACATCCATCTATTTGGCGGATCGTTTTACCGAGGGCGCGAAAAGCGCGGGGCATGAGATATTCACCTTCGATGCGGCCAACGAGGAAACGCATCCTTGCCGTGGCTGCGACAAGTGCGGCATGGACGGCCCCTGCATTTATCAGGATGCCATCGAGACGAAGCTGATGCCGAAAATGCTGGAGGCGGATATGCTGGTACTGACAACGCCGCTTTATTACTACGGCATGTCGGCGCAGCTCAAGATCGTCGTGGACCGCTTCTATTCCCGCACAGGCAAGCTGAACGGCAAGAAATCGGTGCTGATTGCCACGGCGTACAACAGTGCCGACTGGACCTTCCAGGCGCTGGCCGCCCATTACGATACGCTGGTACGCTATATGAACTGGACGGACGCGGGACAGGTGCTGGGCGTCGGCTGCGGCTCGCGCTCCCTCGTCGAGCGTTCCGAGTTTGGCGAGATGGCGCGGAAAATCGGCGCGTCGCTTTGACACAGCGGAAACAGGAAATGAAAAGGAACGTATTGGATGCAGCGCTGCTGGTCGTGCTGCTGCTTTTAATGAGCTTCTCTTTCATATCGAAGACGCTGCATGAGGCGCTGGGGATTGCGATGGGCGCTCTTGTGCTCCTCCATCTCGCATGGAACAGCGGCTGGCTGTCTTCCCTTCCTCGCGGGCGTTGGAGCATCGGGCGGGTAATTCCGGCCATCGTCAATCTTGCGCTGGCGGTATGCTTCCTGCTCTCTCTGATCAGCGGGCTTGCCATCGCAAATCAACTCTTCCACGGCGTTTTCGGCATGGCATGGCAGCGGAGCATTGTCGCCCATCAGGTGCACGTCACGTCCTCCTATGGACTGTTGATACTCACGGGACTTCATCTCGGCCTTCACATTTCAGGGCTGTGGCGGCGGTTTGCCCTTTGGACGAAATTGGACACGTCGTCCCGCCGCGTCCGAATCGGCCTCCATTTAGCAGCAATCCTGACAGCAGCCGTCGGCGTCTACGGCTCATTCCTCCATCGCCTCGGGGATCGGCTGCTGATGAAGCACATCTTCGGTACGGCGGCGACGAAGCTGTCTTTTGCCGCGTTTCTCGTTGTGCTGCTGGGAATCGTGGGGTTGTATGCGGTAATCGGGCATCTGATCGGACGGACTGCGAAGAATCAAAACTGATACGGAAAAGGAGAATGGACAATATGAAGATGAAACACAAGATGATAACCTTAGCTGCGGTTTTCCTCGCGTCGGTTTGCTCGTTTGGCTTCGGCGGAAGGGCCGAGGCGGCGGGCGGAAAAATCCTCGTCGCGTATTTCTCCTATCAGGGGCACACTGCAGGCGTAGCGCGGGAGATTGCCGCGCAGACGGGCGGCGACCTTTTCGAGATTGTGCCTGTGACGCCGTATCCCGGCTATGATGAGTGCCTCGACGTGGCGAAGGCAGAGAAGAACAACAACGCCCGCCCCGCGTTTGAGGGCAATGTGGAAAACATGGCGGATTACGACGTGGTTTTCGTCGGCTACCCGATCTGGTGGTACGACGCGCCGATGATCGTGCTGACGTTCCTTGAAAGCAACGACTTGTCCGGCAAGACGGTGATTCCCTTCGCCACCAGCGGCGGTAGCCCGCTCTCGGACAGCCTCGACAGTGTCCGCGCCTCGGCGGCAGGAGCGACGATCGGAGAAGGAATCCTGGCGAACGACGCCGGCGACGTCGCGCCGTGGATTTCCGGCCTCGGCTACGCGAAATAAGCAACAGTCTCCCCCACCCGTAAAACGGATGAAGGAGACTGTTGCTGAGGCTTACAGTATTTGAAAACAATGCATTGAGGAGTTGATGGAAAATGAAAAAATGGTTCACGATGATGGCTCTGGCGCTCTGTGCGCTGACATTGACGGCTTGCGGGGGCGGCGCGCCCGCGAAAAGTTCAGGCGCGTCCGCACCCGCGCCGAAGAGCGAGACCCCGGCGAAGAAGGAAGACGCGAAAACGGACGGCAAGCGTGCGCTGGTGGTCTATTTCTCCCGCGCCGACGAGAACTATAACGTCGGCTATATCGAAAAGGGAAATACGCGCATTCTCGCCGAGATGATTGCCGAGGCGACGGGCGCGGACACCTTCGAGATCAAACCCGCGAAGCCCTATCCGAAAGAGTACACGCCCGCGACCGAAGCGGCGAAAAAGGAAAAGCTTGAGAATGCCCGTCCCGAAATCGTCGGCACGATGCCGGACGTCTCGAAATACGACGTGATTTTCCTCGGCTACCCGATCTGGTGGGGGGACCTGCCGATGCCCTGCTACACGTTCTTCGACAAGGTGAAGCTGGAGGGCAAGAGCGTCGCGCCTTTCTGCACCCATGAAGGCAGCGGTCTCTCCGATACGGATCGCTATATTGCCGAAACTACGAAGGCAAAGGTCACCGAGGCCCTCGTCATGACGGGCACGACGGCGCAGAAGTCGAGGGATGAAGCGAAGAAAGAAGTTTCCGCCTGGCTGAAGAAAGTAGGCTACGGAAAATAATTGAGAAATGTTCTGCCGCAAGGGGGCTTTCCTCTTGCGGCAGTTTTTTGCAAACGTAAAATTTTTGTATGGGTTGAAACTCTGATTTTTCTAGCGTTATTGCCAGTACGTTGTTTTTAGAAAAATTTTGCGGTAAGAAATTCCTGTTTTCTTACCGCAAAATTTTTCGTGTTTCCTTTCCGATTTGAACATGGTATCATTTTTGTACCATATTGAGGCTTTTGGAAAATACGAAAGGGGAATGACGCGTGGAAACATGGACGGTTGCAGGGAAGAATGTGACGCTTTTCACGGCGGCGCGGGATAACGCCCCACTGGTGCTGCTGCACACCTTCGAGGACGAGGGGGAAAGCGTTTATCGGGCAGTGCAGGCGATGACGGACGCGGATTATTCCATCGCCGCAATCGGCGGGCTTTGTTGGGAGGACGAAATGTCCCCGTGGGAAAACCCGCCGGTTTTCAAGGGCGATACGCCTTTCACGGGCGGCGCGGACGCATATCTCTCCATTTTGACAGACAGAATCCTGCCGGAAATCCTGTCGCGGCTTTCCGCCGAACCCGCGTATCTTGCGCTGGCGGGATATTCCCTCGCGGGACTGTTCGCCGTTTACGCTTCGTACAGGACGGCCTTGTTTTCGCGGGTTGCCAGCGCGTCCGGATCCTTTTGGTTCCCCGGTTTCCTGGAATTCGCGGAAAAACATGAAGCTGCGAGCAAACCGGAGCGCGTATATTTTTCCCTCGGCGATAAGGAATCAAAAACGAGGAACCAAATCCTGCGTACGGTTGAGGATCATACCCGCGCCCTGCAGGAGCGATTTGAAAGCGCGGGCGCCAAGACCGTGTTTGAGCTGAATCCCGGCAATCATTTTCAGAACGCGACGGAACGGATGGCCAAGGGGATCGCGTGGATCATAGGCGCATAATGGAGCAATAACGTCCTGACAATCTCCTATGGTTGGCAGCGCATAACAGCTTTGGCGATTACGGCAAGCGGTTCAGCGTGTCGGCAATTTTCTTGGCGGCGGCGCGAAGCTCGTCTTCCGTGTGCGTCGCCATCATGGCCGCTCGGAGACGCGCGCTGCCTTTCGCCACGGTCGGATAACGGATGGCGGACAGGAAAATCCCCTCGTCATAGAGCTGCTTTGCCGCTTGCAGAGCGCGATGCTCGTCGCCGACGATAATCGGCACGATGGCGGAATCGCTTTTCGTCTCGATGCCGTTTTCCGCCAGCGCAGCGACGAACGCGCGCGTGTTGTCTTGCAGGCGCGCCACCCGCTCCGGTTCTTCCTCCAAAATCGAGAGGGCCTCTTTCGCGGAGGCAAGAGTTGCCGGAGATTGGCTCGTGGAGAAAATGAAACTGCGCGCCGTGTTTCGCAGATATTCAATCAAGAGCTGCCGCCCCGAGGCAAAACCGCCTTCGCTGGCCAGCGACTTGCTCAGCGTGCCCATCACGACGTCGGGCTGTTCCCTGAGTCCGAAATATTCGGCCAGTCCGCGCCCGGTTTTGCCGATGACGCCCGTGGCATGCGCCTCATCCACCATCGAAAGCAGGCCGTATCGTTTCGCGATGGCGAGAAGGTCCGGCAGCGGTGCCACATCCCCGTCCATGCTGAACACCGCGTCGCTGACGATAATGCCGAAAGAGGGACGCGCAGCCTTGATCTTCGCTTCCAGGTCGCGCATATCCGCATGGCGGTAAACGACCGTTTGCGCACGGGACAGGCGGCAGCCGTCGATGATACTCGCATGGTTCAGTTCGTCGCTGAAAATGGTCGCGCCTTTCCTGCCAAGAGCGGAGAGAATACCGACGTTTGCCATGTAGCCAGTGCCGAACAGGAGCGACGCCTCCGTTCCCTTGAAACGGGATATCGCCGCTTCAAGCTCGTCATGCAGCGGCAGGCTCCCCGTTGTCAGGCGCGAGCCGCCGGAGCCGCCGCCGAAGGTTTGGACGGCCTCTGTCGCCGCGTTCTTCACCCGCGGATGGTCAATCAGTCCGAGGTAGGAGTTGGACGCCAGCATCAGAAAATCGCGCCCGTTTGCGCGGACATGGGCGTTCTGCGCGGATTCGAGAGTCGTGATCGTACGGTAAAGTCCCGACTCTTTCCGCCGCTCGACTTCTTCGGCCAGCACGCGCCACGGGTCGGCGGGCGGCGTCGGCGCCGGGGCGGTGGGCGCGTTTCTTACGAGGATTTTTTGTTTTTCCAAATAGGCAATCGTTCTGGGCACATCTTCCCGGGGCCCCCGATACAGGAAAATCCGGCCGCCGTTGGGGTCATTCTTTTCCTTGAGCCGCGTGATGCGAACATAGCCCGTTTTTTTCGAAGCGACATATCCCGTCACATAGCCGGGATCGTCGGACACGCAAATCTCCGCAAGGATATGGGGTGCATTCGCGACCTTGCTCGCGAGAACGACGGCCTCCTGGAAATGATTTTTCCCCGTGCAGGCTGCACGGTTCTCGCCATGCTCCGCGTCCATATAAGTGGCGCGAATCCCGCGGGCGGGGTCGGGCTCCAACCGTTCCAGCGTATCGGCGTCGAGCAGCATCGCGCCGCGCATATCATAGGTTTCGCCAAATTTCCGCATGACGGCGTCCCCGTTTTCGACGCCGATTTTCCGCAAAAGGGACAGGATTGCTTCTTTTCCCTCCGCAGCGTTCGCCGACTCCCGGGTGGACACCGGAAGCGCCTCGACATACCCGATTTCTTCCGGGCACGCTTCTTCGATTTTGACTTGTATGTAATCGGCGCGCCCTTTGGCGTGATGCAGCGCGCGGTCGATCATTGCTCCCGCGTTTTCTATCAAAGCGCTCTCGGGCAGAATTCGCTCCGCACCGGATATATGCTCGTTTTTACCGTCTTCCGTCCGGCTGGCGCGCATCTTCATACTGTAAAGTGTCATGGGTTCCCTCCGTATATATTTTTTTGTCGTTTCCTCAGGCAAGCTGCCGCATGGTTTGGATGCGGCGAAACGTTTTTGCGAGCATGGGCGCCGTCGCCGCCGTAAGAATCATCCCGGGGACGGCCGCCGCTACCAGCGCGTAAGCCGCCTGTCCGAGGGCGACGGCAAGCGTGAGCCTCGCGACGGTCGTCCCTGCGGGGCCAGCCATGAGCAATGCCCAAGCTCGTCCCTGTCCTAACGCGAGAACGATTCCTACCATGAGGCGAAACTGCATAGCTATGAGCATATGGAAAAAATTTTGCGCGCCCAGCATCATGCCGATGGCGCTGGCCATCATTCCGGCGATTATGTACTTTTTGAATCCGAATACGCTGCAAATGGCTACCGCCAAGGGAGCGGAAAGCTGGAATTCTGTTCCGGGAAACAGACCCGGCAATTTGAATGCGCCGGCGACTGTTATTAACGCGGCAAGCAATGCGATCTCCGCGCTGCAGGCTACTTTATTCACGAAAATCGAGCACCTCCCTCTTTGCGTTAACTATATTTTAAAATTTGGTTAACAAAGTGAATTATATCCTAAAGCTCGTGGTTTATCAAGTTCACAACTCCCTGTTCGAGAGAATTCTCGTTTGGAGCAAATGGGAACGCGGCTTTCGGCGTGCTGTTCGCGCTTGTCTTATGTTTCGTAAGTGTGGTATCATTTTCGCAATATCTATAGAATGGAAGTGGCTTTTCATGGGTACGCGGGACGTCGGACGCGAAAGGGAAACGAAAGCCGCGCCGCAGCACATTGTCGTGCGCGGGGCGCGGGCGCACAATCTGAAAAATATCGACGTGGAAATCCCGCTGGGACAGCTGACCGCCATCGCGGGGGTGTCCGGCTCTGGCAAATCGTCGCTGGCTCTCGGTACGCTCTACGCCGAAGGCTCGCGCCGTTACATGGAGGCGCTTTCCACTTACACGCGTCGGCGCATTTCCCAGGCGGGGAAAGCGGACGTGGACGAAGTGCGCCATGTGCCTGCCGCCCTCGCGCTTCGACAGCGTCCGGGGGTTCCGGGGGTGCGGAGCACTTTCGGTACGGCCTCGGAACTCTTGAACAGCCTGCGGCTGCTTTTCTCCCGTCTCGGCAGCCACCCCTGCCCTAACGGCCATCTGGCGAAGCCGAGCATGGCGGTAGCGCTGATGCAGCCGATGCGCTGCGAGGTCTGCGGCGAGGAATTTTACGGCCCCGGCGCCGAGGCTATGGCCTTCAATTCCGACGGCGCCTGCCCGACTTGCGGCGGCACGGGCGTTCATCGCGTCGTGGACGAGTCCACGCTGGTGCCGGACGAATCTCTCTCCATCGACGAGGGCGCGGTGCTGCCGTGGCAAACTTTGATGTGGTCGCTGATGAAGGACATCGCCCGGGAGCTCGGCGTGCGGACCGACGTGCCCTTTCGCGAGCTGACGAAGAAGGAGCGCGAGATCGTGTTCCACGGCCCCGCAGTCAAGCATCACATGGTTTACCAGATCCAGAAGACGGGCGCGGCAGGGGAAATGGACTTCACTTATTTCAACGCCATTTACACGGTGGAAAACGCCCTTTCCCACGTCAAGGACGAGAAGGGCATGAAGCGGGTGGAAAAATTCCTGCGTGTCGGCGTCTGTCCGGACTGCGGCGGCACGCGGCTCTCGGAGACCGTGCGCAAATCCCGGCTGGCCGGGAAGAATCTTGCCGAGGCCACGGCCATGACTCTCGACGCGCTGATCCCGTGGGTGAAGTCCGTGCCGGAAACGCTGCTGGAGGAGCTGCGCCCGATGGCGAAAAATATCATCCAGGCGTTTCTCGACAACGCGAAGCGGCTGAAAGACCTCGGCCTCGGCTATCTGTCCCTCGACCGGGCCAGCAGCACCCTTTCCAACGGGGAACGTCAGCGGGTGCAGTTGGCGCGGGCGGTACGGAACGAAACGACGGGCGTGCTCTATGTGCTGGACGAGCCCAGTATCGGCCTGCATCCGTCGAACCTCGAAGGGCTGTTGGACGTGATGGACAGCCTGATCGCCGACGGCAATACGGTGGTGCTGGTGGATCACGACGTGCAGGTGCTGAAGCACGCGGACTACATGATCGAGATGGGGCCGCTGGCGGGCAGCGAGGGCGGCACGGTCATCGCCCGGGGCAGCGTCGCGGAAATCGAAAAAAGCAAAGCGTCGAAGATTGCGCCGTTTCTCACGGGAAAGACGAAAATCCTGCGGGAACGCGTCGGGAAAAAAGAACTGTTCGCCAAAGGGCGGATACGGCTGGAAACGTCGCCGCTCCACACTGTGCGCGATCTTTCCGTGGAAATCCCGAAGGGGCGTCTGACCGCCGTGACAGGGGTGTCCGGCTCCGGCAAGACCACGATGGTGTTGGAAAGTTTGATTCCCGCCTTGCAGGCGAAAATCGAAGGGGAAAAGCTGCCGTCGCATATAAAATCGGTGGAGGCGGAAGGGATTTCCCGTGCGAATCTCATCGACGCGACGCCCATCGGCATCAATATCCGGTCCACGCTGGCGACATACAGCGGCGTACTGGATGACCTCCGAAAGCTGTTCGCCGCGACGAAGGAAGCCAAGGCGCAAAAGCTCGGTGCGGGGGCATTTTCCTACAACACGGGGAAGCTGCGCTGCCCGACCTGCGACGGCACGGGGCAGATTTCCCTCGACGTGCAGTTCCTGCCGGACGTGACAATCTCCTGCCCGGACTGCCTCGGCTCGCGTTACGGCAAAGACGCGGAAAAGATTCGCTGGACGCCGAAAAAAGCGGAGGTGTCCTATACGCTCCCCGAGCTCATGCAGATGACCGTCCGGGAGGCGATGCCCCTTTTCGCCGCCTCGAAAAAGATTTACAACAAGCTCGCCGTACTGGACGGGCTGGGGCTCGGCTATCTTACCCTCGGCGAGGACACGCCCGCCCTTTCCGGCGGCGAGGCCCAGCGGTTGAAGCTGGCTGCCGAGATGGGGAAGACGCAGCAGGACGCGGTTTTTGTCTTCGACGAGCCGACCATCGGCCTGCACCCTCTCGACGTACAGGTACTTCTCGAAGTATTTCACAAACTGGTGGAGGCGGGCGCTACGGTCATCGTCATTGAGCACGATCTGGACGTCGTCAAAAACAGCGACTATATCATCGACATGGGACCGGGCGGCGGGGAAGCGGGCGGACGAATCGTCGCCTGCGGCACGCCGGAGGAAATCGCCGCCGCCAAAGGCAGCGTGACCGGAAAATATCTGCGCGGCTTCCGGCCATGAAGGAAATCAAGATAGGCAGCGACGCTTATGAATTGAGGAACGAAAGGCAAAAGAGCCTGTCGTACGAAACGCAGGATCTTTTACCGATTCTTATTATGGTTTTCAGGAGCGAATGATGGAGCGAAGAACGTTTCTTTTCGGGCTTTTGGGCGCTGTCGGTCTTGCGGCGGGCGGCGGATTCCTGTTCACGCGGCAGGAGAAATTCGGGCGGCTGCCCTCCGGTTCGCGGTTGGCGCGGATACAGGCGTCGCCCCATTTCGTGAACGGGAAGTTTCAGTGCCTGGAGCCCGTGGAGGTCATGGCGAAGAACGAAAGCCGTCTCGCCGCCACGATAAAATTCCTTACGCGGGACAGTAAAGGACTGGTGCCGGAGCAGCCGATGATGTCGAAGAAGACGGGGATCGCATCCCTTTCCCGGGACGAGGACGTCCTGGTCTGGCTCGGCCATTCATCGTACTATATGCAGCTTGGCGGCTGGCGCGTGCTGATTGACCCCGTGTTCTCGGATTACGGCTCGCCCGTCTTTTTCGTGAACCGCGCCTTTCCCGGCAGCAATATCTATACGGCGGAGGATTTTCCCGAGGTGGACGTGCTGGCGATTTCCCACGACCATTGGGATCATCTCGACTACGCCAGCGTCATGGCGCTGCGCCCGAAGGTGCGGCATATCGTCTGCCCGCTGGGCATCGGCGAATATTTCGAGCAGTGGGGCTTCAATCCGGCGATCCTGCATGAGGAGGATTGGGACGCGGAAATCCCGCTGTCAAAGGATTTCTCGGTGCATATCCTGCCCTCCCAGCATTTCTCCGGGCGGTTCCTGACACAGAACCCCACCGAATGGTGCGGCTTCGCTTTCACGACGCCGAAACGGAAAGTGTTTTTCAGCGGCGACGGCGGGTATGGCGCGCATTTTGCCGCCATCGGGAAACGCTTCGGCGGCTTCGATCTTGCGATCATGGAGAACGGTCAGTACAACGAAAGCTGGCACAAGATCCATCTGCTGCCGCAAGAAACGGCGCAGGCGTCCCGGGACGTGGGCGCGCGTCAGGTCGTGACCTCGCACAACGGAAAATTCGCGTTGGCGCTGCATACATGGAAGGAACCGTATCTCGAAATGGCGAAGTATACCGTTGGCAAACCTTACGAATGGCTGACGCCGATGATCGGCGAGACGGTCCGTATCGGAGAAAAGGGACAGACCTTTTCCCGTTGGTGGGAAAAGATGCGATAAATAAAGAAACCACAGGAGGGATTTTCATGTACTTGGGAGAGAACATCAGGAAGCTGGGCTTTGGGCTGATGCGGCTACCGCAGAAGAACGGCGCCATCGACCTGGAGCAGGTGAAGGTCATGGTGGACAAATTCCTCGCGGCGGGCTTCACTTATTTCGATACGGCATGGGCCTATCCGGGCAGCGAGGACGCCATCCGGCAGGCACTCGTGGAGCGCTATCCGCGGGAGAAATTCCAGCTCGCCACGAAAAACGCGGCCTGGATCAACTGCAAGACGCGGGAAGACGCCGTCGCGCAGTTCGAGACTTCTCTGAAGCAGACGGGGGCAGGCTATTTCGATTTCTACCTGCTGCACAATCTCGGCGAGAGCCGCACGAAGTTCTTTGACGACTTCGATATGTGGTCCTTCGTGCAGGAAAAAAAGAAAGAAGGCAAGATTCGTCACGTCGGTTTCTCGTTCCATTCCACGCCGGAGGAATTGGAAGCCATTTTGCAGGCGCACCCGGAAATGGAGTTCGTACAGCTCCAGATCAATTACGGCGATTGGGAGAATCCGGCTATCCAGTCCCGGGCCTGTTACGAAACGGCGCGGAAATACGACAAGCCCGTCATCATCATGGAGCCGGTCAAGGGCGGCATGCTGGCGAATCCGCCGGAAAGCGTAAAGAAAATCCTGAAAGCGGCGGAGCCGGAAGCGTCCTGCGCGTCGTGGGCCGTGAGGTTCGCCGCGAACCTCG
>CACYUQ010000034.1 GCA_902777615.1 uncultured Selenomonadaceae bacterium
ACGGAGCTGATTTCATACTCTACAGGAATGATCTCCATTTTCCCCGCCTCGATCTTCGAGAAATCGAGGATGTCGTTGACGAGGCTCAAGAGGTTGGCGCTGGCGGCGCGGATATTTTCCGCATATTCGCGGATCTGTGGCGCCGTCGCCTCCCGCCGGATCATTTCGTCCATGCCCACGATTGCGTTGATCGGCGTGCGGATCTCGTGGGACATATTGGACAGGAACTGAGACTTTGCCACGTTCGCCGCCTGCTCCTTCTGGGCGGACTCGGCAAGCTTCGCGTTGGTTTCGAGGAGCGCTTGCTTGTGCTTGGCCAGTTCTTTTGTCTTCCGCTCCAGCGCCAGGCTGGCCTCTTCCCTTTCCTTCATGCGGCGCTTGGCGTGGGAAGACTCCCGGGCGAAGAACGCCACCACCAAAAGCGACGCCGCCGCAATCGCGAGCCCAAGGATCCAGAGATTGTCCATCAGCACGTCGTACAAGGAATTGGAATACAACCCTCTGACATGGCGGTTGGCAAGGCCATCCAGCCGATCCTTGCCGATAACGTTCACGCCACGGTTCAGGAGCTTCAGAAGCCCCTCGTTGCCGATGCTGACCCCGAAACAATGATTGTCAGGACGATTCAGCGGCTTCAGGGAAAGCTTGCGGAATTTTCGGTTTCTGAGAATATCGTTCGCCCGGAGACCGTTGACCGTAGTGAAGGGCACTTTACCTTCCACCACCGCCGTCAGACATTCTTCAATAGAAGAGCAATTGTAAATCATGGCATCGGGAAAATGCGTCTTGATATAATAATACTGCATCCGGTTGTTCCTGTTAACCGCAAAGGTCTGAAGCGTATGACGGCTGGAATCCTCGAGGAAGACCAGATCTGCGCTGAGAGAGGCCACGGGATTGGACTGGTAGATGCCGCTCTCCTCCGAGAAAAACAGCCCGCCTCCTACGGGGAAAGCCACGTCGATATTCCCGCCATTCAAATCGTTGACCATGTCGTCGTAATTGTCATAGCCGACATAGGAAACCTCGAGGTGCAAAATCCCCAGCTCTTCCAAAATCCGCGGAACGAGATCGCGGACAAGACCAGTGGCATTCCCGTCGGCGCCCGTATCGCTGTATGGGAGATAATGGTTGAGATAGCCGATCCGGAGAATGCTATGTTCCGCAAGCCACGCTTTCTCCGCGTCGGATGGCTTCCTGCTCACAACGTCATACTTGATTTTGAGGGAGTTGACAAAATTCGGCTCCTCCACCATCATCTGCTCTTGGGCCCTCGACAGCGTGTCGAGGATGTCCGGCCGCGCCTTGTTCACGCAAAGATAATAGTCCGAAGAACCAAACGCATAAAGCAGCGTCGTATCATCCCGGTCATAGCTGCCGTCGCTTTCCGCCACCATGGTGTCAATCCTGTGGCGTCCAAATGCGTCCAGTAAGCTCTGATGATTGGGATAGACGTCCAGCTCGGCTTCAATACCGTGCTCGACAAGGAACTTTTGCAGGATTCGCACCATGGCGCTGTCCAGCACGCCAATCCGCTTTCCGCTCAGCGTAGCATAAGACGTGGTGATTCTATCGTCCTCGCTGTGCTTGACCATGTTGTAGGTTTCGCTGCCCATCGGAAACTCCGGATAGCCGAGGACACCGAGACGCTCCTCTGTCTTCGCGAGTCCCGCCAAAAGATCGATCTGCCCATCCAGCAGCATCTGATAAAGCTCGGCAAAACCGCCGTAAACGTATTCATACTGCCAGCCTGTGTATTCGGCAATCTTGCGGTAATATTCATAGGCGTAACCCCGCCGGATAGCTCCCACCTCGGCGCCTTCCTGAAAGGTCCCGTTCTCGAAATAGCCAACCCGAACCATGGCGGGGGTCTTTTCCGCGTATGTCGACTGCGTAGCCGCCAAGAGGAGCAAAAAGACGGCGGCAAAAAACGTCGTGAGCTTCCGCATCCCAATCACTTCCCTTGCAGACTTTCGCGCAATGGCTCCTGGGACGTCAACAACTTTTGCTTTCAACATGACCGGCACCTTTCTTCCATTGCGTACCTGACTGTAAAAAATCGTCCTACCCTATTGATTCGCCACAATCCAGATGATTCCTTCTATATGACTTGCAAAAAACACCAGAAAACGATTTCGGACCGCCTGCAATTAAAAACAAAAAACGAGTGTTTTTTACCCTTTTTTATGGTATGATGAAAGATATACCGCACACCATACGGGTGCGCGGAATTGAAAAAGAAAAGGATGAAAGAACATGAGAAGTGACGCTGTGAAAAAAGGACCGACGCGCTGCGCGCACCGGTCGCTGTTCTACGCTCTGGGCTTCGGGCCGGAGGATTTGGAAAAGCCCTTGATCGGCATTTGCAATTCCTTCAACGAGGTCATTCCGGGCCATATGCACCTTCGCGAAATCACCGAGGCGGCGAAGCTCGGCGTCGCGGCGGCTGGCGGCACGCCGATGGAATTTCCGGCAATCGGCGTCTGCGACGGTATCGCGATGGGTCATACGGGCATGAAATTTTCGTTGGCGAGCCGCGAGCTGATTGCCGATTCTATCGAGGCGGTGGCGACAGCCAGCGGATTCGACGGTCTCGTTTTGATTCCGAACTGCGACAAGGTCGTGCCCGGTATGCTGATGGCGGCGGCACGACTCAATATCCCGTCGGTGGTCGTCAGCGGCGGCGCTATGCTCGCTGGGCGTTTCCACGGGCAGGACGTCAGCGTCAGCCAATGCTTTGAAGCTGCAGGCAAATTCGCGGCGGGCAAGATCAGCGCCGACGAGATGGCGGACCTCGAAGCCCACGCCTGCCCGAGCTGCGGCTCCTGCGCGGGCCTCTTCACCGCGAACACGATGAACTCGCTGACCGAAGCACTCGGCATGGGCTTACCGGGCAACGGCACGATTCCCGCCGCCCACACCGGCGCGCGCCGTCTGCTGGCGAAACGAGCGGGCGCTGTCGTCATGGACCTCGTAAAGAAGAATATCTGCCCGCGCGACATCATGACTCGCGAGGCATTTGAAAACGCTATCACGACCGACATGGGCATCGGCGGCTCGTCGAACACGGTGCTGCACCTGACCGCCATCGCCCACGAAGCGGGCATCGAGATTCCCGCACCGCTGTTTGACGAAATCAGCCGCCGCACTCCGTATATCACGAAACTGAGCCCCGGCGGAAAACACCACATGCAGGACCTCGATGAAGCGGGCGGCATCTCCGCCGTCATGCACGAGCTGGCAAAAAAGAACCTGCTGCACCTCGACGCGCTGACCGTCACCGGAAAGCTCGGTGACCGCATCAAAGACGCGGAAATTCTGCGCCCCGACGTGATTCACAGCGTGGACGACCCGTACCGCAAGGAAGGCGGCATCGCCATCCTTCAGGGCAACATCTGCCCCGATTACGCCGTCGTCAAGGCATCAGCGGTCAGCGACGATATGCTCGTCTATGAGGGCAAGGCGAAATGCTACGACTCCGAAACGGCTGCCATCGACGCGATCATGGGCGGCGAGATTCACGACGGTGACGTGGTGGTCATCCGCTACGAAGGGCCGAAGGGCGGCCCCGGCATGCAGGAAATGCTGAACCCGACGGCGGCTATCACCGGCGCGGGTCTCAAGGTCGGCCTGATTACTGACGGACGCTTCAGCGGCGCAAGCCAAGGCGCCTGCATCGGCCATATCTCGCCGGAAGCGATGGAGGGCGGCCCGATTGCGCTGATCAAAGATGGCGACATCATTTCCATCGACATCCCGAACCGTAAGCTGGAACTGAAAGTCAGTGATGACGAGCTCGCAAAGCGCAAAGCGGCATGGAAAAAACCGGAACCGAAAATCAAGACCGGCTACCTCGCCCGCTACGCGAAAATGACCACCTCGGCCAGCACCGGCGCAGTCGTAAAATAACCGGAATACAGCGAAAGCCCCGCGAAATTTTTTCGCGGGGCTTTTTACTGCCGTTCTTTATTTCCTTTTTTCCTTGATGTACGGAATCAAGCCGCCCGCCTTCGCGATGTCCTGCACAAAGCCGGGGAGCGGATGCGCTTGGAATTTGTCACCTGTCGTCAGGTCTTCAATCGTGCCTTCTGAGGTGTCGATGCGAAGCACGTCGTTTGCCTTGATTTTTTCCACGTCGTCGCCGATTTCGAGAAGCGGCAGACCGATATTGATGCCGTTCCGATAGAAGATTCGCGCGAAGCTGGCCGCCACCACCACCGGGACGCCCGACGCCTTGATGGCAATCGGCGCATGCTCGCGGGACGATCCGCAGCCGAAATTCTTGCCACCCACCATGATATCCCCCGCTTTGACCTCCTTCGCGAAGGTCTCGTCAATGTCGACCATGCAGTGGGACGCTAGTTCCTTCGGGTCGAAGGAGTTCAGATAGCGCGCGGGAATGATGACGTCGGTATCCACGTTGTCTCCATAGCGCCAGACTTTTCCTTCCGCTTTCATTTACTCCACCTCCTTCGGCTCGGCAATGCGGCCGAGAATCGCGCTGGCCGCCGCAACCTGCGGTCCCGCCAGATAAATTTCACTGTCGATGTGCCCCATGCGCCCGACGAAATTGCGGTTCGTCGTCGAGACGCAGCGCTCGCCTTTCGCCAGGATGCCCATGTGACCGCCCATGCACGGCCCGCAAGTCGGCGTCGAGACCGCGCAGCCCGCGTTGATAAACGTGCGGATGTAGCCGCGCTCCATCGCCTCCATATAGACGCGCTGGCTGCCCGGAATCACGATACAGCGAACGTCCGGATGGACCTTGTGCATCGAAAAGACTTCCGCCGCTTCCGCAAGATCTTGGATTCGCCCATTCGTGCAGGAGCCTAAAACAACCTGCTGGATTGGGATTGGCTCCATAATATCTTCGATGCGCTTCGTATTCCCCGGCAAATGCGGGAACGCCACCACCGGCCTGAGCGCTGAAAGGTCGATTTCCACCGTGCGGACATAGGAAGCGTCCGCGTCGGAGAACACCGGCTCATAATCCTTGATGCGCTCCTCCAAATAAACACGCGTCTTGTCGTCAAACGGGAAAATGCCGTTCTTCGCGCCCGCCTCGATTGCCATGTTCGCAATCGTGAAGCGGTCGTCCATGCCAAGAGACGAAACGCCGTCGCCCGTAAACTCCAGCGTCTGATACAGCGCGCCGTCCACGCCGATCATGCCGATCAGCGTCAAAATCACATCCTTGCCGCCCACGTCCTTCGGCTTCTCGCCGTGCAGCACCACGCGAATCGCCGACGGCACCTTGAACCACGCCTCGCCCGTCGCCAGCGCCACCGCAAGATCGGTCGTGCCGACACCGGTGGAAAAGCCGTTCACCGCACCGTAAGTGCAGGTGTGCGAGTCCGCGCCGATGGTCAGCATTCCCGGCCCAACAAGCCCATGCTCCGGCAAAATCACATGCTCGATGCCCGCGTCGTGCCCGACTTCGAAATAATGGACGATTTTCTGTTCCTTCGCGAAGTCCCGCACGATCTTCGTCAGCTCAGCGGTCTTCATATCCTTGTTTGGCGTGAAGTGATCCGGCACCAGCGCGATTTTCGCCGGGTCGAACACGGCGCCGCCGATCTTCTCAAACTCTTTGATGGCCGGCGGCGCAGTGATGTCGTTCGCCAGCACCATATCGAGCTTCGCGGTAACGAGTTGGCCCGCTTCAACGGAAGCCAGCCCCGCGTGCTGCGCCAAAATCTTCTCACTCATATTCATGCCCATAAAATTCCCCCCAAATGTCCGCCGCGCACTGCGGATAAAACTGACGTCTGCCCCACGCGGGCAGGAACAAAAAAATTTTACGATGAAGCGGGCGATTTGTCAATCACACCTTTTCCATAAAAAACGCAACTTTCATCACGGCAACGCGGAAAATGCGGGGACGAAACGTAAGCAGAACCAACCGGCCGCTGTGACGGCGATTGCGTTCAACACCGCAAGCCGAAGCCCCTGCCGGATTTGGACGCCCGCGTCCAGTCCGTGCGCGACAGGAATCGCCCGCGTGGAAATGGGCAGAATGTAGGCGCAATTCACTGCCACCACGGTAATCAGGAGATAGGGCGTCGGATCAATCCCCACCGCGCCGCAAATGCCGATCACCACCGGCAACGTAATGGACGCCGCCGCCGTGTTGCTGGAAAGCTCCGACAACAAACAGCCGAACACGACGAAAAGCGCCACCGTGCCGACACCGCCCCGGGGCTCCGCCTCGGCAATCAGCGCCGCCAGTTTTTCCACCGCCCCTGTGTCAATCAGGAGGCCGCCCAGCGCCATGCCGCTCGCGAACAAAAACATCATGCCCCACATCACATGACTCTCGGCAAATTTCCATGCAAGCATCGGCGTTCCGTTTTCGTCCCGCAAGAAAAACGTCAACAATCCCAGCGACAAAAACACATAGGCAGGCTTCATTTCGGGCAGAAGCGCCGCATACAGCGGACGCAAAAACGCCAGCGCCGTCGCCGCCGCAAACAGCGTCAGCCCGATCCGCTCCCCTCGGGACAACGGGCCAAGGCCTCGGTACAAATCCCGAAAATAATCGCCGGAACCCGGCAAGCGCCCATGCCCGGCCATAACCAGCAGAAACGCTAAATTCAGCGAAAAGACGAACGCCAAAAACGGCAGGAAGCGCACCACCCAATCCACATACATGAATTCATGCCCCGTCAGGTTTTCCAAATAGGAAATCGCCACCAGATTGGCCGCGCCGCCAATGGGCGAACCGAAGCCGCCGATGCCGCTCCCCCAACCGACGGCCAAGAGAATCGGGACGGCGGCAGCGGGAAGAGCTTGCTTGCCGCTGACAAATCGGAGCATCGCCGCGGCAATCGGGCAAAGAATCGCCGCCACCACCACATTCGGCAGGAAAACCGAAAGCGCCGCCGACGCGCCGAGCCACGCAAAAATCTGCCGCCGCATCGACGCTCCGATGCCGCAAAGGACGCGCACCGCCACGCGCCGGTCAAGCCCCGTGCGCTCCCACGTCAAGGAAATCAAATCCGCGCCCAAAAGCAGAACCACGATCTCTGAAAAATAACGGCTGATCACGCGCTCATTCGGCGACAGCGAAAACGCCGCGTTGACCGCAATGGGCAAGAGCGCCGTCACCGCGATATCCACAGGCCGCAGCATCCACCAAAGCGCCATCCACGCCGCAAGGCCCAAAGCCCAGGCAGCCTTTTCCCCAAAGGGCTGCGCCGCCATCCGCACCAAAAGGAACGCCGTCGGCCCGAAAATAAGCGCCAACGATTTCTTCCTCTCCTGTCCCATACCCTTTCGCCTCCCGCCATCATCGTAGCGGAAACGAAAACATATTGCAAACTGTAAATATATCGTATATTATACAGGAAAAAGACTGTGGAGGATGTTATGAATCTCTTGCCCATGCGATATTATCTTTCCGTCGTGAAAGAGGGCGGCATCAGCCGCGCCGCGGAACGCCTGCACATCACCCAGCAAACTTTGAGCGCGCATATCGCGGCGTTAGAAAAAGAACTGGGCTGCCCCCTCTTCGAGCGCCGCCCTCGTTTTCGCCTGACCTACGCGGGACGCGTCTTTCAGGACTACGCCCGACGATTCTCGGAGCTCGACCGCGCCATGCGGCGGGAATTTGCCGACATCTCCGGCGAAGAACAGGGCGAGCTTTCCGTCGGCGTCGCCTATACCCGCGGACGCTTTTTATTGACGCCGTTCCTGCCTGCTTTCCGGCGGGCCCATCCCCATATCCGTCTGCGCCTTGTGGAAGCCCCCAACGAAGAATTGATTGCCCGTCTGCTCTCCGACCAGGTCGATCTGATTCTGGCCGAGCTGACCGAAGAGCACCCGTTGATTGCAGCGGAGCCGTTTCACGACGAAGAAATGCTCCTGCTGGTTCCCGACCACCTGATTCCCCCACGGCAACGAGGAAACCTACTGCGGGGCGATCTCCGGCCGTTGGCGGACTGTCCGTTTCTGATGAACCGTCAGGAAGATATCGCGGGGCGTATCGGAAACGCTCTGCTGCAAAAGCACGGCCTCGTCCCTCGCGTCGCCGTTTCGTCGGAAAACATGGAAACCCTGCTCGACCTCTGCCTGCTCGGCGAAGGAGCCTGCTTCTGCCCGCGCACGCTGGCGGAGCGGAGTTTTGAAGGCAAAGACCTCTCCCATCTTTTGCAAATCGAGCCGGGCGTCTCGTTCTCCATCCGCGCCGCATGGCTGAAAAAGCCGCATATTCCGCGCGCCCTGTCCGACTTCGTCCGGCTGCTTCGCGGCGGCGCAAAGAAAAAGGCCGCCCACGGCGACCGGACAAAAAACACGCTTGACACATAATCTATTCGTTCTCTCGTTCTTCCCTCGGCAGCGCCAGTTTCAGCGCGTCGCCGATAGTCGCCGCAGGCAGCAGTTTAATTCCAGTCTTCGTTCCTTTCAGTGCCCGGGCGTTTTTCTCCGGCAGCACGGCGGCCGTAAAGCCGAGCCTTGCCGCCTCGCGGAGCCGCGTCTCTGCCTGCCCCACCGCTCGCACCTCGCCGGACAAGCCAACCTCTCCGAAAATAATCGTCTTTGGACGCGGACGACGGTTCGCGAAGCTCGACGCCATCGCCACGCAAAGGCCTAGATCGGCGGCGGGCTCGTCGATGCGGATACCGCCCGCCGCCTTCACATAGACGTCGGAATTTCCCAGCGGCAGCCGCACGCGCTTTTCCAGCACCGCCAGAAGCAGCTGGAGCCGCTTCAAATCCACCGCGTCGGAGGTGCGCCGCGGCGGCACATAGGGCGTCTGTGCGACCAGCGCCTGCACCTCGACGAGGAGCGGGCGCGTCCCCTCCACCGTCGGAATCACCGCCGTGCCCGAATCCGCCTCGCGCTCCGACAGGAAAAACTTCGAGATGTCCGGCACGTCGCAAAGCCCCGTGTCCCGCATCTCAAACAGCCCGATCTCGTTCGTGCTGCCGAAGCGGTTCTTGATGGCGCGGAGCACGCGATAGCCCGCGTTCTTCTCCCCCTCGAAGAACAGAACCGTGTCCACGATATGCTCGAGGACCCGAGGCCCCGCGAGACTGCCGTCCTTCGTGACGTGTCCGATGACGAAAGCGGCGATTC
Source organism: uncultured Selenomonadaceae bacterium (assembly GCA_902777615.1). GTDB lineage: Bacteria > Bacillota > Negativicutes > Selenomonadales > Selenomonadaceae > RUG12372. The sequence goes on from CACYUQ010000034.1 coordinate 9,079, forward strand.
CCTCCGCTTTCGCGATACGCAAGAGCTCCACGCTGGACTCCCGCACCTGACTGACACTGCCCGGCGCGCTCTCGATCTCCGGCCGAAAAATCGTCTGGATCGAGTCGATTACGAGAAGCTCCGGCTTGATTTTCTCGATATGCAGTGCAATCGTGTCGAGATTCGTCTCGCTGACGACGTAAAGACCGTCGGCCACCGCGTCGAGGCGGTCGGCGCGCATGCGGATCTGCCGCGTCGATTCCTCGCCCGTCACATACAGCACGCGCCGCCCGAGCCGCGCCACATCGGCGGACACGCGAAGCGTCAGGCTCGACTTGCCCACGCCGGGATCGCCGACGATCAGCACCATCGACCCGGGAATCACGCCGCCCCCGAGTACCCTGTCCAGCTCCTCCGAACCGGTCGGGAAGCGCGGCAAATCCTCCGTCTCCACTTCGCCGATCAGGCGCGGCGCCACCGCATCGGAAAGCCCGAGCCGAAGCCCTTTTCCCGTCGTCTCCGGTATGGCGACCTCCTCGACCATCGTATTCCAGGCGCCGCACCCCGGACACTTGCCGAGCCATTTCGCCGACTCCGCGCCGCAGGACTGGCACACATAAACCGTCTTCCTCTTCTTCCCCGCCATCGAAAACCATCCTTTTTGAAATCGTTTCCTATATTTTCGCAGAAAACCGGCGCGTTGTCCACCTTGCAGGAATTTTTGACCAAACGTCGAAAGATAAAGCCAGATTGCGAAATTCCTACAGGCTGGTAATCAAAATGGAACGGCAAGAAATCGAGCAAAAATTCACAGCAAAATCAAGAATACGCGACGTCATCAGCGACCCGGTTTTCGGCAACTATGGTCGGCTGCTTTTTCCCGTGCAGCGGAACTATATGCAGGGTGCATCTCTGGGGACGATGAAGCTTTCCTGGTATACCAACATCCGGCCCGAGGACACCGTGGCGGTCATAAACCATCTTTGGGGGCGCGCCTCGGCGGGAGAAACCGTCTTCTATGACATCTACGCCGAGGAGGAAAAACTGGCCGATCCGGCAAAGCGGGACACAGGACTGTTCCTATTTCGCGGGCGCCCCGGCGGGAAGGTCGCCATCCTCAGCGCCGGCGGCGGCTTTCGCTACGTCGGCGCGATGCACGACAGCTTTCCCCACGCGTTGGCCCTTTCACGAAAAGGCGTCAATGCCTTCGCCCTGATCTATCGCCCCGGCGGTGACAGCAGCTGCAAAGACCTGGCGCGGGCTATCGCTTTTGTCCACGAAAACGAAGCCTCGTTGCAGCTGGACGTCGGCGGCTATTCACTCTGGGGAGGCTCGGCAGGCGCGCGGACGGCGGCGATCCTCGGCGCGCTGGGAACAGTACGTTTCGGCGAAAAGAACTGTCCAAAGCCGGCCGCCGTCATCATGCAATACACGGGATTCGCCGACGTCTATGGAAGCGAACCGCCCACCTATAGCTGCGCCGGAGAGAGCGACGGCCCCGGCCTGCGCCGGACGATGCGTCAGCGGACGGAAGCCATCCGAAGAAACGGAACCGAAGCGGAATACGAGGAGTTCGACGGCCTTGCCCATGGCTTCGGCCTCGGAACGGGAACCTCAGCCGCGGGCTGGATAGACCGGGCGGTACAGTTCTGGATGAAGCAGATTTGAGGCATAAAGCCATCGCCGCAAAGAACTTTTGGATGATTTTCTCAAAGAGACACGATAAGAGGAGGCTTGCCCCATGAGGATCAAGGACCATTACAACGTGTATTTCAAGGATCACTGCATCGCTTCCTACCATGTTTACGAGAACGGCGCCGCCAGCTACGCCACCTCGGACTTTTCGTTCATCGGGCTGGAAAAAGAGAACATTCCCGATAAATTCAAACATTCAGCGGAGAAAGACGGCCCCGTTCCGTTCATGGCGAAAATCATCACAGACGAGAACCGCGTCCCCAACCGGAAACAACCCATTTACAAAAAGGACGACTTCACCGTAAAGCGAGTGGCAAGCGAGACGGGAGAAAAATTCTGGATTTATCGGAGGGCCGCGGAAAAAGGCGAGGAAGGCTACTCCGAAAAAGATTATTCCGCGCCGCACTACGAGGGGCCAAAGACGCCGGAAGGCATGAAAGAATGGGCTTCATGGTACTGCTTCAACAAGATGGACGACGGCACCTACCAAGCCGAGCTCGATGAGGCATGGTGGTGGGGCGGCGGCCACAACGACGGCGGGACTATCCACACCGAAATCCCGGAAGAATGGTTCGACCTGCCTTACGATGACTTCCTCGAAAACGTCGTCACCCTCGCAAGCGCCGCACACTACGGCTTTACAGCGGAGGAACTGAAAGGCAAAAAGGGACTCAAGAAATTTTTCGGATTCAAGTGATTTTCGAAACACGCCAATAAAAAATACGGACGTCGAAAGAAGCATCCATCGACGTCCGTATTTGATTTAAAATTTTGGCCTGAGATGAGTATTATTTCACCGTATTTAGATGGAAAACAACACCGAATCCAGAAAATTAACGAGCTCGTTCATTTCCGGCTTGGTAATCTGCCCCGTCGCGCCCAGCATCTCGCCCTTGCTGCGCATCTCATCATTGATGAGAGACGAAAACAGGATGACGGGAAGCCCCCGCAGCTCCGCGTCGTCACGAATCAACTTGAGCAACCGATGCCCATCCATCTTGGGCATCTCGATGTCCGTGATGACAGCCCCGTGGCCCATGTCAGGAGCAGACTCCTCTTCCGGATGAAGGTAATTCCACGCGTCAAGTCCGTTGACGAAAGCCGTGACATTTCCATAGCCCGCGTCATGAAGCGTCCCCACGATCATATCCCGGAGCATCATGGAATCCTCTGCCACCACGATAGGCGCAGTTTGACGAAGTTCCTGCAAATTGTCGTGCCGGCTTTCCACCTCCGTGAGCTTCTTGTTGATCTGCGGGTTCACCTCCGCAATGATCGACTCGAAGTCCATGAGCTGCACGATTCTGTCCCCGAAGCGCACCAACCCCACAACTCTGGAACCGCCCCCGACCTGCGGCGGCGACTCCATATCGTTCCACGATATGCGATGGATCCGCGACACCTCATCCACCAAAAACCCGACAGCATAGGCGTTGATTTCCGTGACAATGATGCTCTTGCACTGTGTTCCTTGTCCATGATTCATGCATCGCGGCAGGTTGATCAAGGGAATCGTGCTCCCCCGAAGCGTAATCACGCCATCCAAGTATGGATGCGCCTGCGGCACTTTTGTAATTGGAAACAAGGCGCTTTGGATAACTTCGCGTACCTTCGCCACGTTGATTCCATAGCGAACCCCGCCTACCGAGAATTCCACGATCTCAAACTCATTGGTTCCCGACTCCAGTAATATCCCGCTCTTCTCGACAGCCATGACAATTACTTCCCTTCCAATCAGCTTCGTGTTCTTTATTATTATAATTTAGCGTCGCCACATTATCAAGCATTTCCCTCGCTGGGCACGAATTATTATTGCAAAAAGTCCCCCATCATGAAAAAACGCCGCCCGCAGGCCGGAATCATCCCCCCACATGCGACGAGCTTTTTATCTATGCGCTTTATTCCATCGTATGATAAAATACTTACAATATCCAACACACCAAAATCCATGGAGGGCACAATCATCATGAAAACCGTCATCTACTATTTTTCCGCTACGGGAAATTCTTTATACGTCGCGAAATTTCTGCAAGCCGCACAGGAGGACACGGAACTTCGCTCCATCCCGGAGGAGCTGTTTCACCATCGTTTTGACGTGACTGCCGATTGCGTCGGTTTCGTTTTCCCGCTGCACAGTATGGGGCTCCCCATGCTGGTGGAATCGTTCATGGAACGACTGATGCTGACAGGACGTCCATACATTTTTGCAATCGCCACTTGCGGCGCCCCCTATATCGGCCAGCCCTTTGCCGACGCGGAAACGATTCTTGCCGCAAAGGGCCAGCATCTGTCCGCGTCATGGTATGTCCGGCTGGTTTCCAATTACCTGCCGCTGGGCGATATTCCGGCCGAATGGCGCATCAACCTCAGAGCGCGGTTCGCGGAACGTAAGCTGAAAAAAATCGCGGCGGCTGTCAAAGCGCGAGCGCCGCACAGTACATGGCAGCTCTTGCGCAGCCTCTGCCGCCGTATTCACGAAAAATGGAAAGAATGGCGGCAAAAGCTCGACGAAAAGTTCAGCTGTAATACGGAGCTATGCACTGCCTGCGGTCTTTGCGAGCGCATCTGCCCGACACAAAACATCGTGCGTCCCGACGGTCATCCCGTCTGGCAGCATCGTTGCGTGAACTGCTTGGGCTGCCTGCATATCTGCCCGGTCAAAGCCATCGACTACGGTGAAAAGTCAAAGGGACGACGGCGGTATCGGCACAAAGACATTGCAGTCCAAGAACTCTTGCACAATATGAACGAGGAAGCTGATTGCCAATGATTTATCCCGACGTCACGGAAGCCCGTTTCATGGACAGGCCGAACCGCTTCATCGCCCATGTGAATATCGGCGGCAACGTCGAAACGGTCCATGTCAAAAACACGGGACGATGCAAGGAACTTCTGCTGAAGGACGTGCCCGTGATTTTAGCCAAAGCGGACAATCCAAACCGCAAAACAAAATACGACTTGATTGCCGTCAAGAAAAAGAAACTCGGCTGGGTAAACATCGACAGCCAAGCCCCGAATGTAGTCATACGGGAATGGTTGGAACAACAGGGCTTCGACCGCGTCCGGCCCGAAACCGTCTACGGCGACTCCCGCATCGACTTCTATATGGAAAAAGGACCGCAAAAATATCTGCTGGAAGTCAAAGGCTGCACCTTGGAAATCGGCGGCGTGGGCTATTTCCCCGACGCCCCCACCGAGCGCGGCGTCAAACATATCCGCGAGCTTATCGAAGCGCGGAAACAAGGCTATTGGTGCGGCCTCGCCTTCGTCATTCAAATGAACGGAATCAAACAAGTGCGCCCCAATATCGAGACGCACCCGGAATTCGGCAAAGCGCTGGATGAAGCCCAAAAAGCGGGCGTAAAAATATTGCATCTGCCCTGCCAAGTGGAAAAAGATTCCCTGTCTATACGCGATGTGAAAAAAAATCGAAATGTATTTTAGTTCACACGTTTTTCCTTCAAAGCGATTCCACGGCTTTCGACAACACTTCGCCGATGGCGTCGCGGATGACAAGCTCCGCCCGCGCGTCCGCTTTCGTCTCGCTCTTGTTGATCAGTACGAGATGACGCCCCTCAAAATAGTCAATCAATCCCGCCGCCGGATAGACCACAAGCGAGGTACCGCCGACAATCAAAGTGTCTGCCTCGCTGATTGCGCGAACAGCGCTTTCCACGACCTCGGCATCCAGCCCTTCCTCATAGAGGACGACGCCCGGCCTGACAATACCGCCGCAGTCCTCACAATGCGGGACGGGCTTATTTTCTTCTTGAAGGATGTAATCCACCGGATAGACTTTTCCGCATTGAACGCACGGCCATCGTAGAATCGAGCCATGCAACTCATAGACCGTTTTCGATCCGGCGAGTTGATGAAGCCCGTCGATATTTTGGGTGACGACAGCTTTCAGTATGCCTCGCCGTTCCAACTCCGCCAACGCTTTATGTCCGACGTTTGGCTGGATGTTTCGGAATATACGGTGCTCACGATAGAATTCAAAAAATGCTTCCGTATGATTCACGAAAAAGCTGTGGGACGCCATTTCCTCCGGGCGAAACTCTTGATGGAGTCTTTGGCTGTATATGCCGTTCGCGCTGCGAAAATCCGGTACGCCGGATTCCGTGGACATTCCCGCTCCGCCAAAAAAGACGGCATTCTTGCTTTCCTTGAGTATTCGCCGAAGCTCCTCGATCTGATCCATAGTAACGTTCCTCCCTCTAGCGTTCTGGCAATCTTTCAGCTCTTTCCGTAGTTATTCGCTGCCAACCGCATAGTTCCTGCTTTGCCTTCCAAAGTACCCCACATACGTCTTTTCATTTCTTATCGCTTTCTGTGCTATAATTGAAGCGCAAGACATATACACTCAAGTAAAGAGGAAACCGAACATGAAAACAACGCCTGAAATTGCTAAAAAAGCATTGGAA
>CACYUQ010000035.1 GCA_902777615.1 uncultured Selenomonadaceae bacterium
GCTCTTGGAGATTTTGACGAACGCAAGCCGCAAGGCTGAGAATAAGGGGACGTCTATCGTGATCAATGCACAGGACGAGGACGAGCAGGAGGAAGCGGATGAGGAAGAGAAAAACCGCCGCGCTCTGTTCGCGGATCGTTCGAACATCGGGATCGAGACGCTCGGCGATGCGGTGAATTTGAACCAGATGATTGGATAATCTTAGATGTACATATAACACCTCATCCGTCAGTCTTGACTGACACCTTCCCCTCAAGGGGAAGGCAAGGAGGAAAAAAGATAAGGGGATAATGGGGATGAAGGAGAAATTTTTCCGCAGGCTGTCTGTTGGGGTGGCGGCAGCCGTCATGCTCGGTGCATGGGGAGGCATCTTGGAGGCGGCTCCGTCGCTTTCGAGACCGGGCGAGGAAATTGAGAAGGAGCAGCCGGGTGCGGATGCGTCGGTGAAGACGGATTTGCCCGCGATTCCTTCAGAGCAGACGGAGACGCGCTTCACGGTCTCGAATGTCCGCTTGGACGCGCAGGAGCTGAAGCTGAACAAGGAAGCGCTTGCGGCGATCTTGGCGGAGAGTGTCGGCGTGGAGACGACGCTGTCGGCGTTCAACCAGACGGTGGACAAGGTGACGGCGTATTGCCGCGCCCATGGCTATCCGGCGTCGGCGGCGTATGTGCCTGCGCAGGAGAGCTCGGACGGCACGGTGACGATCAAGGTGATTCCGGGCCGCTACAGCGAGGTGAAGATCGAGAACAACAGCCGCTTGAAGGAGGATGTGATCCGGGGCTTTTTGAAGGGCTTGAAGCCTGGGGACATCATCCGCACGTCGAAGCTGGAGACGGCGCTGTACTCGATTTCCGATTTGTCCGGTACGAAGGCGATCGGCGTTTTGAGTCCGGGCAAGGATTTCGGGACGAGCGATCTGACGGTGCGTGTGGAGGACGGCAAGAGTTCGAATACGGTGCTTTACGCGGAGAATTACGGGTCGAAGTCGTCGGGGCCATACCGCTTCGGCGTGCAGGAGAGCCTTTACAATGTCGGCGGCACGGGCGCGCGTATCAATGTGGGCGCGTTGATTTCGAACGACAATCTGCACAATTATTACGCGAATTATGAGGCGTTGGTCGGACACGGCGGCACGAAGCTCGGTATCGGATTTAGCCGTATGGATTACAAGCTCGGCGGACTTTTCGCAAATACCGGGGCGAACGGTACGGCGCACACGGTCAGCCTGTTCGGCAGCCGTCCGATTTATCATCTGGACGACCGCAAGCTGGAATGGCGGTTCGGCTATGATTACCGGATTTTGAAGGATGATCTCGACGCGTATCGGACACCAACTTTCAATATGGATTCGAAGAAACATTCCCACAGCGTTCATGTAGGGTTGGACGGTTACAATCGCGTGCCGGGTGCCGTGGTTGATTATGATGTGACGCTGACGACGGGAACGCTGGGCGCGGATTCGGATTGGGCGCAGCGGCAGGCGAGTGCGTCGGAGACGGACGGCGCGTATACGAAGGTGGAGGCATCGGTGACGGGCGTGCAGGCGCTCGGCCATCAGACGGATGTGATGTTGAAATTGTCCGGGCAAACGGCGTTCAACAATCTGGACAGCTCGGAGGAGATGTATCTCGGCGGCGCGAATGCCGTGCGTGCGTATCCGCAGGGCGAGGCTTCGGGTGACCAAGGAATCCTCGGCACGCTGGAGCTGCGCTATCATACGAATCTGCCGGGTCTGACGCTCAGCACGTATTTTGACGCGGGCATGACACGGGCGATGCAGCATGCGACGACGGGGATGCCGTTCAACAGTACCTCGACGCTGAAAGGGTGGGGCATCGGCGTCAGTTATTCGAAGCCGAATGACTGGTTCGCACGCTTCGATTACGCGCGACGCATCGGAGGCTACGACGGAATGTCACAGGACGCGCAGTCGAAGGATCGTATGTGGTTTATCGTGGGCAAGATTTGGTAAAGAGAAGGAAAAAATACGCTGTGCGGGAATGCACAGCGTATTTTTTTGCGTATAATGCGCGAAAAGGGGTTGCGGTGATGGATTTGTCTGCTATAATAAAATCAATATCGTATGCGCGTAAGCGTGAGGATGTTTTGCAAGGGGGAAGTTTTTCATGAGCTTTATTGATAAGATGCGCGGAAAGCTTGGGTTGACCGGCGATTCGGAGAACGACGAGCTTTTGGAAGAGGAGCTGGCTGAGGAGGAAGTGGCGCAGCCGGAGCATTTGACGCAGGCGGCAGGCACTTCGTCGTCGAATGTGGTGGATTTCCAGACGGCGGTGAATGGAGGGATGATCCGCTCGAAGATGAAGGTGGTCGTCATTGAGCCGCAGTCTTTCGACGATGTCCAGCAGGTGGCGAATTGTCTGAAGGAGAAGCGCCCAGTGGTCATCAATTTCGAGAAGACGGACGCGGAGGTCGCGCATCGCATTATTGATTTCATCAGCGGCACGACGTATGCGATTGCCGGGGATATCAAGAAGCTCGGGCACAATGTGTTCCTCTGCGCGCCCAACAATGTCAGCGTGTCGTATACGCAGGATCGCGGCTCGATTTCGGCGGATATGTCCTGGATGAAGAAGTAGGAGACGAAGACGAGAATGGCGGGAAAGATTGGTTTTATCGGCGGCGGGATGATGGCCTCGGCGATTGTGGCGGGGCTGGTGGAGCGCATGGGATGCGACCCGTCGACGATTTTTGTGTCGGATTTGAGCGAAGAGCGCTGCGCGTTTTTACGCGAGACGTATCGTGTGAACGCGACGGTGGGCGCGGACGGTTTCCTGTCCGAGGTCGATACGCTGGTGCTGGCGGTGAAGCCGCAGGCGGCGCAGGCGGCGATGCGTGAGGTGGCGCCGAATACGCCGAAGGAAACCGTGGTGATGTCGATTGTGGCGGGTCTGACGATTGCGTCGTTGGAGGAGCATTTCAGACGGCAGCCGATCGTGCGCGTGATGCCGAATACGCCGCTGTCGGTGGGCGTCGGGATGTCGGCTTATGCACTGAACGAGAAGGCGAAGTCGACGAATGTGGATTTCGTCGTGAAGATTTTGTCGGCGTGCGGGCGCGCGGTGAATGTGCAGGAGTCGATGATGGACGCGGTGACGGGGCTTTCGGGCAGCGGACCGGCGTATGGGTTCCTGATGATCGACGCGCTGTCGGACGGCGGCGTGATGGCGGGACTGCCCCGCGATACGGCGACGCTTTTGGCGGCACAGACGCTGCTCGGAGCGGCGCAGATGGTGCTGGCGACGGGCAAGCATCCCGACGTGTTGCGCGATCAGGTGACGTCGCCCGCAGGGACGACGATTGCGGGTGTGCGCGTGATGGAGAGCCAAGGGGTGCGCGGCGCATTGATTGACGCGGTGCTGGCGGCGACGGAGCGTTCGCGGGAATTGGGCAAGGCGAAATGACGGCGGCGCGGGAGAAGCTGGCGCGGTTTTACCGCGGGACGGAGGGCGAAGCGGTTGCCGTCCGGCTGATTGACCTTGCGGAGCAGGCAGTTCGTTCGCGGAAGTTCCGCGTGTCGGATTTTCTCGATCCGTTCGGCATGGAGATTGCGGAGACGGTGGCGGCGAATTTTGATGGCATTTCCGTGACCTTTGACGGCGGTTATCCCGGCGCGGAACGGCAGAGGGCGGCGTTCGTCCATCAGGATTTTGGCGGCGCGCCGTCTTTTGATGTTGCGGTGGTGCGCGCGGAGTGGCCGGCGGAGTTCGCACGGCTGACGCACCGCGACGTGTTGGGCGCTTTGATGGGGCTCGGCGTGGAGCGGGACGCGATCGGCGATATTCTCGTGTCGTCGGGTGTGGCGCGGGTGCTGACCGGCGCGAAGATGGCGGAGTTTTTGCTCACGGAGTGGTCGTCAATCGGCGCGGCGCGGGTGCGCGTGGAGGCGGACAGTGCGGAAGCGATTGCGCCACGTGAGGAGCGGACGAAGGAGATCAGCGCGACGGTGGCGTCGCTTCGGGCGGATTCGGTGGCGGCGGCAGGATTCGGCGTTTCGCGGAGCCGCGCGGCGTCGGATATCGAGGCGGAGAAGCTGAAGCTGAATTGGCAGCCGGTGAAGAGCGCGGCGCAGACGGTGAAGGAGGGCGACGTGCTTTCGATGCGCGGTCGGGGTCGTGTGGAGGTCGTTGAGGTGCGCGGCAAGACGAAGAAGGGGCGCATCGGCGTTTCCCTTCGTCGATATTTGTAAGATAGGAGGCGAGGCGTATGTTGACGCCCGCGGATATACACAATAAGGAATTCAATCGCGGTTTTCGCGGCTACAGCGAGGAAGAGGTCGACGATTTTCTCGACGAGGTGATCGAGACTGTCGAGGAGCTGATGAAGCAGATCTCCAAGCTGGAAAATGATCTGGTGCTGGAGAAGAAGCAGGTCGCCCAGTATCAGGAAATGGAGTCGAAGCTTAAGGAGACGATGGAGGTCGCCCAGAAGACGGCGGACGACGTGGTGGAGAATGCGAAGCAGCGCGTGGAGGAAATGGAGCGCGCGGCGAAGGAGGATCGCGACCGGCTGCGTCATCAGACGGAGATGGCGATTCAGCGACGCATGGAGGACGCGACGGCGAAGGTCCGGGAGCAGCAGGAGCTGTACGAGGCGGGCGTAGCGCGTGAGCGTCAGTTCATGGTGCGGCTGCGTTCGCTGCTCCGCTCGGAGCTGGCGATTTTGAACGCGGACGGTCTGTCGGAGATTATCGGCTCGGCAGAAGATGAGACGGTGTCGCCCGACAAGGCGGCAAGCGTGGCGGAGGAGAAGACGCAGGTGATGCCGATTCCGAACGCGTGGCAGAACCGCTATGAGAGCGACCCGGTGGAGACGGATGCCCGCGTGCTGGCGCAGCAGCGGGAAGCGGAGCGGCAGAAGCAAGAAGGCTCCGAGAATGATTGAGGTTTTTGAGTTGTCGGCGTTATTGATCAGTTTTTTTCTCGTCGTGGCGGATCAAGCGGCAAAGCTTTGGATTGCGCGGACGATGTCGATTGGAGAATCGATCCCCGTACTTTCGGGGATTTTTCATATCACGTATATTCAAAATCCCGGCGCGGCGTTTGGGATGTTCGCGGACCAGCGCTGGATGTTTATCGTGGCGGGAATTGCGGTGATTGCGGCGGCGTGTTCGATGCGGCGTCGGCTGGCCGATGCGCCGACAATGGCGCGATGGGGCGCGGCGCTATTATTAGGCGGCGCGGCGGGCAATCTGATTGACCGGGTGCGTATCGGGCGCGTGATTGATTTTTTTGATTTTCGGGTCTGGCCAGTGTTCAATATCGCGGATATTGGTATCTGTGTAGGAGTCGGGTGCCTGATTTACGCGCTCTATCGGGACGGAAAAAGGGAGCGGGAATGAATTACACTGCGGAACGGGACGGGGAGCGGCTGGACGTCTTTTTGGCGCGCTTGGACGAGACGCTTTCGCGGTCTTATATCCAGAAGCTGATTGCCGACGGGTGCGTCACGGTTGGTAATGGAAAGGCGAAGGCGAGTTATCGGCTGACGGCGGGCGAGGCGGTGACGGTGGACGTACCGGAGCCGGAGGCGACGGATGTGGCGCCGGAGGATATCCCGCTCGATATTTTGTACGAGGATGAGGATGTTATCGTCGTGAACAAGGTGCGGGGTATGGTCGTGCACCCGGCGGCGGGCGTCTATCACGGGACGCTGGTCAACGCGCTCTTGGCTCACTGCAAGGATTTGTCCGGCGTAAACGGCGCGCTCCGGCCCGGCATTGTGCATCGGCTGGACAAGGACACATCGGGCGTGATGATCGCGGCGAAGAATGACACGGCGCATCATTCGCTGGCGGAACAGATACAAACGAAGACGGCGAGCCGCGTTTATTGGGCGATTGTCACCGGGAACATCACTGAGGCGGAGGGCGTGATTCACGGCGCGATTGGCCGCAGCCCGAAGGACCGCCAGAAGATGGCGGTGGTGCGCGAGAACGGCAAGGACGCGACGACGAAGTTTCGCGTATTGGAGCGGTTCGGTGCGTATACGCTGGTGGAGTGCCGCCTACTGACAGGGCGGACGCATCAGATTCGCGTCCACATGGCGTATATCGGTCATCCGGTGGCAGGCGACCCGAAATATGGCGCAAAAAAATGCCCGTTCGCGATTGACGGGCAAGCGCTTCATTCCAAGACGCTGACGTTCACGCATCCGCGCACCGGGGAGCAGATGACCTTCGAAGCGCCATTGCCGGAGGATATGCAGGCGATTTTGCATGAACTTCGCGGAAAAAACGGACGGGAGAGTGGCAAATGATGAAAAAGCAGATCGAGAAAACGGTCCTGATGGACGGAGACGCCGTCCGCCGCGCATTGACGCGTATCGCCCATGAAATCGTAGAGAAGAATAAGGGCGTGGAAAATCTCGTGTTGGTCGGGATTCGGACCCGGGGCGTGCCGCTTTCGGAGCGGGTGGCGGACGAGATCGCGAAGATCGAGGCGTCGCGTCCGCCGGTGGGCGTTCTGGATATTACGCTGTACCGCGACGACCTTTCGACGATGGCCTATCAGCCGGTGGTGCGGCCGACGGAGATGCCGGTGGACATCGGCGGCAAGACGATCGTCTTGGTGGACGACGTGCTGTTCACGGGGCGGACAATCCGTTCCGCGCTGGACGCTTTGATTGATATGGGACGCCCGCGCAGCATCCAGCTCGCGGTGTTGATTGACCGCGGTCATCGGGAGCTGCCGATTCGTGCCGATTATGTGGGAAAGAACGTGCCGACGGCGGCGAAGGAAATCGTCAGCGTCCGTTTGGCGGAGCAGGACGGGGAAGACAAGGTCGTGCTCGGAGAGTTCGCGGAGGAATGAGAGGTAAAAAATCGCCTCGGAGAAATTTGATTTTTCTCCGAGGCGATTTTTTATTGTTCCTGTGCCAATATTTTTTTCAGTCGTTCTTCGTCCGGCGTAACCGACAGGGTCTTTTGATGGGTGAAGATCACGAAGCCGGGCTTTGCGCCCGAGGGCTTCTTGACGAAGCGGCAGGGCGTGCAGTCCACTGGGACGTTCGATGAGCCGGAAGCCTGGCTGAAATGCGCGGCGAGGGACGCGGCGAGCAGCAGCGTTTCCTCGCTGGGCTCGGCTCCGTCGGTGCGCAAAATGACATGGGAGCCGGGGATGTCCTTCGTGTGCAGCCATAGGTCGTCCCGGCTTGCGATATGAAAGGTCAGTCGGTCGTTTTGGCTGTTGTTTTTGCCGACGAGGATTTCCGTGCCGTCTGCGGCGCAGAAGCGGAAGGGCCTAGAGGTTTTCTCTCCGGGCTTTTTCTTTTGATTTTCACGGAGCAGGCCGGAGGCAATCAACTCGGCGCGGACGTCGGCGATTTCGGAAAGCTCGGTGCAGGACGCGAGGGAAAGTTCGATGCTCGTCAGATAGCGAATGTTTTCCTCGCAGGCGGCGATCTGCTCCGCCAGCAGTTTTTCAGCGCGGCGCAGCTTGCCGTATTTTTTGTAATAGTCTTGGATGTTTTGCCGCACAGTCTGCCGACGGTCAAGAGTGATGACGACGGCCTGTCCGCTTTCGTCGTAAATGTCGGGCAGGGAAACTTCGTCGTCTCGATGATCGGCAAGCTGGTGTTGATAGGTGCTCAAGATGTCCGCTTTTTGGCGGAATTCGTCGGCGTTCTTCGCTTCGTCGGCTTCAGCGTGAAGTTTTTCGAGCTTGTTTTGCGCGCGGCGCAGTTCGTTTTTCACGAGCTTTTGGAAGCGCTCCTTGTCCGGCGGTGCGTAGCTTCCAATTAAAGCGTCGGCGCGGAGGAGCAGCTTGCTCATATCCGGGAAGCGTTCTTCCTCGACGTCGGTGAAGGCGTGAAGCGGGAATGCCGCCATCGCCGTGAGCTTGCCTTTTTCGTCGCGCAGCAGTACCGCAGGCACCGTATCGTCCCGCAGTGCGGCGACGGTCTCGGCAAAGGCGTCGGCAAGGGAGGAAAAATCCGCGGCGTCTAAGTCCTCAATGAGGGTGTCTGGGGAGAGCCCCGCGCAAAATGCGATTTCCTTTCCGGTAATCGGGCCAAAGCCGAGGCAAGCGTCGCTGAGCGCCTTGACAAGTTTCAGGCCCGTCTTTTGACGAAGGCATGCGGAGAATTCTTCCGGCGTCGTTTCGAGAGCGTTCAGTTTGTCTCCAAAATCCGGGGGCAGATAGTCGCTGCCGGGCAGTATGAGACGGACGCGGCTGTCCGCGGCGCCGACGCGGCGCAGGGCGTCGATGATTTTCCCGTCTTCGGTCAGGATGATGTTCGAGTATTTGCCCATCAGTTCGACGGCGACGGTTTTTGTGACGATGCGCCCGCCTGCGGCCAGCGCGTCCACGTCTAGGAACAGCACGCGGTCTAGTCCGTGCTGGCGCACGGCAGCGATGCGGCCCGTCTCAAGGTGCTTGCGCAGGAGCATACAGAACGCAGGCGGCTCGGCGGGATTTTCCAGTGGGGCGTCCAACAGGCAAATCGCGGGATTTTGTGGGCGCACGGACAGGCAGAAGCAAAGATTTTGCCCCGGCTGCCGGACAGAAAACTGCACGGTGGTCCGGTTGGGCTGGGTGATCTTATCGACGCGGCTTCCCGTCAGCGCGGCGTCCAGTTCACGCGCGAGCCGGTGCATGGAAAAACCGTCGAGGCTCATTGGGGTTCATTTCCTTTCTTTTTGGGGATGAGATATTCCCGTCCTATGCGGACGGCATTCAGGACGGCAACGAGGAGGCCGGGCAGCGCGGCAAGCGCGATAATCCACGGCGAGGGAAAGATTGGGCCGCCCAGCGTGACGAAAAGTCCCGACGAAATAGGCAGAGCCAACAGTGGGCCGAGAAACGCGGCTACTGTGTTTTGTCGGACGGTGGAATGGATTTGTTTCAAAAGAGCGTGGGCGCCCGGCAACACCGCAAGGTTTTTGACAACCAATGCGGGGAGAACAGGCGCGGAGGTTTGAGTGTTCTTGGTCTCGGAAATCGGTTCGGCTTCGATGACGACGTCCGAGGCGTTGATTGTCTCTTCCGGTCGGTTCTCTTCGGCGTTTTCGTCGTTTTCGATTTGCGGCAGGATCGGGCAGTCCGCCTGTCTTACGGCGGGACTGTCCTCGGGAAGGTTCGCGAAGAGCGCGACATTTTTCCCATGCGCCTGTAAAAGCTGGATTTCCCGGACGAGGTCGGCGGCGCGGATGCTGTGACGATAATTCGAGACGCCGAGACGCTTGGCGACGCTCTTTGCCGTGCGCGGACCTTCACCAATCATCAGGATGGTTTCGACGCCTTGCGCGTCAAGGGCACGAACCGTTTCCGCCGTTTCGGTGTTCAGCTCATATTCGTAAGCGATGATGCCTTTGGCGTTTCTGCCGTTGCTGACGTAGAGGATGGTTTTGCCTTTTTCGGCGAGCTGGTCGTCTTTCGTTAAAAGGTTTGCACTGATACGGACGCCCTGGGACTCAATCCATTCTTTTTTACCGACACGGATTGGCGCGCCGTTCATCAGCACTTCCGCGCCTTCGCCGGGAGATTCGTTGAAGGCGGCGATGCGCCCGTATTTCGCCCGGAGCCGGATGGCGTGCTCGGAGATTGCTTTCGCAATCGGGTGGCGCGAGCCGGATTCTGCGGCGGCTGCGAGGGACAAAAATGCGGTCATGGTGATTCCCTCGGGGACGAGGTCGGTGATTTCCGGCTCGCCCTCGGTCAGGATGTCCGGCTTGCCGAGTACGAGGGTATCGGACAGAGCGGCGGCTTCCACGGCGCGGAAACTGCGCAGAGAAACGCCGCGCTCTGAGAGGAGTATGGCTCCAATCCAAAGGGGCACGGCTTCTGCTAAAGGTAAGGCACAGGGCGTAGCGGACAGCAGTAAAAACAGGGTAAAAGATATCGTAAAGGGAAGAGAAACGCCAAGCAACAACCAGACGAAAGCGCACAGGATTGTAAGCAGCAGGGTGAGAATTGCTGCATAATAGGAGAATGGGACAAGGTTCAGGGAAATTTCTTCCTCGGGCATCGGTACATCTGAAGTTTCGGCGCGCGCCAACTGAACAGAGGCATGGGTGCGAAGGAAATCGCCGAGGCCGTAAAAGAGCATCCAAAGACCGATTAAATGGAAATAAGAGGGGAAGATTGGATCCATGGGAGCGTGGGAGAATGCGTCAAAGGTAAACAATGCGCTCATGGCACTGGCGTACAGCGGGCTTTGGGCAAACCAAGTCGCCGTGCGTTCCAAAATAAGCGGCATGACGCCGAAAGCGAACGCGACGAACGTGGAAACGGCAACCATCGTGTCCGCGCCGGGGCGACGATGACGAATTTGGTCAAAGGCGCGCAGGTAAAGCGGATAATGGACGACGGCCAGTAGAATAGCGAATCCACACTCGAAATATTCAGCGTATTGTTCGAGCACCGCGAAGGTCTCCGTCCAATTCGGCGCGTAAAGCCGCGACCAATCAAACAGAGCAGGCAGCGCCGCACTGGCGAATAAAGCCGCGAGCAACGGTATGAAAAGCAAAAGGCGAATCAATGCCTTTGTATAGACAGGATGTTTCATTCCGAGAGAATCTCCTTTTATGTTCATATTTAATTATTATGAACTGTACAACCATAAATTGTCAAATTTTTCGCGGAGGGAAATTTCCTTATCTAAATATTTTCATGCGCCTATAAACATGGTATAATAATTTGGTTTCTGTAGAAAAATGGGAAAAACGACGCGGGAGTGTTTTTATGGTCACGGTGGAAGCGAACGCCAAAATCAATCTGACGCTGGATATTTTGGGCACGCGACCGGACGGCTACCATGAGGTCGAAATGGTCATGCAGTCGGTAGGGCTTTTCGATACGCTCCGACTGGAACGGCGGGAAAAAGGGATTTCCCTTCGAATGGACGCGCCGGGACTGCCCGTGGATGAGACAAATCTCGCATGGAAAGCCGCGCGCTTGTTCTTGGATGTATACAAAATACAGCAGGGCGTCGATATCGAGATCGAAAAGCGGATTCCCCTCGCGGCAGGATTGGCTGGAGGATCCGCCGATGCGGCGGGAACGCTGATCGGTATGAACCGTCTTTTCGGGACGGGGGCGTCGGCGAAGGAGCTTTGCGCGCTGGGGGAAAAAATCGGCTCGGACGTTCCGTTCTGCATTGAAGGCGGTACGATGCTGGCGACGGGGCGCGGCGAGATTTTGCGCCGCCTGTCCGATATACCGCCGCTGTTCGTCGTGCTGGCAAAGCCGCCTGTTTCGGTCTCGACGGCTTGGGCGTACCGGACTTACGATGAAGTGGGCGCCACGTGTCATCCCGACACAAAGGCGATGTTGGCGGCAATTTCCAAAGGGCACGTTGAGGCGATTACCGGCGGTCTTGTCAACGTGCTTGAAGAAGTGACATTGAAGGCGCATCCGATGATTGCGACGTACAAACGCGTACTGACGGAGAACGGCGCGGCAGCCGCCATGATGTCTGGCAGTGGTCCGACGGTCTTTGCCCTTGCGGAAAAAAAGGCTGAGGCGCAACGCGCAGCGACGGCATTGTCCCATGCGTATCCGGATGCGGAGGTTTTCGTCGTCCCGACGGCGGGACGTAACGATATATAAGTATTAAATGGTAGTATGAGCAGTGAAGGATGAGGAAAGTATGGAAAAGAGGAAATTAGGCCCGATTCAATTGGACAGCTATCAGCCGCTCCGGGAAGTGGTCTGCGAGACGCTTCGTGACGCGGTGCGGCGTGGCGTATTGCAGCCGGGCGAGCGCCTGATGGAAATCCAGCTGGCGGAGGATTTGGGCGTCAGCCGGACGCCGGTGCGCGAGGCGATACGTAAGCTGGAGATGGAAGGCTATGTAATTATGATGCCTCGGCGCGGCACCTATGTCGCTGACCTTTCTATCCGCGACATCAACGAGGTATTTGAAATTCGTACCTCGCTGGAGTCGCTGGCCAGCGGGCTGGCGGCAGAGCGCATCACCGAGGACGAGCTGGAGAAGCTGCAGCGACTTTTGGTGGAAATCGGGACGCATATCAAGAACGGGGATATGGAAAGTATCGTCCGCACCGACACGGAATTCCACGATCTTTTGTATCAGGCGAGCCGTAATGCCCGTCTTGTCGGTATTATCTCGAATCTTCGGGAGCAGCTTACGCGCTTTCGTACCACGTCGATGTCGTATCCGGGCCGTCTGAAGGCGACGCTGGAGGAGCATCGAAACATCGTCGAGGCCATCGCGCAGGGCGACGAGAAAGCGGCGCGCAAGGCGGCGGAGCATCATATGGAAAAATCAGAGCAGACGCTTCTCGCCAGTGTGAAAGATAAAGAAAAATCGGACGTGACAAAGGAATAAAAGGATAAGGGAGAGGGAAAATGACGGATTTGGTCACGATTATTTTGGCTGCGGGCAAGGGGACGCGTATGAAATCTGCGCACCCGAAAGTGTTGCATAAGGTGTGCGGCAAGGAGATGGTGCGTCACGTGCTGGACGCGGCAGTGGCTACGGGCTCTAAGCGCAATATCGTCGTCGTCGGTTTCGGCGCGGACGAGGTGCGCGGAGCGTTGGGCAATGCGGCGGAGGTCGTCGTGCAGGAGGAGCAACTCGGTACGGGTCATGCGGTGCTTCAGGCGGAACCGCTGCTCCGGGACACGAAAGGCACGGTTATGGTACTTTGCGGCGATACGCCGCTTTTGACCGCTGGGCTTTTGCAAAAGCTTTGCGAGGAGCATGAAAAGGCGGGCGCGAAAGCTACGGTGCTGACAGCGATTATGCCTGACGCGACGGGTTACGGGCGTGTGATTCGGACCGCGGCGGGAGACGTGGAGAAAATCGTCGAGCACAAGGACGCCACGGAAGCGGAACGCGCGGTGCGAGAGGTCAACGCCGGTATATATTGCTTTGACGCGGAGGCGCTTTTCTCCGCGCTGAAAAAAGTTGGCTGCGACAACGCGCAGGGCGAGTATTATTTGCCCGACGTGCTTTCAATTTTGCGCGGGCAGGGCGAGAAGATTTGGGCCGTGGCGGCGGACGATTACGAGGAGACGCTGGGCGTCAATTCCCGAATCCATCTCGCGCAGGCGGAGAAAATTTTGCGCCGCCGGAAAAATCTTGAACTGATGGAGAGCGGCGTCACGCTGATGGATCCGGACTCCACGTTTATTGACATGGACGTCGCCGTCGGACGCGACACGGTTATTTATCCGTTCACATGGCTGGAGGGAAAGACCAGCGTTGGCGAAGGCTGTACACTCGGCCCGTCGAGTCGCTTCACTGATGCGAAAATCGGCGACGGTGTCACCGCGCATTTCGTCTATGCGCATGAATGCGAGATTGAGGACGGTGCGACGATGGGACCGTTTGTCCATATCCGTCCGGATTCGCATATTTCGAAGGACGTGAAAATCGGCAATTTCGTCGAGGTCAAGAATTCCAACGTCGGCGAAGGCTCGAAGCTGCCGCATCTGCAATATATCGGCGACTGCGATATGGGCGCGGGTGTCAATATGGGCTGCGGCACGATTACCGTCAATTATGACGGCAAGACGAAATTCCGCACGAAAATCGGGGATCATGCGTTTGTCGGCTGCAATTCGAACCTCGTGGCGCCGGTCTCCGTCGGCGACGGCGCCTACGTGGCGGCGGGCTCGACCATTACGAAGGATGTGCCGCCGGACGAACTGGCGGTGGCGCGGGCGCGGCAAAAAAATATCCCGAATTGGCCTGACAAGAGAAAATAAATAATGCTGGACAAATTTTTTGGCTGTTCTATAATGGAATCGAACTTTAATGAAATTGACTTTTATGTGTTGATGACAATCTAATGGGGGGCAGATTATGGCATCACAATATGGAAATCTGTGCATTTTGTCGGGGACGGCGAACCCGAAACTTGCGCAGGATATCGCGAAACACCTTGGCGTTCCGCTTTGCGACGCATTGGTAAGCCGCTTCAATAACGGCGAGACGCAAGTCATGATAAACGAAAGTGTGCGTGGGCGCGACGTCTATATCATTCAGCCGACTTCGCAACCGGTCAACGACAGCTTGATTGAGCTTTTGATTATGATCGACGCCTGCAAGCGTGCGTCTGTGCATAGCGTCACGGCAGTGGTACCGTACTATGCGTATGCTCGGCAGGATCGTAAGACGCGTGGGCGCGAGCCTATTTCCGCGAAACTTGTCGCTAATTTGATTGAGACGGCGGGTGCGAACCGCGTCGTCACTGTCGATTTGCACGCGGGACAGATTCAGGGCTTTTTCGATATTCCCGTCGACCACCTAGCGGCGGCTCCGGTGTTGGCCGAATATTTCCAACAGAACCATGTATTCGACAATGCCGTGGTCGTTTCGCCTGATTTGGGTGGTGTGACGCGGGCACGGGTGCTGGCTGACCGGCTGCATACGCCCATCGCGATTATCGAAAAGCGGCGTCCCGAGCCGGGCAAGGCCGAGGTCATGAACTTGATTGGCGACGTCAAGGGCAAGACAGCTATCATGATTGACGACATCGTGGATACGGCGGGGTCGCTCTGTGAGGGAGCAAAGGCGCTGAAGAAGCTTGGCGCGGCGGAGGTCTATGCCTGCTGTTCCCATGCGATTTTGAGTGATCCGGCAGTGCAGCGCATCAACGAATCCGAGCTGAAAAAGTTGATCATCACCGACACGATTCCGTTGCCGCCGGAGAAGCAATCGGACAAGATCGTGGTGTTGTCCCTTGCGGACGCCATCGGCGACGTCATCAGGAGCATTCACACCCACAGCTCCGTCAGCGAGCTTTTCAAGTAAAAAGTACAGAAAAGATGCGGCGCCTTTGCGCGCCGCTTTTCTTTTTGGGAAAGGGAAATGAAAATGTGCAGTGCAGAAGACAAAATCATCGTGAACGAGGTGTTGGAGAATTTTTCGGCGCTTGCCGCGATTCCGCGTCCGTCGCTTCACGAGAAGGCGGTCAGCGATTATCTTTTGGACGCGTTTCGTAATCTAGGCTGCGACGTGCGGCAGGACGAAGCGAACAATATCGTTGCTGACCGCGCGGCGTCTCCGGGCTTTGAGGATGCGCCTCGCGTGATTTTGCAGGCGCACATGGATATGGTCTGCGTGGCGGAG
>CACYUQ010000036.1 GCA_902777615.1 uncultured Selenomonadaceae bacterium
GCAGTGTAATCGGCGGCTATGCGGCAGATACGGCAGATGGCAACACGGTTTACCTGAGCGGCGGCACGGTACAGGGCACGACCATTACCTCCAATGTATTGGGTGGTATCACCATCCCCGGTGGCGTCTATGGCGGCTACGGAACGAGCGCTGAAGGAAACACGGTCAATATCAAAGATGGTGAGGTTACTGGCAGCGTCTACGGCGGCGTCACATACAACGGAAATGCAGAAAACAACACAGTCAATATCAAAGGCGGTACGGTTACTGGCAGCATCTGCGGCGCTTGGGCGAACGCGAGCTCCGGGACCAACGTAGACGCAAAAAACAACACAGTCAATCTGTACGTCGCTCCAACCAACAATAATGTCAACGTCACGGGTGGCGAGGCGGCGCCTGGCGGAACCGCTGAAAGTAACACAATCAACATTTTCACGTCTATGACGCTGGGGAGTGTTAATGTCGGATACGCTATCCAAACTGGAACGTCCTCCGGGAACACGCTGAATATCGCTGCGAAGGACGTTTCTGTTAGTTCTGTTGGCGACTTGCAAAATATGAATTTCTATCTGCCCTCCGATATAGCGTCGGGCGAACCGATGCTGACCGTCAGGAACGCAGGAACCGACCTGAGTGGCGTGAAAATCGGCGTTGCGGTGCAGAAGGGTGCAAATCTCAAGAAGGGCGACCAAGTGACTCTGGTGAATGGCGCCCAAATCGACGCTACGACCTTGACCACGGCGCCGACATTGGAAAGCCTTGCCTTGGAAAAATCCTATAGCTTGCGTATCGAGAACGGAATCGCCACCGTGGAGGAGGTAAACACCACCGCCAACGAGAGCGCCAAGTCCCTCGTCGAGACGCGGGCGGCCACCACCACCTTCGTCAACGCGGGGGCGGATATGCTGGCTTCCCAAGGCTTCCAGCAGGCAGCCAATGCCGTCGCCGTCGAAGCGGCGGAGCAGGCGAAAAACGGCGCGGACGGCGGAACGGGCAGCGGCGGCTTCACGCCCTTCGCGGCCTTCGGCGGTTCGTCCATGCGGGCGGAAAGCGGCTCCTACGTCGATACGCGGGGCTTTGGCCTCAATATCGGCTTTGCCCGCGAGCTTGCCAACCGTCAGGGAAAACTCCTCTTCGGCCCGATCGTCGAGTATGGCGGCGGAAGCTATGACAGCCACCTCGACAACGGCACTCGGGGCGACGGCGGCGCGCACTACTACGGCCTTGGCGTCATGGCGCGGCAAGTCGATCACGACGGATTCTATTACGAGGGCAGCCTGCGCGGCGGCCGCGTGACCTCCGACTACAAGGGCGACCTTGACCGTGCGGGGCGCGTGGACTATGACAGCGCGTCGAACTATTTCGCCGCCCATCTCGGCGTCGGCAAAGCTTTCGATATCGGAAACAACAACACCCTCGACGGCTATTTCAAATACTTCTTCAGCCATCAGGCGGGCGACACCACGACGATCCACATCACGGACATGGACGACGAGACGGGCGACTTCGACGCCGTGGACAGCCACCGCATCCGCCTCGGCGCAAGGCTCACCCACAAGATCAACGAGAAGAACAAGCTCTACGGCGGCCTCGCCTACCAGTACGAATTCGGCGGCGAGGCAAGGGCGCACTTCAACGGCGTCGGCGCGCCGAGCCCCAGCGTGAAAGGCTCGAGCGGAATGCTGGAGCTGGGCTGGCAGGTGAAGCCCGGCGAAAACAGTCCGGTCACCCTCGACCTCGGCGCCACGGGCTGGGTGGGCAAGCAGCGCGGCGCGTCGCTCCAGTTCGGCGCAACGTGGAATTTCTAAAGATGAATTGACGAAACAGAAAAATCAAGGTATTTTATAACAAAGGAAAAACGCCGCATGATTTTTTATCGTGCGGTTTTTTTGCGAAAAAATGTTTCATGTGAAACAAAGAAACAGATGTTCTATTATTATGAGGGCTGGAAACCTCTTGCAATCACTAACGTTACGGAGTTTTTTGCGTGAATGCGAATGGCAAAAATAGAACGAAAAGGAAAACGAAGAAATGTTTCACGTGAAACAATGGAACATAACATGAAAATAAGATGAAAAGACGAATTATATTCCGCATGTGCCTTTTTCTTGTGCTCTTCCATGTTGACTTTTTTCTTCCCATATCTTAACATTATGATGTTATATTGTATTCTTTTCCATGCGGAGGCGTGGATGGGTAATAGGAGGCAACTGTTTATGACAAACGGAAAGAAGAAGCTTTTAGGCGCGGCACTGTCGGCGATGCTGGCGGCGGGGATCATCGCGGGATGCGGCGGACAGCAGGCGCAGCAGGCGCCGCAGGGAACGCCGGTCAAGGCCATGAAGGTATTGAAGCAGGATACGCCGCTGACTACGGAGTTCGCTGGGCAGGTGCGCGGCAAGGACGAGGTCAGGATTTTGCCGCGGGTTTCCGGCGCGATCGTGGAGAAGTATGTGCAGGGCGGTCAGTCCGTCAATGAGGGGCAGCCGCTTTACCGCATCGACTCTCGCCAGTACGAGGCGGCAGTGCTTTCCGCGCAAGCGAATCTGGCGCAGTCCCAAGCAACCCTGGATAATGCAATTATCGACCTCCGGCGTGACGAGGAACTGTTGGCTTCGGCGGCTATCGCTGAACAGACGGTTACGACGCAGAAGGCGAAGGTCAATGAATATGCCGCCGTCGTTGCGGCGAATGAGGCGTTGCTGCAAAAGGCGAACGACGACCTTGACGACACGGTGGTTTACGCGCCGATGCACGGGCGCCTCGACGTCAACGACGTGGCGGTCGGTACTTACGTGACTAGCGGCCAGACTGCGCTGGTCACCATTGGCACCGTCGATCCGGTCTATGTGCAGTTCAGCATTTCCGAGACGGAATATCTGAAATATTTTGGGTTGGGTCAGAAAAACACCAGTAGTGCGAATATTGAGAATGAAGGACCTATCATGGTCAGTATCACTCTGACGGACGGCAATATGTACCCGCAGAAGGGGCAGATTGTGCAGGCCGACCGCGCCTTGTCTGAGAACACGGGCACACTGACGTTGAAGGCGCTGTTCCCAAATCCCAGTGGAATCCTGCTTCCGGGTATGTTCGCTCGGGTGCGCCTGAGCGGCGAGACGGTGCCGGGAGCGCTTCTTGTGCCGCAGCGCGCGATTCAGCAGGTATTGGACAAGACCTTCGTGCTGGTGGTCGGCGACGACGGCAAATCTCAGGCACGCAGTGTCGAGCTTGGAGAGAAGGTCGGAAGCTACTATATCATCAGGAGAGGAGTCACGGAAAACGACAATGTAATCGTCGAAGGCCTGACCAAATTGCAGGACGGAATGGATCTGCAGGTCACGACGGTGACGCCGGATCAGATGGGATTCACGCTGGTGGCCTCGCCTTCCATTTCGGACAGAAAATAAGGAGACTCAACGATGTCTAGATTCTTTATAGATCGTCCGATTTTCGCTATCGTTGTCGCGCTTTTGCTGGTCATCATCGGCGCCATTGCGGGCTTTAGCCTGCCGATTGCGCAGTACCCGCAGATCTCACCGCCGACGGTCAGCGTCTCAACGAATTACACAGGCGCCAGCGGCAAGGTCGTGAACGACACCGTTGCCCAGGTCATTGAGCAGCAGGTCAACGGCACCCAGGGCATGGACTATATGTCCTCCACCTCGGACGATAGCGGCGCCTATACGTTGAATGTCTACTTCGAGCTTGGCACGAACGGCGACATGGACTCGGTGCTGGTGCAGAACAACGTATCCATCGCAACGTCCAGTCTGCCTTCCGAAGTCACTGCTTACGGCGTCACGACGAAAAAATCCTCCCAGGACATGACGCTGGTCGGCGCGGTTTCTTCGCCGAACGGAAGCTACGACCGGAATTTCATCAAAAACTACCTCGACATTTACCTGATTGATCAGATCAAGCGCGTACACGGCGTCGGTGACGTCAACGTCTTCGCCACCAATTACACGATGCGCGTCTGGCTGAACCCGGACAAGATCGCCGAGCTGGGGATCACGATTTCCGACGTGGTGAACGCCATCAGGGACCAGAATGTGCAGGCTCCCGGCGGCACGGTGGGCATGATGCCCGCCCCGGATACGCAGGAACGTCAGTACACGGGCATCGTGCAGGGCCGCCTCGAGACGCCGGAGGATTTCCAGCGCGTCATCGTCAAGGCAGGGGAGAGCGGTTCCTTCGTGCGTCTCGGAGACATTGCCCGCATCGCGCCCGGTCAGCTGCAGATTGCCACCGAGACCTCGACGAACGGTGAGGCTTCCGTCGGTTTCGCGGTCATGCTGACCGACGACGCCAATGCGCTGGAGACCGTCAGGGAGGTCAAGAAGGTTATCGAGTCGGCGAAGAAAGACTTCCCGCCGGACATGGCCTATACCGAGATTGTCGACAACACGAAGTTCATCACCGCATCTCTGGAGGAGGTCGTGGAGACCTTTGTCGAGGCGCTTTTGATCGTGCTTGTCGTCGTGTTCGTCTTCCTGCAGAACTGGCGCGCGACGCTGATCCCGATGCTGGCGGTGCCTGTGTCGATGGTCGCGACCTTCATTTCCTTCGTTCCTTTTGGTTTTACCATCAACACGCTGACGCTTTTCGCGATGGTGCTCGCCATCGGTCTCGTCGTCGACGATGCGATCGTCGTCGTCGAGAACGTCGAAGAGCACATGGCAAAGGACAACCTCGGTCCGAAGGAGGCGACGCAGGTCGCCATGGACGAGGTGCAGGGCGCGGTCCTCGGCACGACCTTCGTGCTGGTAGCGGTGTTCGTGCCCGTGGCGTTCCTCGGCGGCATGACGGGCGTTCTGTATAAGCAGTTCGCGCTGACCATGGCGGTTTCCGTCTGTTTCTCGACTTTTACAGCGCTGACGCTGACGCCGGCGCTTTGCGCGACATTGCTGAGACGTCATGAACCGAATGCGAAAACGAACGGCGTCCTGGACAAATTCTTCGGCACGTTCAACGATTGGTTCGAACGCGTGAAGAACATTTACACGGACAAGGTCTCTTGGTTCATCGCTCACCAGAAGCTGGCCGCCGTTATCCTCGCTGTGTTCCTGGGCGGTTTTTATGTCATGAACAAACTGGTTCCGACCACCTTCGTGCCGGACGAGGACCAAGGGTATTTCGTTACCTATGTGGCCATGCCGGAAGGCACCTCGCTGAACCGTACCGAGGAAACGGTGAACCGGCTGGGGGAGGAAATAAAGAAACTGACGGGCGTGGAAAATGTCATGACCGTTTGCGGCTATGACATCACCACGTCGGCGACGAAGTCCAGTGCGGGCACGATCTTTGTCGGCCTTAATGACTGGGAGAAGCGGGAGTCCAGGGACCTGAGCGTCAATGCCCTCATCGGCAAGATTTTCCAACTGGGGGCGGTGAACTACCCCGAAGCGTCGGTCATCGCATTCAACCCGCCGTCCCTTCCGGGTCTCGGCAACGTGGGCGGCTTCTCGCTTCAGCTTCAGGATATGTCCGGCCATACGGACGAAGAGCTCAATGCGCTCGGCCAGAAGATTGCCATGGCAGCGAACCAGCGTCCTGAGCTCCAGGGCGTCTATACCACCTTCAATATCAACTCACCGCGCTATAACTTCGACATCGACCGCGAGAAGGTCAAGACGCTGGGCGTCAACCTCTCCGACGTGTTCACGGCGCTGCAGGTGAATTTCGGCGGCACGTCGGTCAACGATTTTAACCGCTTCGGCCGGACCTACAAGGTCATGCTCCAGTCGGATACCACCTACCGCAACGAGGTCGAAGCTGCGAAATTTGTCTACGTCAGGAACAACATCGGCACGATGATCCCGCTGGACGCGCTAATTAATCCGCGCGTCAATACGGGCGCGTCGATCATCTCGCGCTTCAACGCATCCCGCTGCATCACGTTCCAAGGCAACTCGGCGCCCGGTTACAGTTCCGGTCAGGCACTGAACGCCATTGAAGAGGTCGTGCGCGAGAACGCGCCCTCGGGCTTCAGCATCGACTGGTCGGGGCAGAGCCGACAGGAGAAAAAGGCCGGCAGCAAGATGAGCCAGGTGCTCATGATGTCCCTGCTCTTCGTGTTCCTGTGCCTTGCCGCACTCTATGAGAGCTGGAGCGTTCCGTTCTCGGTGTTGATGACGGTGCCCACGGGCGTTTTCGGTGCGTATCTCGCCGAGTTTGTCTTCAATCAGGCGAACAGCGTCTATATGCAGATCGGTCTGATCATGATCATCGGCCTTGCGGCGAAAAACGCGATCCTGATTGTCGAGTTCGCCAAGGCGGACAAGGACAACGGCATGGACATCGTGGAGGCCGCGGTCAAGGCGGCGGGCATGCGTCTCCGCCCGATCCTGATGACGAGCTTCGCGTTCATCCTCGGCTGCTTGCCGCTGGCGGTGGCCACGGGTGCGGGCGCGGGCTCCAGAAACGGCATGGGCATCGCCGTCGTCGGCGGCAGCCTTTGCGCGACGGCCATCGGTATCTTCCTGATTCCGGTCTATTACATCATCGTCGAAAAGATATCGGATTCGCTGAACAAGAAGCAGAAGGAAATGGTAGACGGCAACAGGTAAAAATGCGTAAAAAGCTCTGCAGCCAAGCAATTTTACAGCTTGGCTTGCAGGGCTTGTTCTATTATTTACAGATGGCGAAGCGTGTGCTAAAATTCCATAATATGTATGTTATCAAAGTTTTGTGGGGGCGTTGACGATTAACAGGAATTCGGGAAAATATAAGGGCCTTTTAGTTCTTTTTGGCTGGTTTTGCTTGATGTATCTGGCGAACGCGTGGATGCCGCCGTATCGTGACGATTATCTGGCGGCGCTCGTTTGGGGAACCGGCGATCATTTGCAGACGATGGGAGACGTTTTTCGTTCTTTGGAACGGTATTATATGCTGCACGGCGGGCGGCTGGTCAGCTTTTTTATCCAATTCGTCTTTATGATGTATGGGAAGGTTTGGTTCAATATCGCCAACGCGCTCGTCTTCGCGGCGATGTGCGCGGTGATTTTGATGCACTGTCGGAGGGATACGTCGTTTGCCGACGAACCGGAAATGTTGTTCGTCATTGGGGCATTTATGTGGTTCGGCATTTCCCATTTCGGCGAGATTGCGATATGGCTCTGCGGTTCGGCAGTGTATCTTTGGACGGGGCTTCTGACGGCGATTTTCCTGTTGCCATATAATTTGGCGTTGGCCGGGAAACTGAAAGGGCCGCGTTGGAGGCTGGCAATCCTGATGCTGCCGTTGGGGGCGGTCGCCGCTTGCTCGGTGGAAAACTTGACGGTGACGACGACGCTGGTTGTCCTTTGGGCGTCATGGAAAGCTTATCGGCGTGGGGATTTTTCGCTCTGGATGGGAACGGGAGTCGTGGGCTCGATTCTTGGGAGCGTCGTTTGTATCATAGCGCCGGGGAATTACGTCCGTATCGTGGAGGATAAGGATCGCGCCTGGCTGTTCCATCTGCTCAATCAGATTCCCGCGAATCTGGAAATGATTTTGTATATGATGCCAGTGCTGTTAGCGGTGGTGCTGGCGGTCCGGATTTTGTATCTGGAGGCGGCAAGGAAACGTGGGATAGATATTCCGTTGCCGGATAAAGGCGAGCGCCATTGGTTCATGCTTGGTGTGCTGGTCCTGAGTACGGTTTCGTTTTTTACGACGGGATTTTTTTACAAGACATTGGAAGCGGCGGTTGTACATGGAATCTTCTTCCCTTTAGGGTTGCGGGAGGAAATCCTGCTTTCTCATTTCAACAACACGATGCAGGGACTGGAAGAGGCGCTGATTTATCTTTTGGGTGTCGCTTATATTTATCTGGCGAGCGTCCGCTCGTTGGGGCTGTCGAAAAAACGGGTCAAGGCGCTGAAGGGGAAAATCTCTTGGCGGGAAGTGGCGGAGGATTTTCCGGAGCTTCGCTATGCGGCGTTTTTGGTTGGGCTTTGCTTCTTCAATAATTTGCTGATGATGGGGGCACCGTCGTTTCCGGGCCGGGCGCTTTTCAGTTCGTCGGTACTGTTGATTGCCGGAGCGGTGGTCGTGCTTCGAATTCCCATGGTACGGGAAAAACTGTTTTTCCATGTGGATGGGCGGATTTTCCGTCGGGGCGGCGTTTGCCTGCTCGCTTTTATCGCGGTGGCGACGCTGATTGTGTTGCATGACATTTGGCGGGAAGACGCGGTGCGCATCGCATATATCGCAAGGGAGGCTGCCGCGGGTGTGAAAACGGTGAAGGTGCCGCCGAGCGCGATTCCAGAGCGGCGACGGATTCTCCGCCATATCGCTTACGACGATTTCGACGCGGGCATGACACGGGAACATGTTTGCGCGTATTATGGGCTTGACAATATTGTGCTCGACCCGGGGATGAGTCTTGCGTCGATTGAAAAATGAATAAGGAAAAAGGCGTGGGGACGAAAGTTTCCGCGTCTTCTTTGTTTTTTTGCGGATTGGCTCAGATAGGCGATTTCGATAATTGACAAACGGCGGCGGTAGTTTTAATATTATAATGTAATATAGTATACTTGCATGAATTGTGCGGAGAGGATTTTTGGATGTTTGGAATTGATATCGGCGTCGATCTTGGGACGGCCAACGTGCTTGTGTATGAAAAGAAGAAAGGTATCGTGCTTCGCGAACCGTCTGTGGTGGCGGTGAATCGCGACACGGGGGAAATCCTCGCGGTGGGCGAGGAGGCGAAACGGATGATCGGGCGGACGCCGGGAAACATCGCGGCAATCCGGCCACTCCGTGACGGCGTAATCGCCGATTACAACGTCACGGAGAGTATGCTCCGCTACTTCATTGAGAAGGTGGTAGGCCATAGCTTCGTATTCCGTCCGCGCATTATGATTTGCGTGCCGTCGGGCGTGACGACGGTGGAGAAGCGCGCGGTGCAGGAGGCAGCGGAGCAGGCGGGCGCGCGGCGCACGCAGTTGATCGAGGAGCCGATGGCGGCGGCAATCGGCGCAGGGCTTCCGGTGGAGGACGCGAAGGGGTCGATGGTCGTCGACATTGGCGGCGGCACGACGGACGTGGCGGTCATCAGCTTGGGCGGCATTGTGCTTTCGGCAAGCCTGCGTGTGGCGGGCGACAAATTCGACGAAGCAATCATCGCCTATGTTCGCAAGCAATTCAACATCCTGATTGGCGAGCGCACGGCGGAGGATGTGAAAATCCAAGTGGGCGCGGCATATCCTGAAGCTCGGGATGCGAAGATGGACATCAAAGGACGCGACCTGTACACCGGGTTGCCCAAGAATATCACGGTGACGACGGCGCAGATTGCCGAAGCACTGGAAGGGCCGGTTTCCGCAATCGTGGATTGCGTGAAAAAGGTTCTGGAGGACACACCGCCGGAACTGTCGGCGGACATCATGGATCATGGGATTGTCTTGACAGGCGGCGGCGCGATGTTGTATGGGCTGGATGCGCGGCTTCGTCATCAGACGGGGATTCCCACAATGCTGGCGGACGATCCGTTGTCCTGCGTGGCTATCGGCACGGGCAAGGCGCTCGATTTTGCCGACCATTTTGCCGACGGGCAGGATATGGACAGCGTGTTTCCGGGCAAGAAATAAGTATCAACAATTATAATTATGAGGTGAACGGATATGTGGCGTGGTCTTTACACCGGAGCGGCAGGCATGATAACCCAGGAAAAGCGCACGGCGGTTATCGCGAATAATCTGGCGAACGTGAACACGACAGGTTATAAGCGTGACCGCGCGCTCGACGAGGAATTTCGTCCGCTCTTGATTCGGCGCATCAACGACAATGTGCCAATCCATGTGACGGATTTCAAGGGCTTTTCCCTTCACCGTCGCCCGCCGGTGGTCGGCACGTTGGGGCTTGGTGCGTATACGTCGGAGATTGCCGTGGATCACGCGCCGGGAGCTTTCATGGCGACGGGCAATCCGCTGGATCTCGGTATCAGCGGCAACGGGTTCTTCGTCATTGACACGCCGCAGGGGCTCCGCTATACGCGGAACGGGAATTTTTACCGCATGCCGAACGGAGACCTCGTGACGTCGGATGGGCAGGCGGTGCTGTCCCGGGAGGGACGCCCGATCAATATTCCCGAGGACGCTGAAACAAAGGCCGAGGACAGGCGCGCGGTGCTGAAGCAGGGGGGCAGCCTCTTTTATCCGCAGGAGGGTGCGGAGCCGCGGCAGGCGACGGGCACAATCGAGCAGGGCGTCTTGGAGCGGTCGAACGCGAACGTCGTCAGTGAGATGGTTGATTTGATCGACAACTACCGAATCTATGAAGCAAATTCGAAAGCGGTCACGACGCAGGACACGATGCTTGATCACGCTGTGAATGAAGTCGGTAAGCTGTAAGGATTTTAGCCCTATTTTTTGATAAGGGGTTAAGTTTTTTAGATTTTTTTCGATATACAGGATAGAGAGAAGTTTGACTGTTTCTTAATATTCCTAAAAGGAGCGGATGAATTATGATGCGAGCCCTTTGGTCCGCGGCGTCGGGCATGAAGACCCAGCAGGACAATATGGACACGGTGGCGCACAACCTCGCGAACGTCAATACTTACGGCGCGAAAAAGGTGCGCGCGGAATTCCATGACCTTTTGTACCAAACGCTTCGCCCGGCAGGCGCGGAGAGCGGCGCGGATTCCCAATATCCGACAGGCCTCCAGATCGGTCTTGGCGATCGTCTCGCGGCGACGCAGCGCATTTTTACGCAGGGTAATCTGCAGTCCACCGGACATCCTCTGGATGTGGCTATCGAGGGCGACGGCTTTTTCCGTATCGAAATGCCGGACGGTACCATCGGGTATACGCGGGACGGCTCTTTCAAGCGCGACTCGAACAACCGCCTTGTGACGACGGACGGCTACCCGCTGGCGGATAATATCACGTTTGACGAGCAGGTGCCGAACGACGCTATAACGATCTCGGGAGACGGGCGCGTCTCGCAGATTATCAATAACGTGCAGGAGCAGGTCGGGCAGATTACGCTGACGCGGTTCGTCAATCCCGCCGGCTTGATTTCCCGCGGTCACAATCTCTTTTTTGAATCTGACGCGTCGGGTGGCCCAATCGAGGGCAATCCGGGCGAGGAAGGGCGCGGGACGCTGGTACAGTCCGTGCTCGAAATGTCGAATATCCAGGTCGTCGAGGAAATGGTCAACATGATTGTGGCGCAGCGTTCCTATGAGTCGAACGCGAAGGCCATCACGACCTCGGACTCGATGCTTGAAATTGCTAACGGTCTGAAGCGGTAATCATGCGTCGGCTGTGCCTTCTTTTCACGGCGATTTGCTTTTGGGCGGCGGCGTCTGTCGCTTGCGCCTATGGCAAGACGGCTGCGGATCTTTACCCGCAGGAGGTTTCCCTCGAAGACATGCAGCAGGAAGCCATCGCTTTCATCGACGAGACGATGCGGATGTCGGGCGATACCCGCCGCTATACGGTAGAGAAAGTGTCTATACCGCGCATCCTGCGAGCACCGGAGGGCGCTGTCAGTTTTGTGCCGTCGCTTCCCTATGGGGTGCGTTTTTGGGGCAATACGGCGGTCTATATGGATGTGTTGGTGGACGGCGTGCCGTTCCGTACCATCAAGTGCCAGTTCAAGGTGCATGTATTCGATCGCGTCGCAGTGGCGGCACGTCCAATTGTGGCGGGGCAGCCGATTTCGGCTTCGGATTATCGGTTTGATGAGCAGGAGGTTGGTGCGCGGGGGCAGAATTTCCTGACCGAGCAGGATGAGATCGTCGGCAAGGTGCTTTCGCGTTCGGTCAGCATCGGTTCGCCGCTTTTGCGGACGCTCTTGAAAACGCCGAATATTTTAAAAGCGGGCGCGCCTGTGACGCTTATTTCACGGGTGAACGGCGTCGCGGTCAAGATAGACGGCATTGCGCTTGAGGCTGGGCATGTGGGCGATATTATCCGCGTAAAGAACGCAACCTCGAAAAAGGTGCTTCGCGGGCGGATTGTGGACGAAGCCACGGTGGAGATAGTGCATAATTGAAAGGACGGGAAAGAGCATGAAAAAACAGGGGCGGCTTTTCGTGGCCGCGGGAATTTCGGCGTTGCTCTTGGCGTCGCCGTTTTCTGTGTCGGCGCAATCCCTTTGGTCGGACAGTGAAGGGCACGGCGGAATTACGTATTTTTCAGACAACAAGGCGAAGAATGTTGGCGATATCCTGACGATTGTCATCAGCGAGACGGCGTCGACTTCCGCGACAAAATCCGGCAGCAATTCCAAGTCTGGCAATGTCTCCGTGGGAGCGGGGCTCGGCGTCTTTGATTTCCTGAATGCTCTTCGCCTTCCGGCGTCCATGAGCGGCTCGGACAGTTGGAAAGCGGACGGCTCAGCGTCCAGTACGAACCGTGCCTCTGGGCGTGTGACGGTGACGGTGGTTGATGTGGAGCCCAACGGGAATATGGTCGTCGAGGGGACACAGTCCATCTGGCAGAACAAGAACGAACATAAGATTACATTGCGGGGTGTGGTGCGCCGGGATGATGTGACTGCCTCCAATACGGTTTCGTCGTCGCAGGTGGCGGACGCAACCATCCGTTTCGACGGCAAGGGCCCCTTGAACTCGAAACAGCGGCAGGGCATCTTGACGCAGATTTTCAATATCCTGTTCTAAATTTTGGAGGAATTGGGATGGCTATGAAGAAATGGGCTGCGCTTTTTACGGCATTGCTTTGCTTGTCTTTTTCGTGCGTCGCTTTCGCGGACGCTTCGGTCACGCGGATCAAGGACGTCGCGAAAGTGCAGGGCGTGCGGGCGAACCAGCTTGTAGGCTATGGGCTTGTCATGGGTCTCAATGGCACCGGCGATTCGAACAAGACGCTGGAAGTGCTGCAATCGGTGGCCAATATGCTTCGGCGCTTTGGCGTGACGATTGACCAAGCTTCGTTGAAGACGAAGAATGTGGCGGCAGTTACCGTGACCGCGACGCTTCCGCCTTTTGTGCGCGAAGGAGATACCATCGACGTAACGGTCTCGTCCATGGGCGACGCGAAGAGCATCCAAGGCGGTACGTTGGTACAAACGCCGCTTTTGGCAGGTAACGGAGAGGTCTATGCGGTGGCGCAGGGCGCGGTATCGACAGGCGGTTTCACGGCGGGCAATGGCGGCAACACGCGGCAGAAAAATTTCCCGACGGTGGGGCTGACGCCGAACGGCGCGATTGTCGAGCGCACGGTGGAAGAGGATCTCGGAAAGGACGGCATGATTTCGCTGTCTTTGGCGCAGCCCGACTTTACGACGGCGGCACGCATCGCGCAAGCAATCAACGGACGTTACGCGGGCTCGGCGATGGCGGCGAATCCGGGACGCGTGGATATCCATATTCCGCCGCATTTTCGCAACAATCTCGTCAGTTTCGTCGCGGGCATCGAGGAGCTTCCGATTATGCCGGATAATATCGCGAAGGTTGTCGTCAACGAACGCACCGGAACGATTGTCATGGGCGGCGATGTCTCGGTGGACAGCATTGCGATCGCGCAGGGCGGCATTTCCATCAGCATAGAGACGACGGAAGACGTGAGCCAGCCGACGCCGTTCAGTGTGGGCAGTACTGTCGTAACGAAGAACGGAAGCGCAGACGTCACTGAAGAACGTGCAAATACCATTGTGCTTGACGCGACGGCGAACGTCAGCGACATCGTGGGCGCGCTGAACAGCGTGGGGGCGACGCCGCGCGACATCATTTCGATTTTACAGGCAATCAAGGCGGCGGGCGCATTGCACGCAGAGCTGGAGATTATTTAAAAGGTTGGATATGAGGTGACGTCATGGTAAACGGGATTGCAGGCATGGATTCAGTTCGCAATCAAACGACGTGGGGGATGCCGAACATGACGCGCGAGACGTCGCAGGCACAGGCGGATGCGGTGCGGTTTCAGGACGCGCTGGATCGGGCGAAGAAGGCGCTGGAAGAAGCGAAGGTTTCCGTCGACGCCTCGGGCATTTCCGCTGAGGAAGAAGCGAAAAAGCTTCGTGAGGCGTGTCAGGGCTTCGAGGCGATGTTCCTCGATATCATGTTCAAGGAAATGCGGAATACCGTGCCGGATAACACGCTGTTTGGCAAGAGCCAAGGCGAAAAGATCTGGCATTCGATGCTGGACACCGAGCTGATGCAGAACGTGGCGAAATCGGGAGGAGTCGGCATCGCGGATATGATGTACGACAACTTGATCGATCAGGTGACGGCGCAGACACTGAACGCAAAAGGAACAGTCGGGAAATAAAGGAACGAAAAGACTTCCGGGAAGAAACTCGGGAGTCTTTTTTTGTGCCGATAGTTTCCATGAAAATCACAGGAAGGAACGATATACTTTTCCCATATTTTGTATTCTGTCGCGTTTTGGGCGCGGCTTTTCTGGGAGGCTAGGTATGTTTTTGAGTAAAGGTTTATTGCGGCGCGCGGCGGGATTGACGCTGGCGCTGTTTTTCTTTTTGTCGTCGGCGGTCTTTGCCGCCGCCGCGCCTTCGATTACTTCGGTGCGGTTCGGCAAGGGGACGGAACATGACCGCATCGTGTTCGACGTTTCGGCACTGCCGAAATACGCGACGCGGACGGAAAAAGACGGCACGCGTATTATTTTGGAGCTGACCGGCATCGGCGATGCTTCGGGCGTCAAACCTGTCATTTCCAGCGACGCGATCCGCCGCGTCTCTTTTACGAAGCTTAAGAACAGTGTCATTGTGACAATCGACCTTGAGGAACCGGCGGAATTTGAGGTCAAAACGCTGAAAAATCCGAACCGGATTTTTATTGACATTAAAAAGCAGTATGAAAATGAGCAGAGAATAGAGCCTGCGCCTGGGCTGGTCGAGACGGTTTATACGCGGCGCGATGGACGCGGGCGTTTCCGTGCGTATCTGTTGGACGTCGATCTCGCGAAGTATGATCTCGTGCCGGTGCTGGCGAACGGCGAGGTGCTCGGGCGTACAACGGTTTCGAGGATGTCCGACGAAGTGAACGCGGCGGCGGCGGTGAATGCCAGCTATTTCGCCACCTCGGGGGAAATTCTCGGGATGCTTCGTATGGACGGGCGCATCGCGGGCACTACGTATTTTTGCCGCAGCGCTCTCGGCGTGCGGAAAAATGGGGCGGCTTTTGTCGCGCCGGTTTATTATAGCGGCAAAGTGACGATCGGCAAGGCGTCGCGACTCGTTTCGGGGGTCAACGCGGAGCGCGGAGCGGATGCGCTCATTATCTACAATCGTGCCTATGACGTGCGCACAAATACGAACAATTTCGGGCGGGAATTTGTGGTGCAGGGCGGTAAGGTAGTGAAGATCAATCAAGGTAATTCGCAGATTCCGGAAGACGGCTACGTGATTTCTGTCCACGGCGCAGCACGGGATGCGTTCGTCCGCGTGCGCGTCGGGGACAAGGTGACGCTGGAGGAGGATCTCGGCTCGGATTTCGCGGACGTCCCAGTCATTGTCGGCGCCGGCCCGACATTGGTCAAGGGCGGGCAGGTCAATGTGACTGCGGAGGAGGAAGAGTTTCCCGACGACATTGCTGTGGGACGCGCGCCGCGGACGGGCGTTGCAGTGTTGCCGAACCGTCACGCGCTTTTGGCGGTAGTGGACGGACGGCAGTGGTCGAGTATTGGCGCGACGCTGACGGAATTCGCGGAGCTGTTCGTCAAGTACGGCGCGAAAGAAGCGATAAATTTTGACGGCGGCGGCTCCAGCGCGATGGTGGTCGGCGGCAAACTTGTCAATTCGCCTTCCGATGGTTCGGAGCGGCGCGTTGGCAGTGCATTGGCGGTCATGCCGAAGAAAAATGCGTCGGCGTCAAAACCGCCGAGAAAAAAATGAGCGCGGCTCTTGCGGAGACGGAGTTTGGTTCGTATAATGGAACTGTCGGATGAGGAGGCGCGGCATGAAAAAGAAAATAGCCGCGGCGCTTGTTTTTGCTGTACTGGCGTCTGGCGTGCTTTTCCTTGAGGATGCATCGGGCGTCCAGCGGGCGGCCATCGGCGGCGAGGTCACATGGGTAATCGAACCGGGAGTGCGCGTCGAGGAAGGCGGCGCGCTCTTGCGTGTCGCGGCACTTTCGGGCGGCGAGGCGGTGGCGGCCAGGGCGAGCGTCCGGGGCGTCGTGCGGGAGACGGGAATTTCCGTCGGTAGCCATGTCAAAAAAGGCGATTTTGTTGCGAAGATTAAGAAGGAATAGGGTGGACGGATTGCATAAAGTGTTGAAACGGATGAAAAGAATGCTGGCCGTTATGGCGGCGGGCGCGGCTTTTTGGAGCTTTTCTCCCGAGGCGTGGGCAATGGACGAAATTATGCCGCTGGCGGAGTTGCAAGCGGGCATGACCGGCGAGCTTTATACCGTTGTGGACGCTTCGGGCGATATTCGGAGCTTTGACGTGACGATTCTCGGCGTCATGCAGAACGGGAAATCCATGCCCTATATCATCGCGCGCAGCGAGGGAGCTTTTGCCGATACGGACGGCGGTTTGATGCAGGGTATGAGCGGCAGCCCTGTTTATATTGACGGGCGGCTGATCGGCGCCGGCTCCGCGACAGTGAAGGAGATGGACCCGCATACGTTTTTGATTACGCCGATTGAGGAAATGCTGCCCATTTGGGATATGCCCGATACGAAAAACCAAAACCTCCCGAAAGTGGTTGCGTTGAAGAAGCAGGAGGAAGAAAAGGCTGAGGCGGAACAGGATGGGAAAAAGCAAGACGACGGCTTGATCCTCACCTTGGGACAGACGGGCGGCACGGACGTGAAAAAGGAGAGCGGCCCGAAAGAAAAACAGGACGCGTCGACGAGCGGGGCAAAAGAGGAAAAAAAGAATACGCCGAAGGATGAGACTAAAGCGGAAAAGCAAGATAAGCCGAAGAATGAGGAAACTCCGGCAAAGGAGGGGCCGTCCGGCGAGAAGAACGCGGACGCATCGTCCTCGACGGGAGAAGCCCCGAATTCGACGGTGGCCGCTTCGCCTGCAAAGGACGAGGCCAAGGACAAGCAGGATCAGCCGAAGGAAAAAGAAGCGGCTGCCGTGGCGGGAAAGCAGGAAAAAACTCTGGTGTATGCTTCCGGTTTCGGCGATATGGGCATGAAGTTCCTGCAAAAACAACTCGAACCGATGGGCTATACGGCGACATCTTTCGGCGGCCTTTCTGGCGCGAGCTATACGACGGACTACGCGGCGGAGCTTTATCCGGGCAGCCCGGTGGGGGCGGCGCTGGCCTACGGCGATTTTTCCTTTGCGGCGACGGGGACAGTCACCGCCGTGGAGGAGGACGGACGGATTTTGGCCTTTGGCCATCCGTTCCTGCATCGCGGCAACGTCAATTATTTCATGACCGACGCATCGGTTTTCGCGATGGTCAACGGCATGACCGACGGCATGAAGCTGGTCAACACCGGCAACATCATCGGCCGCATAAGCCAGGACCGCACGGCGGGGATTGCCGGTACGGTGGGCGTGTTCCCATCGGTGGTGCCGATTCGCCTGACGGTAGAGGATAAGACGTTGGAACGCGCGACGTCCTACGCGGCGACCATGGCATACGACGAAGCCTTCGTGCCTGTATTGACACAGGCTATCGCTTATGCGGCGCTGGGACGTACCGTGGACAATATGAGTGAGAGTACGGTCAAGGTAGATTTTTCCATCCGTACCGACGCGGCGGAAAACGGCATTTTTGAACGATCCAATCTTTTTTATGCGGCGGCGGACACGGGACAAATCGCCTTCGCGGAGCTGGCGCAGGCATTGGCGTTGATTGCCAGCGATACCAAGGGCGAGTCCGACGTTTACGACGTCAAGGTCAATATCTCTTCGGAAGCGAAACGGCTTACCGCAAGCCTCGTTTCCGCGACGCCGGATAAGCTCAAGGCAAAACCCGGTGAGACGGTCAAGTTCAAAGTAACCTTGCAGCCGTACCGTGCTGAGAAAGTGACACTGGAAGTGCCGTTTACCGTACCGAAGGCGCAGCGTGACGGCACGATGAACTTAGACGTACACGGCGGCGGTCTCGTCTCGTTGGAAAAGCTCTTGCAGGCGGCGCAGACGGAGGCGGGCATCGTCACGGCAGAGAGCCAGGAAACGTCCAAGACGGTCAAAGATCGCTTGAAGGAAATGAACGATGTGGACGCGAACAACGAAATTGTCATCGAGCCGGGAGCGGGGCCGGTGCTCAGCGAAAAGGAGCAGAAAAAGGAAATCGAGGCGGCCATCCGTCGCCAAGAGGAGATGCAAGCCGACGGAGGGAAACAAGGCAAGGCGACGCCGCCGAAGGCGAAGCTCGCTACGGATTATGTGATCGATAATGTGGTGCATACGGCGATTGAGGTATCGCGAAAGCAGGAAAGTTGACAATACTTTTTCTTTTCACCCAACATGAAGTATGATATAATAGACTCGTGCAATATGGGAAACGAAGCATCAAGCTATTTATAACGGATGCTGGGAGGCGGGCCACAGTGGAAGAGAACAACGAAATGGAAAACATGCAAGAGACGATGGAAGTGAATGGTCGAGCTTTGCGGATATTGGTGACGGATGATTCCAAGCTGCTTCGCAAGAAGCTGCGCGTCGAGCTGGAAAAGTACGGCTGTGAAGTCTTGGAAGCGGAAAACGGAAAAGAAGCAGTGATGAAGACGTTGCAGGAAAAGCCGGACGGCGTTTTTCTCGACATTGTCATGCCCGAGGTCGGCGGCATTGAGGCGCTTCGTGTGCTCAAGGAGGTGTCTCCCGATTTGCCGGTCATTATGCTGTCTTCTGCCGGAACGCCGCAAAAGCTGATGGAAACGTTGAAGTTGGGCGCGCTTGATTTCATCCAAAAGCCCTATACGAGTATCCAGATCAAAAAAGCGCTGGACAGCATCCGAAAGAAGGCGGCTGCCAATGAATAATCTGTACTTTGCTCAATACCTTGTGAATGAAGAAGTTCTTCAGCCACAGGAAGTGA
The DNA here is from genome assembly GCA_902777615.1 of uncultured Selenomonadaceae bacterium. GTDB lineage: Bacteria > Bacillota > Negativicutes > Selenomonadales > Selenomonadaceae > RUG12372. The sequence goes on from CACYUQ010000036.1 coordinate 18,925, forward strand.
AGGACTTCGTTCAGAAGGCAGAGGAGACGGAGCTCGGGCTGGCGGTCGTTGCTTTGGCGGAGGGCGTCGTTTCGGCGTCCCGGCTCGCCGAGCTGGCTCCGTTTGAAAAAGACGCGTTTCCAAAGCTGGCCGTGGCGGAAGGTGTTTTGTTCGCTTCGCAGGTCGAGAAACTGCAGGCGGTTCGCGCGCTGGATGGGTTGAAGTTCGCCCAGGCGCTCCTCGACAGCGGAAAAATGGATTTCGTGGAACTGGGGAAGCACATGGCGGCTTGCGGTGCCCAAGAGGGAAGCCCTATCAAGGAAGCCGTCCGCCGTCTGGCGGAAGACAACGAAGAACTGGCGGCGGAAATGGACTCCTACGCCGAGTTTGCCGAGCTTTTCATGCGTTCCTTCATGCGTTTCATGGACACTACGGCGGTTATCAATTTCTGCGAGCCGGATTATTCGGGGATGTTCGCGTCCCATATTGTTTCCCAGCGGCTTTCCGGCTTGATCAGTTTTGTTTCCGGGATTTACGCCAGCGACAAGGTCTTTGTCGAGATGGCGAAGCGCTATAGCCGTGAGGAAATTGATGATGCCGACGAGATGGCGGAGGACAGCATTTCGGAGTTCCTGAACGTCGTCAACGGTCTTTTCGTTGTAGACCTCGGAAAGCGTGATCTCGACCTCGATTTGGAAGCGCCGCGCATCGGAAAGAACAAGCATCCTCTGGGGAGCCGTCAGCTTCAGCTCTGCATTGATTCGGGCTTCGGTTCGTTTTCGCTGGTCATGGCGGCGGACGAATTTACGTTGACGGAAAAACCGTTGTTTTGACAGAAATAAAATATGAAAAAAGAAAAGCCTTGGCGAAAACCAAGGCTTTTTGTATGCAATTTTATATACTAAGCCCCGTTAGAAATGTCAATTTCTTACGGGGATTTATGAGACGCCAGCCGCGCCAACGGTGAGGCTGTAGCCTGCGAAGCAGGCGTATCTTCGGTTAAAAAATCCAAAGAGTATTTAACCGAAGATTAGTATTAGAAGTACATATTCAGGAGCGAGCCGATGCTTTCGTAGCCCATCGAGCGGTTCACCGTGTTCGCCGAGTACATACGCTTCGTATCGGCGACGGAGGAGCCCATCATTGACGAGACGGACGGGAACATTTTGTCGCTCTGGCGCTGGGCGTTCGCAGTCTTGTTCGCGGTGCGTCCGGCGAAGCCGTCCTTGCCGAGGATGGTTTCGACTTCTTTCGGGTTCTCTTTCAACGCCTTCGTGAGCCTCTCGGTGTCGACGGAAAGCTCGCCGGAGGATTTGACCGTGACGCCGACTTTCGACAGCGACCGTGCGAAATATCCGGCGTCGTTGAATGAATTCGACAGCGAGGAAACGCGGTTTGAGACGTCCTTGTTGTCCTTCAAGAACGAGATCGTTTCGTTGTACTTTTTCGCGAAGTCCTGCACCGCGCCGACGGCGGCCTTCGTGTTCTCCTCGATTTTCTTCTCGGCGTCGTCGCCTTCCAGCTTGCCGACCTCGGAGACGTTGAAGTCCGTTTTTTTCAGCGCGTCCGTAGCTTTCGCAAGACCGTCCATCGCGGAATTATACTCCGTGGTGAATTTTTTCTTCGTCGAGTCGTATTCGGACAACAGATCCGAAAGCGAGGTGCGGTTCGCCGCAACGGCGGTTGCGTAGGACAGACCGTTACCCGCAGCATTGGTAATATTCGACCACGCGGAATTTTGCGAGGATATGCCGCCGATCAATCCCTGCATCGAGCGGTTCGACGTGCTGCCGTTCAGCGATTTTGCCGCGAACTGATACATCATCCCTGTGTTTCTTGCAGTTGCGCTGACAGTTGCCATAAGTAAGACTCCCTTCTGAAAATCCATGGCGTAAAGTTCTTTCTTATATTATAGCTGAAACGGGTGCGAAAGCAAAGAGGAAAAGCAAAAAATTCCACGGATTTCGCGGCGTTTTTTCCTGCGTTCGGCAAGCTCTCTCTTTTCAGAGGGCGAAAGATGATGTACAATAGGAGACAGAATTTTTCAATTATCCGAAAGGGGACAGGGATGGATGCGGAAAAAGACGAAGATTATCTGCACGATGGGACCGGCGACGGACCGTGACGGCGTCCTCAACGCGTTGATCGCGGGCGGCATGAACTGTGCGCGGTTCAATTTTTCTCATGGTACGCACGAGGAGCAGGCGGGAAGGATTGCGAAAGTGCGGGCGGCGGCGAAAAAGGCGGGGGCGGTGATTCCGCTGCTGCTGGATACGAAGGGACCGGAAATGCGGCTCGGCGAATTCGCGGAGGGAAAAGTCGAGTTGAAAAAAGGCAGCCGCTTCGTACTGACGGCGGACGACGCGCCCGGGGATGCGACTCGCGTCTCGGTGAATCACAAGAAACTCTACACGGAGGTAAAGCCCGGCGACACATTGCTGCTGTCGGACGGGCTCGTAGCGCTGAAGGTGGAGGCCGTCGAGGGAACGAACATCGTGACGACGGTGCAAAACGACGGGCCAATGTCTACGCGGAAACGCGTCGCCGCGCCCGGGGTGGCGCTGGGGCTGCCGCCGATCTCGGAGCAGGACGAGAAGGACATCATCTTCGGTGTCGAGCAGGGCATGGACTTCGTGGCGGCGTCGTTCATCCAGCGCGCTGAGGACGTGCGCGCGATCCGGGCGCTGATCGCGAAGCACGGCGGTCAGATGGAAATCCTGTCCAAGATTGAAAATCTGGAAGGCGTCAAAAATTTCGACGCGATTCTGGCGGAAACCGACGGCGTGATGGTCGCTCGCGGCGACCTGGGCGTCGAGATTCCCGCGGAGGACGTGCCGCTGATCCAAAAGGAAATTATCGCAAAATGCAATCGCGCCGGAAAGCCTGTCATCGTCGCGACCCAGATGCTGGAATCGATGACGGCGAACCCGCGCCCGACCCGGGCGGAGGTCAGCGACGTGGCGAACGCGATTCTCGACGGCACCGACGCCATCATGCTCAGCGGCGAAACTGCCAGCGGCGACTATCCAGCGGAGGCGGTACAGACCATGGCGCGCATCGCTGAGCGCACGGAGAGGGCGCTTTCGTACCGTGAAATCATCGAGGGTGCGGGTGTGGAGCGGCACAAGACCACCGAGGCAATCGCCCACGCGACGGTACATCTCGCTTACGAAGTCGGTGCGAAGTTGATTATTACTCCGACGGACAGCGGCTATACGACGCGCATGGTGTCGAAATACCGGCCCAAAGCGGACATCCTTGCGTTTACACCGTCGGAGGAAGTCGCGCGCCGTCTGAATCTCCGCTGGGGCGTTCAGACCGTCGCGTCCGATTGCCCGTGGAAGGACGCGGAGGAAATGACGACGCTCTCGACGGCAGCGGCGAAAGCGGCGGGGCTTGTCAAGACGGGCGATTGTACCATCATCACTTCGGGGATCAAGCTCGGTACGGGCAACACAAACGCAATCCGCGTGCACACGGTAGAATAAAAGGAAAAGGAGCGATTTTTTATGAACCAGAAAGCCGAAAAATTTGTGGAGATGCTGCAAAAGCTGCCGGACGACAACGTTTTCGAGGTGCGCGAGGCCGAGGATAGCGACGAGCATCTCGTGTTGTTCCGTTCGAGCCTTGAGGCGAAGAAGGATTGGTTCCTGCCGATGGTGGTCTTCCTCGACGATACGATTTACACGATCGTGCGCGTCTGGACGATGACCGACGCGGTGAACGACGGGAACCGCGCGCGGGTCCGCGACTACCTGACGGAGATGAACCGCCGATTCAAGGTCTTCAAGTACTACGACACCGATCAGGGGGACATCGTGCTGGACGCCTGCCTGCCGTCGAGCGCGGAAAGCTTTGACCCGGAGGATGTCGCGGTCATCATCGACGTGATTTGGGATCATTTGAAAGCGACCTACGGGGATTTGGAAAAAGCGGTGCAAGGCGAATAAAAATGAGAGAAAAGCTGTCGTGCGGAAAACGCGCGGCGGCTTTTTTCGTGGCCCGTGAGGTTCGGCAAAATTCTGCGATAAGAAAATCGGAAAATCAAGAAAATTGATTTCTTGTTTTTCTTACTACAAAAAAATCATGGCGCGGGAAGGTTGGGATCGCTTCTTTGACAGAAAGAGACGATTGCTGTTTTTGGATAAAAGTTATCTGATATAATTTTGACAAGGGGAGAGCAAAAGATAGGGCAATATATCGAAAACGTCGGCGGTTTCTATTTGGACAAATTTTTTATTCACGAACGGGAAAAAATATGGTACAATAAACGAAGTTTGAACAGGGGGCTCGTGATGCGGATTATTACCGGTATGGCGCGGGGCGCTCGGCTGAAGACGCCGAAGGGGCTTTTGACGAGGCCGACGTCGGACCGGGTCAAGGAATCGCTGTTCAGCATCCTCGGCGGGCGAGTGGTCGGTCGCCGGGTGCTCGACCTTTTCGCTGGAACGGGCAGCCTCGGGCTGGAAGCGTTGTCGCGGGGCGCGGCGTTTGCGGTCTTTGTGGACCGGGCGACGGCCGATATCGTGCGGGACAACGCGGAGCATACCAAGCTTGCGGGATTGGCGCAAGTGATGCGCGGCGACGTTTTCGCGGCGCTGTCGCGGCTGTCATCTGAAGGCGAGACGTTTGATCTCGTGTTTTGCGATCCGCCGTATCATAAAGGGCTATGGGAGCGCGCATTGACCACTCTCGATGCGTCGCCGCTTCTTTCAGAGGGCGCGCTGGTCGTCGTGGAGTGCGGCGAGGATGAGCGGGAGCTTCCGACGCTGATGCGGCTTTCGCTGGCGCGGGAAGAGCGCTACGGCCATACGACGCGAATATGTTTCTTTACAACAAAAACTTCGGAGCAGGAGGAAATGGAATGAGAAAGGCGGTCTGCTCCGGCAGTTTCGACCCGGTGACGATGGGACATATCGACGTATTCGAGCGTGCGAGCCGCATGTTTGACGAGATTATCGTCGGCGTGTTCCACAATATCCGCAAGGATCCGTTTTTCGGCGTGGACGAGCGCGTGCGCCTGATTCGCGAATCGACGGGGCATATCCCGAATCTTTCGGTCCACTCTTTTTCCGGCCTTTTGCCGGACTATATGCGCGAGACGGGTGCCAGCGTCATCGTGCGCGGCCTGCGGTCCGTGACGGATTTTGAGTACGAGCTGCAGCAGGCGCAGATGCTCAAGCACATCGCGCCTGATATTGAGACGGTCTTTATTCTGACCGGGCAGGAATTTTATTTCGTCAGTTCGTCGGGCATCCGGGAATTGGCGGTGTTCGGTGGAGATATTCACGGCCTAGTGCCGCAGTGCGTGGAGGAAGCCATCGCCCGCAAGATGAAAGCGGACAAGGCTTGAGAATAAATCTTTTGAAAAACGATGAATAAGTCAAGAAAGCAGGATGAGAGATGTCAGTAAGCAACATTTTGGATGAAGTCGAAAATCTTGTCGTTGACGCGACCCGGGTGCCGCTGACGAATACCGTCATGATCAACGAGTCGGAGCTCGTGCGCCTGATTGACAATCTCCGGCAGGAGCTGCCGAAGGAGTTGGACAACGCACATGAGATCCTGAACAGCAAGGATGACATCTTGAACGAAGCGCGCATCGAAGCGGAGCAAATGATGGAGCGTGCGCGGGAAAACGCTGAGCGGATGGTCAATGAGAGCCAGATCGTCCAGGAGTCTCGCGAGAAGGCGCAGCTGATGATGGAGCAGGCGACGGCGCAGCAGAAGGAACTGCTTGAGCAGTCGTATTTGCAGGCGCGCCAGCTTCGCGTGAACGCGAACAGCTACGCGAATCAGGTCTTCGACCATTTGATTGTGAACGTCGGGAACGCGCTGGAAGTTTTGAAGCAGGCGCGTGACGAGCTGCAAAAGATGCCCGTGGAGCCGGAGCCGCCGACGGAGCCGCAGCCGCTTGCGCCGGTGGACGTCCCGGAAGCGTGACATAGTAAAAGCCCTTTCCAAAATCTGGGAGGGGCTTTTTTGCAAGGGGGATGCGAGCAATGGACAAGGTGGAAATCCGCGCGCTATTGGAGCGCTACCGGGAGGGCGGCGTGTCGCTGGAGGAGAGCGTGGAGGCGCTGGCCCGGATGCCCTATGAGAATATCGGCTT
>CACYUQ010000037.1 GCA_902777615.1 uncultured Selenomonadaceae bacterium
ATAGCCGACCACCGACGGATTGTCCAGCGTGCCCGTGACCGTGATGATATTGTCGATGTCGCCAGTGATCGGCTGATCCGGCGCCACCAGAGCGGCAAAATCCTCCAAGCGCGCGCCGACCGTATCAATCTGGAGATTGACGCGGCGCTCGCCGGTCAGGCCGACGACACCCTTCACAAGCCACGTCACATGACCGCCGTTCTCCATCGAGAACGAGTCAATCCGCACGCCGTCGAGGCTTCCGCTGGCTTTTCCATGCAAGGTATGGTACGGCTGCTGGAACAAATGGCCGTGGATTGCCGAGAACTCCGCCGCCACGGCAGGATTGTCCACAGAACCGCGCACCGTTCCGTTGGCGTCGCCAAAGCCCGCCATATCCAAAACCGGATCGATCCGCGAAAGCAGGCTTAAATCGACATGCGTCGCGAAAAATGCCAAATCCAGCGTTTCGAGGCCCAAAATTTGCCCTTCGACGCCGACTTCTCCGCCGCTTTCCAAATGCACGCTCAAATAATCGATCTGCGTTTTCTCCGCGTCATGATAGAAAGACGCGGAAAGCTCGGGAACGCCAATGTCAAGACATGAAGCGTCCCGCGCGAATACGCTCCCATAGACGGAAACCTGCTCCAGCGCATTGGCGTCCCCGGCAAAACCGAGATCCGCCGACGCGTGCCCGGAAACCTCCGGCAAAACGTCTTCCAAACCCGCAACGTCAACATTCTCCACCTTCGCATGGCCGTCAAAACGCATCGTCGAAGCGTCAAACTCGCCCTCTGCGTCCACGTGGCCCCCGAACATATCCGTCGAGAGCGACGGCACCGTAATCCGGCCGTCCGCAAAAGATGCCCGCGCCTTCGCATTCGTAAATTCGTACCCCGCAAGCGTCCCCCGATCCGCCCGGAACACGCCGGTAACCGACGGCGAAGCCGTCGTCCCGCCGATTTGCGCCGTAAACGCCACCGGCCCCTGGAACGGAATATCCGTCATGACCTTCCCGGGGTCGAATCCTTCCGACTGCGCGGTCAAATAAAGTTCCGGCGCTTCGCCCGAAAAAGCCACGCGCCCATGGACGTTCGCCCGCTGCCCTTCGGCTTCCGCCGACGCCGCGAGCCGCATTTCCTTCTCCGTGAAGTCCGCAATGCCTGCAATATCCCGTATCTCCGTCTCCAGCACGCGTACCCTGCCCTCGGACAGCTCCGCGTGGCCTTGGCAGGAAACCGTTTCTCCCTTTTTGTCTAGTTCCGCCGTCAGCGTCTCGACATGGCCGCCGCGAATTTCCACGTCTTTCGGCAATATCCCTTCCGGCACCCACGCCAGATAATCCTCAATCCGTACATCGTCGGCCTCGACGGAAAGCTTTGCGTTCTCCGCACCCACGACGCCCTCGACGGAAAAGGACGCGGCGTCCTTGCGCGCCTTTCCTGCGATACGAGTCGCCTTCTCGTCCGCGAAATCGGCGCTGCCGTTGATGTCGGAAAAGCGCAGTTCTTTCCCATCCAACGAAACATCGAGCGTCGCATATTCGCCCCGCACCACACCGGCAAAACCGCTTGGCTCGCTGTCCTCGTCCACCAAGTCCTCATAATTCCAATGTCCGTCCGCCCGTTTTTCAAGCCGCGCCTCGGGTCGGCGCACCAGCACATCCTCAATCGCCTTTACCGGTTTCCCTGCAAGCATACCAAAAAGACTGAACCGCACCGTTGCCGATTCAGCCTTCAAAAGAAATTCATCCCGTTTGTCATAAAGCGCAATATCACGCACAGTCAAAGCCCACGGCGAATCCACGCGCACTTCGCCGACCTCGACACGCGTGCCGAGCAACCGCGAGCCTTCCTCGCTCGCCATTTGCCCCATGCTCGTCATGAAGCGCTGCGTTCCGGTCAAAAGCCAAAGTGCCAGCCCGACAAAAAGAAAAAGTCCCGCGACGCCGCCCGCCACGAATTTCCAAGGGCGCTGCCTCATCGCTGAACTCCTCCTTTCTTATTGGTTTCATACGCATAGCTATTCAAATTCTAAAGCGAAAGCCGCGATTTGTCAATGTTTCCATGACAAATCGCGGCTTTTTTCCCCGTCATACCAAGCCTTGTTTAATAAATGAGACTGTGCGTACTGGCGAGAGATTTTTTCGTCTATTAAGGAAGCCAAAGCGAAGGCGTAGCATCGCTACGTCGAGTTTTGGCTGACGCTGAGAGACGGAAAAAGAGCCGTCAGGACGTGCAAACGATTTATTAAACAAGGCCTAACCTCCGTTAGAAATCTATTTCTTACGGAGGTTTATGGAACGCCATGTGCACCGCAGGCGTACATGTACCCTGCAACGCAGGCGTATCTCAGTTCAAAATTTTAATTTACTTAAAATTTTGGTCTGAGATGAATATCAATCCATTATATCCATCGGTGCGATATGCACAATTTTCCCATCCGGCTCGCGATAGACGGCCTCGGCGATCATCGCATTCCTGAGCATCCGCCGGCATAAAAGGCAGGGCTTTCCGGAAGCGAGGCTGCCGTCACTGTTGTAGCCCTCGATGTAAATTGTCGCGCCCTGCATCTTGACCGGATCGGCATTGATAATCGCATTCTGCTCGGCATGGACCGCCACGCAAAGCTCATAATTCTGTCCCTTCGGCACATGCAGACGCTCCCGCTCGCAAACGCCGGTGTCGATACAGTTTGCCTCGCCGCGAGGCGCACCGTTATAACCGGTGCTGATGATGATCTTGTCCTTGACGATAATCGCGCCGTACCGCCGACGAAGACACGTCGAACGGCGCCCGACAGCTTTCGCTATCTCCAGAAAATATTCCGTCCAATCCGGCCTTGTCTGCGTATTTTCCTTGCCCATCTTTCTATTCCTCCCGCCTGCCGCCAACCTGCAAAAAAGGCGGCAACCTTTCCCCTGCCGCCTTGCAATACAACTTCATCCCCGATTGATCAAATACCGCTGCGCCAAGATCACCGCGACAAAATCGTCCACCGGCACCGGCGGCACCTGCATACTCGTCGGAAAAAAGCGCCTCCACCCCGTCGGCGGATTCGCCTTCCAATAGGCAATTTTCGCGTCGTCAGTAGTCCGATATTCATCTACGATTTCCACGGGAATATCCGGAAACGCCGTTCGGATATCCTCTTCCGCAGTGCGGCTCGTCGTACCATTTCCCAGCAGTATCCGTTCCGGCCGGAATTTTTGCACGCGCTCCGTCAATTCATCTTCCAGCCAAACCGTAGCGACCACCGCTTGTTCCAAGACGCGCCCATCTTCATCGACCACCGCCAAGCCACATTTCTCACGTCCCGGATCAATCGCCGCGACTACCATAACATACTCTCCCTGCCGTCACTCTGCCGATCCCGTAGCTTCCACCTTCAAATGCAAGCGAAGCGGCCCGATGGAATCCGTTTCCTCCCGTGCATACGCGCTGATCGTGCCCGCTCCCTGCAACGCCGCAACCGCGTTGACCGTCTCATAAAACTGTGCGCTTCCCATAACACCGACACTGCCGCGGATGGGATCGGGCAAAATACCTTTTTCCGTTGCCACGGCGTTGATTTCCTGCAGGAAACGCATGACAATCGTCTCCGCCTCTCCCGGTTGGCCGCTCGTAAACATAAATGACCGGGCGAGAATGAATTCGCCTTCCCGATAAACCGTGTGGTTCACAAAAAGCTGGAGCGCCGTGCGCACCGGTTCGCCCCGCACAAGATTACCCGCCGCTACGATACGGACGACCATATCCTCGCCGCCTTCGGCAATCCGCTCCGCCGCCGCGTCATAGTCCGGTGTGTAGACCCAAACGTAACTGTATTCCTTGTCACCGCCCAGACGCTCCGCCGCGCCCGCATTCGCGAGCTGAAGCAGCGCGCCGAGATCCGCCCGTATCTCATCCGTCGTGCGGTTGCTGCGGACGACGCCGCTGGCAAGCACCTCGCCCGCCCGGAACACGATGTCGCCTTCCCGCATGATAATCAAGCCTTCACGGAGCGCCTCACTTCTTTGCTCCAGGTCTTGATTCTCCGCCGCCAGCACACCATTTTGCGCCGACAATTCTTCCTTTTGCGCCGTAAGTTCCTGCGTCGTCGCCTCCAGACGGCTGTTTCCTTCCGCCAGTTCCTGCGCCCGCGCTTCCAACACTGCTTGTTCCTTTTGCAGCGCATCGACTTCGCTCTGGGATTTCTTCAGCGCCGCGCCCGCTTCTTGCTGTTTTTTATCCGCGACGGCAAGCTTTTGCCCCGCCTCGTCCAGTTTCGTCTGCGTCTCACGCATTTCCGCGTTGAGCTTTTCCATACCGAAAAGCGCCACGCGCACGTTTTCCGACGCTGCCGCAAGTACCGCAAAGGTCAGGGTCGTAATCAAGACGCCCGTCACGATGGTGACAATCACCGAGGTATGGCGCGGTCGAAGCCCAAACAGGGAGAGCTTCTTTTTCCCGACCCGCGAGCCGACGCGGTCACCGATGACCGCAATCGCACCGCCCGTCACAATAAGCGCCGCTATCAAAACGATTCCATACATAAGTCCCTGCACGCCTTCTTTCGTTTATCGGAAGCAATGGGAATTCAAATCCACGAATTTTTACTGTAAAAGCAAACTGCCCTAACGCGAAGCTTGCCGAATAAAGAACAGCCCCGCAAAGAAACAGATGATGTTCGGCAACCACAAAGCGAACCACAGCGGCAACGTCCCGTTTTGCCCAATCGCGCCCGTCAACACCATCAGGACGTAATAGAAGAATATTACGATAAGGCTGACCGCAAATCCTCGCGACGAACCGGAACGATTCGGCTGAAGTCCCAGCGGCATCCCAATGATAGCGAACACGAAGCTCGCGAACGGAATTGTAAACCGCTGATACATCTCCATTTCCAGCTTACTCGTATTGACATATTGGGAAGACAAAATCTTGATTTGTTCTTTGAGTTCCCGGATGGTCATTGCTTCCGGCTTTTTCTGCGAGTTCACGATTTCCCTCGGCCCCTGTTCTACCGGAAGGGATTGCGTATCAAAATGCATCGTATGGCGTGACGCCTGCTCCATGCTTTCCTCTTTGGCGATGTCGTAAACGACGCCTTGGTGCATCACCCATCGGTCGCCTTTCCATTCGGCATAAGCGGCGTTCTCGACATGGGTGACCTTTCCCTTCTCGAAAAGCTGCATCGTAATGCCTTCCATCTGCTGCGTCTCGCCGTTGAAGCGGCGCGCGTAAATCAGACGCTCGATCAATCCCGACTTGATGTCCTTGATAATAATATGGTCCTGCGTCTTCGGCGCGGTGTTTCCCCTGATTTCATAATTAAGCACACGCTCGTAGGCGCTGTTCGACCACGGCACGATATACTCGTTGAACCACACGGAAAAAAGGCTCATGACAAAGCCGAGAATCAATCCCGGCACGCAAAGCCGTCGGAAACTGATGCCGCAGGACTGCATCGCGGTAATCTCGCTGCCGCCCGAAAGACGCCCAAACGCCAGAAGCGTCGCCAACAGCATAGACATCGGAAACGTCCAAACGATGACGCCCGGCAGGCTCAAGATAAAAATCTTCGCCACGGCCGCAAAAGAAGCGCCATATTCCGTAATGTACTCCGCAATGCGGAACAGCGTCCCCGACCCGACAAACACTGCCGTGAACGCGCATATACTGAACAGGAAGGTCATTGCCACTTCCTGAAAAATATAACGATCCAAAATACGAATACGCATAAACTTTTATTACTCTCCTACAGGGTGAAATTATCACCCAGATAAAACTTTTTCGCCATCGGGTCGTTCGCCACCGTCTCCCGGTCGCCTTCAATCAAGATCTCGCCGTTGTTCATGATATAAGCGCGCTCAACAATATTCAGCGTCTCGCGCACATTGTGGTCGGTAATCAAAATACCGATTCCCCGCTGACAAAGGTACGAAATGATGCCCTGAATGTCCGCGACAGCAATCGGGTCGACGCCCGCAAAAGGCTCGTCGAGCAGGATAAACTTCGGTTCGATGGCCAAGCAGCGCGCGATTTCAACACGTCTGCGCTCGCCGCCGGAAAGCTCCGTACCGCGCCGCTCCCTGACATGTCCAATGTGAAATTCTTCTAAAAGCGCCTCCATGCGTTCCTTACGCTCCGCCGCGGAAAGCGTCGTCGCTTCCAGAATCGCCATTAGATTTTCCTCGACGGTCAACCGCCGGAAAATCGACGCTTCCTGTGCGAGATAGCTGATGCCCATCGCCGCACGCTGATGCATTGGAAGGCCGCTGACTTCTCTGTCGCCGATGAAAACCTCCCCGGCGTTCGGATGCTCAAGGCCAATAATCATATAAAACGTTGTCGTTTTGCCAGCGCCGTTCGGCCCAAGCAGTCCGACAATTTCTCCCGTTCTCATGGATAGGGAGACGCCGTTCACAACGTTTCTCTTCTTGAAAGTCTTGACGAGATTTCTGACCTCGATGGTCATCTTTTCGCCGTCGGGCGGTCGTTGTGAAAAGGCACGCTCCGCGGCAAAAGCACTTGCGCTTTCAAAGCCCTCGCTCTTCTTCACGGGCGTTTTTTTCTGTTCATCCAAAGAGACCGCCGTCTTCGGTCTTTGGCTATTATTCTTCCTGCTGTCCGCTTTCATCTGCCACCGTTTCCGCTTTATCCCGCTCGCTCAAATACACCGTCAGGCGACCGCTTTTCAGCGTATGATTTCCCTGTATCGCCCATGCGTTTCCCGTCAATACGAGCTTTCCGCTTTCTTTCCCAAAATATTCCGCTTCGTCGCCGCCGCCCTCAAAATCTTTCGGCGGGCTGACGACATGGGCGTTGCCCACAGCCTTGGCGCGTTCCGTCTTCATCCAGCCTTCCATATAATCGGCGGTAAATGTGCCGTCCGCCGTAGCGAGCATTCCGCCCTGCGGCAAGCGGGCATATTCCTCGCCGCTGTCATACTCAACAACGGGTCCCTCTACGCGCTTATCTTTTTGACGGCCATGCACATTGCCGATTGCGACTATTTTCGTCTGCGACTGGACCTCCACCCGGTCGCAATCCAAATGTGTGTCCCCCTTATCAGCAACGACGCCGCCGGTCATCTCTCCTGTGTAAGTCTTCGTATTGTATGTTGCGAAATCCCCCGTCACCACGCCGCCGTCATAATGGACGACGACGTTTCCTTTGGCCGCCATCTGCCCGGTCTTCATGTTGTATTCCACTGAATCCGCATTCAGCTCCGAGATGGGCCCCTTTTTTTCGGTATCGGGCGCCGCAAACGCAATAGCCGAAGTGAACAGGCACGCCGCCGTCAAGGTCGCCGCCCACCCAGGAACCGCTTTGAACTTCCTCATTTTGCTTTCGCTCCTTCTTTGTCGTCCTCTTTGACAAAATGTGCATGGCCTGTCGCTCGAAATTCTTGGAATTGGTTCCAGCCCTCGATGCGATCCGCTTTCAAGCTGGCGCCCGGCTGGGAAACGATTGCGTCCCCTGTGGCCACGAGCCGATCCGCGTTTGCCTCCCATTCCAGTTCCTTGCTGGTCAGCTTCGAGCCGTCCGAAACGGCAACCGTAACGCCACCCTCAAGTTTGATATTTTTCGTCTTGCTGTCGTAGCTGCCCAACGGGGCAGTCAACGTCATTTCCTTGCCGTCCGCGAAAAAATATTTACCTTTCGCGTCTGTGAAAACCGTCGCCTGCGTTTTCACGTCAATTCGGGACGAAGAAGTTTTCAGTTCCCAAACCAGCTTGCCCCCGACTTCCTCGCGAATCGTGTTTTCCCCATATTCCATTTCCCGACTTTTCGCCGCGTCATTCTTTACTGGCGGCGAATCGGGAACGGAAAGCGCCGCCCATGCGGTCAGGGCGACAAACGCCGCGACAACCGACCCCAATATGACGGCCTTTTTACGCTCCATTTTGCTATTCCTCCAACGATTTGACCGTATGATGCTTAACGTGCTGCTGTTCCGGCGGCGTGTTCCAACGATGCTGGAACCACAGCCACTGCGTTGGATTCTCCCGGATGATGCGCTCCAAGATCCGCGTCGTTTTCACCGTGAGATTATACAAATCCGCGTCTGTATCGCCATGATCCTCGTAATGCATCGGCTCACCGAGCCAAACTTTATGCTTGCCGTCGGATTGACGAAGGATAAACGCCGGCACCACCGGCGCGCCAAATTTTTTTGCAAATACTGCAGGCCCCAGCGGCGACGAAGCCGTCTTCCCCAAAAACTCAATAAACGCGCCGCCCGGCCCCGCGTCCTGGTCGGCTAGGAACCCCAAAAGCTTGCCCGCCTTCAATGCCCGTGCCGCCGCGAAAAGCTCGCTGGTACCCCGGGAAAAAACCTCCATGCCGATTGTCGCCCGGAGATCGTCAATGACCCGCGTATACTGCTCATTCGGCTGCTTCTTCGCAATGGCCGTCGCAGGGATGCCCGTCAGGAGAAATGCCGCGGAAAGCCATTCCCATGTACCGATATGCGCTGTGAAAATCACGACGCCTTTTCCCTCCGCCACCGCGGACTCGATATACTCCCGGTTCTCAAACGAGATGTAATCGTAAATATTGTCCCGGTTGAGATTCGGCATATATAAAATTTCCAATATGTTGCGCCCAAGATTGATAAACGAATCCCGCACCGTTTTCCGCGCCTCGGTCTCTGAAATGGACAGTCCGCGCATCATTTGCTGTACGGCGCGTTCCCGTTGCTTTTTGATGAACTTGTAATACAGGATACCCATTCCCTTGCCCAATGTCAATAGAAAGGAATGGGGCAGGAGACAAACAATACGGGAAAGCAACATCAATGTATGGTAAATCATGCAAGAAATCCCCTTGTTTCAGGAAAAAAGATAGGGTGCCGCCGCTCCCTCGAAGCGATTCTGCGCGCGCAGGATGTGTTCGATGGCCTCACGCACCGCACCGTGCCCGCCCGCATGCTTCGTCACTATGCGCGCCGCATCGTGCACCTCCGGCACGGCATCCGCAACGGCAATCGAAAGCCCGACTTCATTCATCACAGGCAGGTCGATAATATCGTCACCGATATAGGCAATCTCATTGTCCGAGATTTTCAATTCCGCTTTCAGTTCCTCATAGGCGACCCGCTTGTCCGCGCAACCTTGCCGCACAACGGAAATATGAAGCTCCTTCGCGCGATTCTCGACAATCCGCGACGAACGGCCGGTCAGGATTGCCGTCAGTCCACCCGCCCGGTGCCAAAGCGTAATGCCCATACCGTCCTTGATATCGAACCTTTTCATCGTCTCACCGTCCGGCCCAATATAAATGCCGCCGTCAGTCAGAACGCCATCGACATCTAACACGAGCAGGCGAATCCGCTTCATACGCTCCTCGATTGTCGGCTGCTCCGCCATCTCAAACCACTCCTTGACGCAAGAGATCCGTCAAATGGACGATGCCAAGCGGCATTCCCTGTTCGTCCACCACCGGCAATACGGTAATTGGCCGCGGCTGATGCTTTTCCATCAGCGAAAGCGCCGACGCCGCCAACTTGTCCTTCGCAATCGTTTCCGGATTCTTCGTCATAAAATGCTCGACCGGTTCGTTGAGGAACTCCGGTCCCTTCGCGAGACAGCGGCGCACGTCGCCGTCGGTCACAAGGCCGATGAACTTTCCGTCGGCATTCACCACAGAGGTTGCGCCAAGTCCCGTGGATGTCATGATGAACAGTGCTTCCTTTGCCGTGCGGCCCGCCTTAATAATCGGATTATCCTCGCCGCTGCGCATGACGTTCTCGACGGTCAGGAGCAGCTTGCGTCCCAATGAGCCGCCCGGATGGAACACCGCGAAATCCTGCTCGGTAAAGTTCCGTGCCGCAAGCAACGCCATCGCCAAGGCGTCTCCCATTGCCAAGGCCGCCGTGGTGCTGGCTGTTGGCGCGAGTCCCAAGGGGCAGGCTTCTTTTTCTACGCCTGCGTCGATGAAAAAGTCGGCGTTTTTCCCGAGAGTCGAATCCCGCCGCCCACAGAGCGCGATGATTTTTGCCCCGATACGGCGGATAACCGGCAAAATGTTGATCATCTCGTTCGTCTCGCCGCTGTTGGAAATCGCCAACACAATATCGTTCTGCGTCACCATGCCAAGGTCGCCGTGAAACGCTTCCGCCGGATGCATGAAGAACGACGGCGTACCGGTGGACGCGAGACTCGCCGCGATTTTCTGCCCGACGTGACCGCTCTTGCCGATGCCGCTGACAATTACCCGGCCTTTGCAACCGAGAATCGCCCGCGCCGCCGCTTCAAATTCATCGTCGATACGCGCCGTAAGCTTTTGCAGAGCATCCGTCTCAATCTGGAGAGTCTCTTTCGCTTTTTCCTTAATCATCAATCTGACCTCAATGCAAATGTTTTTTCACGATATTGTAGATGGAAAGCGCATCTTTCAAAAGGTCTTCCAGCTTATCGAGATAAACCATGTTCGGTCCGTCGGAAAGCGCCTCCTCCGGATTGTCGTGAACCTCCATGAAAAGCGCATCGACACCTGCGCCGACCGCCGCGCGGGTCAAATATTCGACATACTCGCGGTTGCCCGACGACGCCGTGCCGAGGCCACCCGGAATCTGCACGCTGTGGGTTGCATCAAACACCACCGGATAACCGAACGAACGCATAATCGGGAACGAACGCATATCGACGACGAGATTGTTGTACCCGAAAGAAGCGCCGCGCTCGGTCAGCATGATGTTAGAATTGCCGCCTTCGAGAATCTTGTCCACCACGTTCCGCATGTCCTTCGGCGAAAGGAACTGACCTTTTTTCACGTTAACAGGCTTCCCCGTCAGCGCCGCCTGATAGACGAGGTCAGTCTGGCGGCAAAGGAACGCCGGAATCTGCAAAATATCGACGACCTCGGCGGCAGGCTTCGCCTGTGCCTCGGTATGGATGTCGGTAATCACGGGTACATCCAGCTCTTTTTTGATCTGGGCAAGCATCTGGAGGCCTTTTTCGAGTCCCGGACCACGAAAGCTGTTAAAGGAGGACCGATTCGCCTTGTCAAAGGACGCCTTGAAAACATAGGGAATGCCAAGCCGCTGGGTGATGGCCTTGATTTCCCTTCCGATGTATAGTGACCGCTCCATCCCCTCCAGCACACAAGGTCCCGCGAGCAGTACCAGCGGATTGCCCGCACCGATCTCAAAATCCCTGATTTTGACCGTGTTCATGATTTCGCCGCCTCCTCTTTTTTCATCGCCTGATAAATCTCATTGACCTTCGCCAAATCCTCCGGCGTATCGACGCCGACAAACCGGGCGTTTGTCACGATACATTTAATTCTGTAGCCGTTTTCGAGAGCCCGAAGCTGCTCCAGTGACTCCGACCGCTCCAGCGGCGTCGGTTTCATCTTTGCATATTCCAACAGAAACTCCCGCCGATACGCGTAAATACCAATGTGCTTGTATACGGGTGTTCCCGCATCATTTCGCGGATAGGGAATCAACGACCGGGAAAAGTACAGCGCGTAGCCGTTCACATCCATGACGACCTTAACGTTGTTCGGATTTTTTTGCTCCGCCTCCTCCGTCATCGGCGTGGCCACCGTCGCCATTTTGAGCTCGGCGTCGTCCTCAAAGGCGCGTCCCAGTTCGTCGATCAACGACGGCTCTATCAGCGGCTCGTCGCCCTGCACATTGATAATCAAATCGACGTCAGGATGCGCCGCAGCCACTTCCGCGAGGCGATCGGTACCCGTCGGATGATCTGCCGCCGTCATCATTGCGCGCCCGCCATGTGCTTCCACGGCCTCCAAAATCCGTTCGTCGTCCGTCGCAACCACAACCCCCGACAGTATCTTCGCTTGAACCGCCCGGTCATATACGCGGCAGATCATCGGCTTTCCCGCAATATCCTTCAGCGGTTTTCCCGGCAGCCGTGTCGACGCGTACCGCGCCGGTATCACGCAGAGTATTTTCATGCCGTTCCTCTCATTCCCTTCTATGGGTTATGAATTATTTATACAGCTTTTCTTTTAGGCTGTCCTTCATAAGACGGATAAATTTCTCTTCGCCGTCGCGGAACGTAACCTCGACGCTGACAACGTAAATCGGAATCTTGAAGTCCGCACGCTCGCGCAAGAGCTCCGCCGGCACTTTGACGGCATCCTTTTCCGTAATGACGATGGCCTCGGCGTCCAAAAGCAGCGCTTGCGCCGCCACGTCGAGCATTTCCTGCACCGTATAGTCGTGATGGTCCGGGAAGCGCAAACTTTCAATAACAATCGCGCCGATATGGGAAAGCGTCTGCTCAAAGGATGCCGGATTGCCGATAGCGGAAACCGCCATGACGCGCTTGCCGCGCATTTCGGCGACATCGACGCCGGGACTGGCGATATTGCCCGCCCATTCCTCAAAACGGACAAATCCTTTCGGCTGGTGCACGCTCTCCACCACGAGTGCACGCCCGTTCTCTTCCTGAATGATATGGTGAATGTACTCGCGTGAAGCGTCCGTCGCCTGATCCACCTTCGTCAGCAGGCAGACATCGGCGCGGTCGATATGGGAAATCGGCTCACGCAGTGTGCCGCGCGGCAGGATATGACCGTTGCCGAACACATTCACGGCGTCGATGAGCAGGATTTCCATATCGCGTTCCAGCATCCAGTGCTGATAGCCGTCGTCGAGAATCGCGACTTCGGCGCCGAAATGCTCGATGGCGTAACTGCCCGTCTGATAGCGTTCCGGACCGATCAGTACCGGCACCCCCGGCAAATGCTTCGCGAGCATGAACGCCTCGTCGCCTGCCTCTGTCGCGTTCATGTGCAGTATCTGGCCGTCGGACACCACGCCCACGTCGCCTTTCCATTTCGCGCGGTAGCCACGGTTCAGGATGACTACGCGATAACCGAGGCTCTGGATTTCCTTTGCGAGGCGCTGGGCCGTCGGCGTCTTGCCCGTGCCGCCCACCGTGATGTTTCCAAGACTGATAACATAGCAGTCGAGCTTTTTTCGACGGAACACGCCAATCTTGTAGCCCGCAAGCCTGAGATTGACAAGCCCGCCGTAAATGAGCGAGAACGTGTACAGCACCGCAAGGAAAAGCTGCACCACGACTCCGTGTGCGTCGTCGCTGTGAATGAGCTGATAGAAAAACGTCTGGAAGTTTTCGACCTTGTCCGTGGACTTGATCTGGCCACTGGCCAATCGGTTCTGCTCCACACTCTCCAAGAGCTCGTGGAGAAGCACCGCGCTGCGCCGCGCCGCGCCTTTGTTTTCGTTGATGATAGCCAGCGTCTCGCGTTCCATGCGCCCGCGTTCCTCCGCGTCCGCAAAGAGCCGCATCGCCGCCGACCGGAGCTCGTCTTGGTCCTGTACGGTAACAACGGCGTTCCGCTTCGTAAAGAGCGAATGGATCTCCTTGAAGTTGACCATGTTGTAGCCGACAATGATGGCCTTGCCGTGAGCTGCCGGCTCAAGGATATTATGACCGCCGTGGGCGATAAGGCTGCCGCCGACGTAAATGACATCGCCGATGCTGTACACTTTGCCGAGCTCGCCGATCGTATCAAGCACGACAATATCGTGCCCAGCGGAGGGCTTTTCAAGAAGCTCCGTGCGCCGCGCCACGGAAAATCCGGCACGGCGGCATATCATAATGACCTCGCGCGTCCGCAACAGCTCGCGGGGCGCGATGACCAGCTTCGCGTTCGGCTGTTTCTCGCGAATGGCACGAAACGCGTGCAGCACATAATCTTCCTCTCCGCGGTGCGTCGAGCCCGCGAGAAAAATGCCGTCGTTCTCCGTCAGCCCCATCTCGTCCAAAAGCTGCGCCTTTTCATCGGCACCGACGTCGGTGTAGGTCTGATCGTATTTCGTATTGCCGGTGACGATGACGAGATTCGGATCCGCACCAAGCCGGATAATATATTCGGCGTCGATCGGCGACTGCATCGCGAATTTCTGTATCGTGCCGATCATTTCATCTTTCAGGCTGTACAGATAATGATACCGCTTGACGCTCTTGTCGCTGATACGACCGTTGATCATCATGACCGGGATGCGCATACGACGGCATTCCCGCAGGAAATTCGGCCAAAGCTCCGTCTCCACCGGCATGAACACGCGCGGCGTAACCCGGCGCACGACGCTCGCCGCCAGGAACGGCAAATCCAACGGGAAATAAATGATACTGTCCGCGTCCTTGATAATGCGGTTCGCCATCTCATAGCCGCTGGTCGTGACCACCGAAACGAGAATCGGGCTGCGCGGGAACTCCTTGCGGAACTCCTTGATCAGCGGGCTTGCCGCGACAATCTCGCCGACCGAAGCCGCATGCACCCAGATACAGTTTTTCTTCGCGACTTTTTCCATCTCGGCCTCGGGCAGAAACCCGAGACTCTGCCGGATTCGTTCGATGAACCCGCGTTCGCGGATAGCGCGCACCAAGAATACCGGAATGATGAGCAGCACCACGATGATGGCCGCAATATTGTATAAAAACTGCATTACGTCTCTCCTCTACGCTTTTCCGTACTGTATCTGATAAAGGCTGGCGTACAAGCCGCCCGCCGTCAAAAGCTCTTCATGAGTGCCGCACTCGCGGACTCGTCCGCCGTCCAGCACATAAATGCAATCGGCATGGATAATCGTCGAAAGCCGATGGGCGATGACAAACGATGTCCGCCCTACCATCAACCGGTCAAGCGCCGCCTGTACGATTTTTTCGCTCTCGGTGTCAAGGGCGCTGGTGGCCTCGTCGAGAATCAGGATGCGCGGGTCTTTCAATATGGCGCGGGCGATGGCAATCCGCTGCCGCTGGCCGCCGGAAAGGTTCGCTCCCCGTTCACCGATCTCGGTATCGTAGCCCTCGGGGAGCGCCATGATAAAGTCGTGGGCGCCCGCGTCTTTCGCCGCCGCCTCAATCTCTGCATTCGTCGCATCCAGCCGCCCATAGCGGATATTTTCCA
>CACYUQ010000038.1:0-5663 GCA_902777615.1 uncultured Selenomonadaceae bacterium
GATTTTTTCCAGCGTCTCGCCCAGTTCGTCGCGGCTCATGGCCTCCAGCTCTTCCTTCACCAGCGAGCCCTTCGGCGCGTAAATACTTTCCGCGTCCTCGATCAAGCCGTCCAGCGTCCATTCTTCCGGGTACAGCTTCTCGTTCGCGTACTGGTTCATCTCGGACTTGATGATTTCCTTGATCATATACATGATGCTCTCGCGAAGCTCCTCGCCCTTCAGTACCTTGCGGCGCTGCGCGTAGATGACCTCACGCTGCTGGTTCATTACGTCGTCGTATTCGAGCACGTTCTTGCGCATGTCGAAGTTGCGCGCCTCGACCTTCTTCTGCGCGTGCTCGATGGAGCTGGTCACGAGGGAATGCTCAATTGCCTCGTCTTCCTCCATGCCGAGCTTGTCCATGACCTTCGCGATATTGTCGGCGGCGAACAGACGCAACAGGTCGTCCTCCAGTGACAAATAGAACCGAGACGAGCCAGGGTCGCCCTGACGACCGGCACGGCCTCGGAGCTGGTTGTCGATACGCCGCGACTCATGACGCTCCGTGCCGATAATCGCGAGCCCGCCGAGCTCCGCGACGCCCTCGCCGAGGATGATATCCGTACCGCGTCCAGCCATATTCGTCGCGATGGTCACCGCGCCAAGCTGCCCCGCGTCCTTGATGATTTCCGCTTCCTGCTCATGGTACTTCGCGTTCAGTACATTATGCGGCACTTTGTGCTTTTTCAACAGCGCAGAAAGCTCTTCGGACTGCGTAATCGACGTGGTGCCGATCAGAATCGGTCGTCCCGTCGCGTGCAGTTCGTCCACCGCGTTCGCGACGGCATTATACTTCGCGCGCTTCGTCTTGTAAATCAAATCCGGCTCGTCTTTGCGGATGACCGGCTTATTCGTCGGCACCACCACGACGGGCAGCTTGTAAATCTTGAGGAACTCGTCTTCCTCGGTCTTCGCCGTACCCGTCATGCCCGCGAGCTTTTCATACATACGGAAATAATTCTGGAACGTGATGGTCGCCAGCGTCTGGGATTCGCGCTGGATTTTCACGCCCTCTTTCGCCTCAATGGCCTGATGCAAGCCGTCCGAATAGCGGCGCCCAAACATCAAACGCCCGGTGAATTCGTCGACGATGATGACCTCACCGTCCCGCACCACATAATCGCGGTCGCGGTGCATGATCGCCTTCGCGCGCAGCGCCGCGTTGAAGCAATGGGAATACTCGATGTTTTCCGGCGCGTAAAGATTTTTCACGCCGAGAATCTGCTCGACCTTGTGGACCGACTCGTCGCTGGGCGCGACCGTCTTCTGCTTCTCGTCCACCGTATAATCTTCGCCCTCGCGGAGCGTCGCCACCGCCTGCGCCATCCGCGCGTAAACCTCAGTGGATTTCGCGCCCGGCCCGGAAATAATCAGCGGCGTGCGCGCCTCGTCAATCAGGATCGAATCCACCTCATCCACGATGGCAAAATTCAGGTCCCGCTGCACCATCTGATCCGAGGAAATGACCATGTTGTCGCGCAAATAATCGAAGCCGTACTCGTTGTTCGTGCCAAACGTCACGTCACAGCTATAGGCATACTTACGCGCAGGAAAATCGAGGTCAT
This sequence comes from uncultured Selenomonadaceae bacterium, assembly GCA_902777615.1. Taxonomy (GTDB): domain Bacteria; phylum Bacillota; class Negativicutes; order Selenomonadales; family Selenomonadaceae; genus RUG12372. The sequence goes on from CACYUQ010000038.1 coordinate 1,605, forward strand.
GCTCGATCAGTCCCACGGAAAGCCCGAGGAACTTGTAAAGGTGTCCCATCCACTCGCTGTCGCGTTTCGCCAGATATTCGTTGACCGTGACCATGTGAACGCCTTTGCCGGTCAGCGCGTTCAAATAAACCGGCAGCGTTGCGACCAGCGTCTTGCCTTCACCTGTCTTCATCTCGGCAATCTTGCCTTCGTGCAGGCACATGCCGCCAATCAGCTGCACGTCGAAATGGCGCATACCTAGGACGCGCCGCGACGCCTCGCGGCAAACCGCGAAAGCCTCCGGCAAGATGTCGTCCAGCGTCTCGCCCGCCGCCAGCCTTTCCTTGAATTTATCGGTATTCGCGGCCAGCGACGAATCCGTCAGGTTCTGGAGATCCGCCTCCATCGCGTTGATCTTGTCGACGGTCTGCTGCATCCGCTTGATTTCTTTTTCGTTGTTGTCACCGAGAAAACGTTTCAGAAAGCCCCACAAAGCCGAACCACTCCTCAAAAAACATCCTTAAATACAAATTGGCAACACTAACTTCTGATTGTATCAGACAATGCCGCATAAGTCAAAGCCGCAAGCGTTTTTTTCGAAAAAATTTTGAACGCGACAAACAAATCGTTCAATTAATGTCCCCGGCCTCGCTTAACCGGGGCTTTTCGATATACAACAACAAAAAACCTCCCATACGGGAGGTTTTTACGCTCGATTCTCTATATTAATCTTCCTGCGCGCCCGGCTGGATCAGGCCGTAGTTGCCATCGGCGCGGCGATAAACGACGCTGATTTCTTCCGTCTTCGCGTCACGGAAAACGTAGAAGTCATGGTTGACCATGTTCATCTGCATGATCGCTTCCTGCTCGTCCATCGGTTTAATGGAGAAATGCTTGGTACGAACGATGGTATACTCGCCCGTATCTTCCTTCTCGCCGGCACGTGCCTGCGCAGCCTTGCTCTCCTCCGCAGCCAGCTCTGCCTTGAATCCGCCTTCGCGGAAACGGCGCTGGAGTTTTGTCTTGTGCTTGTGAATCTGGCGCTCCAACTTCTCGACCACGAGATCGATGGACGTGTACATATCCATCGTGGCTTCTTCGCCGCGAAGCATTACGCCCTTGTCGATGGGCACCGTAACCTCAACGGTGTGCCGTCCTTTCGAGACGGTCAACAGCACCGTGATTTCTCCGACTTTGTCAAAATACTTCGCAATTTTCCCGACGCGTTTCTCGACATAGTCCTTCAGCGCCGGTGTTACTTCCATATTTCTTCCTCTTACCGTGAATGTAGCCATAAGATACATCCTCCTTTTCTGATACTACTGTACTTATTATTTCTGCATTTCGGCTGAAAACCCTTCTTTTTTCAAAAAATTCTTCAAAACGCGCTAAGTCATTTTACCCAAAAGCCTCGTTTTACCGCTTCGTCACAATAAGCGTCATACATCGCCAGCGTCGGCTCGTGATGCTCGCGGATATAGGTGATTTGCGTCTCCTTTTCCTCCGCCGGGCCGTCGACGCAAGCGTGCCCCGCCATCTCCAACGCCTTCGCCGCTTCTGAAAGTTTTATGCCGCCGACGGAAAGCGCGGTGGATTTCAGCGCGTGGACATGGGTCGTGTAATCTTCCCAATTTTCGGCGTCGTAAGCGGTGCGGATCTTTTCGAAAGTTTCTTCTTTGCGCTCGCAGAACATCTTGACGAATTCTTTGAACATTTCCTCCATATCGCCGCAGTATTGCATACCGACTTCCTTGTCAATCTCCGTTCCGCCAATATCTTCCGTGCTCTCTGCCATGACGTCGGCACTTGCTTCCGGCTCGGCAGCGGAATTTTCCGTCGATTGCGGCTCTGTCGTTTCCGCCGCCGCGACAGTTTCCGGATTTGCCGCGTCCGTCGGTGTCTCCTCCGATTCTTCCGCGGACAGGATTTTGCTCTCGGGCAGATAATCCTGGATCATGCGCTCCAACAGCTTACTGTTGATCGGCTTCGACAAGTAGTCGGTGAATCCTTTTTCGAGGAACATTTCCCGCGCGCCCGCGATGGCATTGGCGGTCAGCGCGATGAACGGCACGCCGTGGCATTGGCTCTCTTTCATCGCCTTGGCTCGCGCCAATGTCTCGATGCCGTCCATTTCCGGCATCATGTGGTCGAGGAACACGATGTCGAACCGCTTCTTGGTGATCTTGTCGAGGCACTCCATGCCGCTCTTCGCCATCGTGATCTTGATTTTCGTCGATTTCAAGAGGCTCTCGAACACGAACAGGTTCATGCTGTTGTCGTCAACCACCAGCACCTCGGCCTTCGGCGCGACAAAGCTCTCCCGGTACGCCTGCTCGCCTTTGACGAAAGCCTCGACGCGTTTCTCGAAGTCGCCGATGGGCGTGGGATCGTCGACGCGCTGGGGTAGCGTGATCGTAAACGTCGATCCCTTGCCATAAGTACTTTCCACGTCGATCTTGCCCTTCATCATCTCGACGAGACGCAGCGTAATCGAAAGCCCGAGTCCCGTACCCTCGACGTTTCGGTTCTTCTCGACGTCGAGCCGCTGGAACTTCGAGAACAGCTTGCCCTTGTCCTCCTCTTTGATGCCGAGCCCCGTGTCGATGGCCGCGACGCGAAGCAGGATGCCGTCGTCAGTCTTTTCGCCCTGCACGTCGAAAGTCACACTGCCTTTCGGCGTGTATTTGACCGCGTTGTTCAGGATATTCACGATGACCTGACGGATGCGGACCTCGTCGCCGATCAGGCTGTCCGGGATCGACTCGTCCACCTTGATATAAAACTCCAGCCCCTTTTGCTCCGCTTTGTAGCGGATCATGTTCACCACGTCGTTCAGCAGCGAACTGAGCTGATACGCCGTCTCGACGATCTCCATCTTGCCCGACTCGATCTTTGAAAAGTCGAGGATGTCGTTGATCAGCGAAAGCAACGTCTCGCTGGCGCTCTTGATATTCCACGAATACTTGCGGATTTGATCGTCATCCGCCTCGCGCCGGATTATTTCGTTCATGCCCAAAACCGCGTTAATCGGCGTGCGGATTTCGTGGCTCATGTTCGCGAGGAACGCACTCTTCGCTTGGTTCGCGCGCTCCGCTTCTTCCTTTGCCTCCTTGAGTTCCTTGCTCTCCTCCGCCGCCAGCGCCGCCGTAAACGAATAGAGCGTAAACACGCTGAACAGCAAGATCAAGAGGCCAAACACCCAAAGCACCAAGAGATGGATACGTGAAAGAGCACTGGAGAAAAATTCCCGCTCTGCGTAACCGACGAGCATGAAATTCCAGTTCTGCACCTCCGCAGCGCAGGGGAAATAAGCGCCGCCCAGCGCATCCGAAGCCACCGCCGCACCGCCGAGTTTCTCCACATCCGGCATCAAGCGGTCAAGTTCCAAAAGCGTTTGCTCGTCTTCCTTGTAAAAATTCCCGGAATCGGCACTGCCGCCGTAGTCGGCGACAACGCGCCCCGTATCCCGCTCGCAGAGGAAGATGCGCCCCATACCGACGCGGGACGCCAGCGAGAAGCGCTCCGTCACCGTCTCGCTGCGATAAAATTTATACAACACATAGCGGATATTTTCGCCCTTTAGCACCGGCACAGTGACCAGCACGCCTCGCCCCGCATAGTTGCGGATGGACCGCGCGCCCCGGAAGCTGTACCCGATCTGCTCATCCGCTTCCTTGTAAAGCGGCATCCCTGCGACCATTTTGCCGCCGTACTCGACGATGCCGATCGTCGCAGAAGGATCACGCGCCGCCAGCGCGTCAACGAACGCCGACGGACGCAGATTTTCGCGCATGAAAATATCGCCCGCATCCTCCAGTTCCCGCGCCACGCTGTCAAATTGCAGCGTCATGTCGTTCGCCGCGTCCGCAGTCTTGTCCCGCACGAAATGCGTCGCCTCGAAGTCAATCAGCACGTTCATCTTCCAATGAACGAGCAGGCCGATCGTCGCGATAATCACGACGAACACGGTGAAAGACAGGACGAGCCGCGCAGCGAAGCTGAATATGTTTTTGCCTCTTTTGGCTTCTGCTTCGTTATTCAACCTGCTCGACCCCCTTTACCAGCCAATTCATGCGAACC
>CACYUQ010000038.1:5711-20952 GCA_902777615.1 uncultured Selenomonadaceae bacterium
ATGCGAACCCGCAGATATTCGTTGCTCAAGATCTCCTTTTCGTCGCACCGCTTCACGCCATTCGTATCGTAAATTTCCCCGCCGTAGATGAGCTGCTGTCCCTTCGCCCGATCACGAACGGAACGGACCATGGCTTCCCGTGCCATCGGCGAGACCCACTCGCTGAGCGGCGCGACGGACACGATGTGGTCGAGAAAGCCCTGCCACAAATAATTGTTCACATTCGCCATGCGACCTTTGCGGACTTGCTTGTGCAGGAGATTTTGATACACCGTCTTCCAGTCCGACTGCACGGCGGTCAGGCAATGCTTGTGCTCCGGATGCGGCTCGTGAGCGTCGATATAATCGATGCCCGCGCGCTCGGCGGCATCAGCCACTGTGCGCCCATCCTGCTGATAGGACAGCACGTCCACGTTCTCCATTGCCAGCGTCTCCACCGCCGCCCGCTCCCGCTCCGGCGTATCCCAATCGCTGGTCCACGCCACTTTTACCCGTGCCTCAGGATTCGCGCGCCGGACACCGATAGTGAACGCGTTCAGCCCTCGGTTCACCTCCACGCAAGGAAACGGCGCGACATAGCCGACCAGCCCCGTCTCCGTCTGATAGCCGGCGATCAACCCTGCCAGATACTGCACCTCGAAAAGCCGCGTCGAACATGACAGCATATTGTCCTCGGCAAATTCCGTCGTCTGCAAAATGAACTCAATATTCGGGTACTGCCGGAACAGCTCCCGAAGCTCCGGCGGGTACCGGTGCCAAGTGACGACCACACGCTCGACGCCCTGCGCGGCAAAGTTCTTGATAATTTTTTGGTACTCGCCGATAGACCGGATCGTATTCTCCTTCACGATGACGTCCATACCCAGATCTTTCGCGGCGTCCCTGAGCCCCTCATACTGTACCTTGTTCCAGCCGTCCTCATCTTTCTTGCCGCGCATGATCATCCCAATTTTCTGGCGCGGCATCTTCGGCGCGGTATGGAACTCCGCCACCGAAACGACGATACAAAGGAGAAGCAAGCACGCCAAGCCCGCGATGAAATGACGCTGGCGCGTCTCCATCCGTTTCTCATCCGATACCTTCACGGCGCGTCCCCCTTTCCCTCCTGCGCCTTGTCAACGCGATTCGCCACGATGACAAAAGGCGCGTAGATGAACACGTCGAGAACCAAGAGAACCGTCTGGAGCACGCCGCCCATAAGCGAACCAGTTCCCATCACGCCTTGTAATATCGGCGGCATCGTATACGCCGTAAAAAATTGGAACACCGGCACGATTCCCCAAGAAATCGCCGCCCAAGCTACCACCGTATTCGCCATCGGCGCAATGACAAACGGCAACAAAAGCGCGGGATTCAGTACGACCGGCAGACAAAAGAAAAATGGCGGCGCGATATTGAACACGAGAAACGGCAGCATGAACCAAGTCACACGACGCCAGCGGCGATTGGAAGAAAAAACCAATACCGACGCCGCCATTGACAGCACATGATCGTCCACGATACGGAAAAATTCGCTGGTGAAGACGAATCCGTGGGTCAAACTGTTCCCCTGCGCAAACGTCGCCGACGCCGCCGCGTGGTTCGCAACCTGCGCGGGCAGATACGCGAATTCATAGACAAATTCCCAAAAGCCGTCCCCGAATAGTCCGCACCACCAACCGAACCAGACTGCCGCCTCATAGATAAGGGCAAAGGAAAGAGTCTGGGCCGCCGGGCGAAGCGTAGTCTGGATGAAATAATCCACTTCATTGTAGTAAGACACAAAGAACTGCGTGACCGCGATACAGAACAGCAGGAACAGGATCAACGTCATGCCCGCCGGGACGCAACGTTCCAAGGGTTTCGCCACGCGCTCGGGGAGCGTCTCCGGCACGTTCAGCCGAAGATACGGGAAACGGTCAAACCACGACAGGAACCGCGCTGACAACACTGCAAACAGGAACGCCGTCGGAATACGGAGCGGCGGATGACCAAGCGGCACGATACCGTCCCCTAACAAGTAAGCCCCTTCCATCTGCGTGAACATAAAAAAGCCCCCAAGCGCGCAAAAAGCCGCCAGGGACTTGTCTCCACCCCAAATTTTTGTCAACTGGATAGCCAGCGTCATTGTCAGGAACAACAGCAACAGCAATTCGCTGCTGCCGATAGCATCGGAAAAGAGGCGCGCCATGCGGTAAAATCCCGTCACTTGGTACTCCTCGCCGTATAGTCCGCCTGTAATCGCCGCGCCAAGCCCCATACCGTTCTCACCCATGACCGGCCCTTCGGGGTCGAGAGCCGCCCATTGAACGATATGGAACGCATACAGTACGATAAAAAAGGGAATCAGCCGATAGAACGTATCGCGGATGGCCGTCATATACTTGTTGCCGGAAAGCCGCCCCGCCCACGGAATAAACGAGCGCTCCACCCAGTCAAAGAACTGTTCCAAGCCGCTCCCTCCTCCCGTGCCTCTTATCCCGTTGCTTTAACCTTTATTCAGCACCTTGCTGACCCGATCAATCAAATCCTTCGGCATGAACGGTTTCTTGATGTAATCAGAAACACCCATCATCCCCGCCTTCATCACCGTATCGCGGTCCGAAGACGCCGTCAGGAAAATCACCGGAATATCCTTCAAGTCCTCGCGTTTCCGTATCAGTTCCAACGTCTTCAAGCCGTTCATCACCGGCATTTGGAAATCAAGCAACACCAAATCGACCTTTCCACGCTGTAAAGCGTCGATAGCCTTCAGCCCCGATTCCGCCAGTATCACCTCAATATCTTTCATATCCTTTTTCAAGATAAATTCTGCCATTTTAAGGTTCATATCGTCGTCGTCCACGACAAGAATTTTCCGCATTACGCTTTCCCCCGTTTCACAAAACTTATATACAGGGACTATTTCGCCGTTTTCTATGATTTTCCTGCCACTACGGAAATATTTTGCATGAAAAAACCCGGCCTTGAAAAACAAGACCGGGTAAAATGGCTGTATGAAATTACGGCTTTTTACTTCTTGACGACGTTTGCTGCCTGCGGGCCACGCGCACCCTCGACAATCTCGAATTCAACTTCCTGACCTTCCGTCAACGTCTTGAAGCCCTCATCCTGAATCGCGGAGAAATGAACGAACACGTCGCCGCCATCCTCGCGCTCAATGAAGCCGTAACCTTTTTCCGCACTGAACCATTTGACTTTGCCAACCATAACTGAAACTCTCCTCCTAAGTGATATACTACAAGTTCCCTTAACAAACTAGAACTCATTATAGGCTTGTTTTCTGGCAATGTCAAATAAATTGAAAAAATGTTGCAAGTATCACATTTTAATACAATTTGTATGCTAGGAAAATTTTCCCGCATCGGTTCCCTTTGTAATACTAAAACAAAAACGAGCACGAGTTCACGACTTTTTCCGTTTCGGCAAGCCCGATATGCGGTCAAACGCATCGACAATTTCTTCCGGCGTTATCTGTGTAATGCAATGAGGGACTTTTGACTCACAACCTCCGTACGTCAGTGCCTTCGCACAGTTTCCGAGAGCGCGCTCCGGACGTAAAATTTCCGCACGCGCCTTCCACGGGGAAAATCTCGCATATTCCCCCAATACGCCGGGCGCTATGTCCTCTTTGGCCTTCGCCTCCCGATACAACGCTATAATCGGCGTTTCCGCCGCAGCCGCCGCATGCATAATGCCAGTATCGTTACCGAGATAAAGCGACGCAAGCGATACAATCGCGAAAGTTTCACGTATGGTCGTCTTGCCCGCAAGGTTTATAACAGCGCCCTCAGGAAGTTCCTTCTCCAGATATCTTCCATCCTCTTTCTCGGCTTCTCCGCCCTCCACCGGAAAATCAATATTACAAAATTACAAAATCTTGGACAAAAAGGCCTTAGTCCGTTCCTCCTTAGGATGACTAAAAATCTCCTCCGGCGTCCCCTGTTCCAAGATCATGCCCTGATCGACGAACAGCACGCGGTCGCCCACTTCGCGGGCAAAGCCCATCTCATGGGTCACAACCGCCATCGTCAGACCTGCCCTCGCGAGATCCTTCATAACGTCGAGGACCTCCTTGACCATCTCCGGGTCAAGAGCCGACGTCGGTTCGTCGAAAAGAATTGCCTTTGGCCTCATCGCAAGCGCCCGCGCAATCGCCACGCGCTGCTGCTGGCCGCCGGAAAGCTGCTCCGGGTACGCCGCCGCGCGATCAGCCAATCCGACCCTCTCCAAAAGGCGCATCGCTTCCCCTTCCGCGTCCGTTTTCGACGCGCCGCGTACCTTCATCGGCGCCAATGTGATATTCTCCATCGCCGTCATGTGCGGGAACAGGTTGAAGCGTTGGAACACCATGCCGACCTCGGTGCGGATCTTGTTGATATCCGTTTCACCCAACTTCATGCCGTCCACGATAATCTCGCCGCTGGTCGGCTCCTCGAGATAATTGATGCAGCGAAGCAACGTAGATTTTCCGCTGCCCGACGGGCCGATAATCACGACGACTTCTTTTTCCTCGATCTCAAGATTTATGTCTTTCAGGACCTCGACAGAGCCAAAGACTTTTTTCAGATGCTTAACGCTGATCACTGTTCTTGCACCTCCGTTCGAGCCATGCGACGAGCCGCGAAATCGAGACGGTCATCACGAGATAAATAATCGCGACGCAGAGCCAAATCTCCAGCGACGCATAGGTCCGTGCGATAATGAGCTGCCCGCGGCGGGTCAATTCCTCGAAGCCGATGACCGACACCAGCGACGAATCCTTCAAAAGCGCAATGAACTCGTTTCCAAGTGGCGGAATCACACGGCGTGCCGCCTGCGGCACGATGATATAGCACATTGTCTGTACCCAAGTCATGCCGAGGGAACGGCCCGCCTCCATCTGCCCCGCGTCGATGGACTGAATGCCCGCGCGGAAAATCTCAGCGACGTAAGCGCTGCTGTTGATACTGCAGGCCGCGATGGCCGCGACGAACGGATCGATGCGCTGCCCGGTCACCACCGGCAACGCGAAGTACACGAGAAAAATCTGCACAAGAAGCGGCGTCCCGCGCAAGAAATCCACATACACTGCCGCCACCAGATGCACAATCCGAAACGTCGAAATGCGCGCGATACCGACAAAAAGCCCAATCAAAATACCAAGCAGCACAGACAGCGCGGTAATCTGCACCGTCACCACCGCACCTGTCAACAGAAGCGGCATTGCCTGCGCCATCAGTTCAAAATTCATTTCCAATCGCTTCACCCACTTTGGATAATAAAACAATACCGTAATTATATTTCAAGGAAATGGGACTGTCAAATATTTCGCGCACAGAAAAGCCGCCGCGCAATTGCGCGGCGGCTTTTGTTTCGATAATCAGCCGTTGCCGAACCATTTCTTGAAGATCTTGTCGTACTCGCCGTTGTCGTGCAGCTTCTTCAGCGCAGCGTCGATCTGCTTCTTCATGTCCGGCTTCTTCTTCGACGAAGCGATGCCATAGTCCTCGGATGTCAGGAGCTCTTCGAGGCGGCGGACGTCGGTGACGCCGCTTTTCGCGATGTAATAGTCGTTAACCGGGCGGTCATTGACGACGGCGTCGACGCCGCCGGCTTTCAGCTCAAGGAACGTGTCGGCGGAGCTGTTGAACTCCTTGACCACAGCGCCTTCAATCTTCTTGACCTCCATCGCGCTGGTGGTGCCAATCTGCACAGCGACCTTCTTGCCTTTCAGGTCGGAAAACTTGTTGATGGACTTATCGTCCTTCTTCACGATGATAGACAGGCCGGACTTGTAGTACGGATCGGAGAAGTCCACCTTTTTCTTGCGCTCGTCGTTGATCGTCATACCCGAGATGATCACGTCGAGGTTGTCCGCCTCCAACGCCGGAATCAGACCGTCAAAGTTCAGGTTCTGAATGTCCGCCTTGTAGCCCATTTCCTTCGCGACCGCGCGAATCAGATCCATATCGAAGCCCTGATACTCCTTGCCGCTGACGTCCTGGAACTCAAACGGTGCGAAGTCCGCATTCGTACCGATGCGAAGCACCTTTTCCGTCTTCTGGTCCGCCTTGGCGTCTTTCTTGTCGCCGCCACCGCCGCAACCGGCCACAAGAGCCGTCAACGCCAAAAGCGCAATCAAGCAAAGCGTCGTAAACTTTTTCATTCCATTCACCTTTCCCTTTCTCATTTTAATAAGTACAGCCCGGACGAGCCGGGCTGCTTTGGCACATTTTTGGTTCTTATCAAAAAACGTCAGGCACGTGCTCCGCCTGTGACCGAGCCTCAGCGGCGATGCTTGCTGAAGCAGTCGCGGCAATAAACCGGGCGGTCGTCCTTCGGCTGGAACGGAACCTGCGTCTCGTTCCCGCAGTCCGCGCAGACCACCGTGAACATCTGGCGCTCCTCGCCATTGTCACGGGTGCGGCGACGCTTGTCGCGGCAGTCGCGGCAGCGAGCGGGCTTGTTCTCGAAGCCCTTCTCCGCGTAAAATTCCTGTTCGCCCGCGGTGAAAATGAACTCCTTGCCGCAGTCTTTGCACGTCAACGTCTCGTCTACAAACTCCATGAAAAAAATCCCCTTACCTTTCGTGTTGCAAATCTCCGCCGTCGGTTCCTCCCGACGCCGAAAATCAGGCCATGATGTCTATCGCCGCGCCGAGATTCGGGTCAAGACTCACAGGGACGTTTTCCAAAAGCTCCGCTACGGCCTCGCCGCTCGTTTCCATCGCTTCCTTGAGTATAGAAATTCCAAGCTGCTGCTGCGTTTTCGCCTGCGCCATATCGACGCTGAGCGCCGCGATGCTCATGTCCATATCCATGTGTTCCCCCCTATCTCATTACGTTGATATTGCCTGTATTATAACGAATAAGAAAGAAAAGTGCAAGCGTTTTCGCGAAATAGGAATAAAGCGCAATTACATCCCGTGAAAATATTTCCGCGCCTCGCTCTTCGGCTTCGGAACCGTAGTGCAATATTCCCGCCAAAGATCGCGGTACATGGTCTCAACGTTCCGCATATATCGTTTTGCGTCCATCAGCCGCGAGCCGCGCACGACTTCACGAAGCCCGCCGTGGAATTTCACAAGGATCGGCAGAGAGCCGGCAATGCGCGCCGCCTTTTTCACGTATTCCATACCGGTCGTAGCGACCAGCTCCGGCAGCCCCGCGTCTTCCAAAATACTCGTCCCCATCCGTGCGGCATGTGTCGTCCCTTTCAGCGAAATGACGGGGACTCCCATCACTAATGCCTCGCAGGTGGTCAGGCCGCCGGTGAACGGCGTCGTATCCAGCGCGATGTCCACGTCGCGGTACTGCTCCAGATAGTCGGGGCTGTACGGGCGAAACTCCACCCGCGAAAGGTCGACGCCGACCGCGGCCAGGCGCGCCGCCGCCTCCTCCTCACCGTCAGGCACCGAGGCGATTTTCCCCTTTATGACGAGCTTCGAGCGCGGCACCGCTTCCAGCACCGAGCGCCAAAGCACCAGTGTCTCACGGCTTGCCTTCGCGAAATTGTTGAAACTGCCGAAAGTCACAAAGCCGTTGTTCTGCGCGGGCGGCTCCCGCCCCGGCTCGGGCAGTGAGCGTAAAATCGTCGGATCATAGCAAAGATGACAATCCGCGAGCCGCGCCAGCCGCTCGGAAAATTCCGGCGACGGACGATCCGGCGGCGAGCAATAGCCGTCGGTCAAGAAATAATCGACCTCGCGAAGTCCCGTGGAGCAGACATCGCCAATGCCCACCACCTGAACCGGCGCGGGCCGGTACGCGAGAATCGGAAGGCTGGAGCCCTGTGAATGGCCCGAAAAATCCACGAGAATATCCACATGATCCCGATAAATGCGCCGTGCCGCCTCCAGCGGCGGCAATTCGTGAAGGTCGCGCCAATTGACTGCGCTGCGCTTGAAGCGCTGGGTGATTTTGTCCGAAGCGCCGGTCATATAGCAGAACACATTGAAATCGAGCTTCGCGAAATTGCGGACAAACGGTGAAAGGAAATTCGCGACGGCGTGCTCCCGAAGATCCGGCGATATATAACCGATGCGCATTTTGCGATCCGGCACCGAAGTCGGCCGGGTGTGCGGCATCGTGACCTTCGCGCCGAAAAAGCCGTTGATGGCCTCGCGGCGCGCACGATCCGTCTGCCCTTCCGATCGGTAATTCAAAAGGAACAGCGCCTTGCTGTACATTTCTTCCTTCGCCTGCGGATCGTGAACGAAGCTTACCAGCTCGAAAAGATATTCCGCCGCCTCGTCGGGGCGCGCCAAAAGATAGCACGCGTCGGTCAGCATCCGACCCGCGCGCTCCAAAATCGCAAGGTCATAGTCGGCGATCTCGCCCGTCCGCGACTGTCCGACAGTCCAGAGCCGCTTCAACACATTGATCGCCTGCCGCATCTCGAAGCGCAGCGCGTGAAGCTCCCCGGCCACCAGAAGCAGACGCAGATGTCCCGGCGCCGCGTCCCAAAGGCGATGCACGATGCCCTCCGCCGTCTCCTCCTCGCCGAGATACAGCGAAGCCTGCGCGAAAAGCGCCTGCCCGTCCACATCATCCAAATCATGGGCGAGGATTTCCCGGGCGCAGGCGCGCATCCCCTTGAAGTCGCCATCGTGGCAAAAGCGCGCAGCCGTCTCCAACCATTCTTCCTTACCGGTCGGTTTTGTCGCTTCCATTTCTTCGTCCATATCTTCCTCCGAAAAATTCTTATACTTTTATAAAGCTTCTCCATGCGCGAAAAAAATCCTCTTTCCCGAAAAAGTTTTCAAGGAACGCAAAGCAGGAAACCGCCTTTTTTTCACGAATAGAGAAATGAAGATCCTTTCAAAAATTTTTGGATTAAGAAAAATTGATTTCTTGATTTTCTTACTGCAGAATTTTTTTGATATAAGTTTCGCAAGTCCCAATTGCATATTTTACGAGAGAAGGAATGGCATGAAACAACCCCTGCTGCAAAGCAAAACATATCTGTACGCGACGGCGTTTTTCTCGGGCATGTCGGTCATGGCAGTGGAAATCGGCGCAAGCCGCCTCTTGGCTCCGTATTTCAGCGCTTCACAAATCGTCTGGACCATCATTATCGGCGTGATCATGATTGCCCTCGCCCTTGGCAACGTCTGGGGCGGTCGTCTCGCCGACCGTGACCCGAACCCTGCGCGGCTCTACCGCCGCCTGATTTTCGCCGCGCTCTGGATTGCCGCGATTCCCGTACTGGGCAAATACGTCATCGCTCTAATTTCCGGCGTCCTGATTGTCGCCGTCGAAACGAATCTCCTAGTCGCCGCGGCATTCCTCTCCTGCCTGGCGATTTTCGTTGTCCCGCTGCTGCTCCTCGGCACCGTCACACCGTCCCTCGTCAAATACGCGACGGACAGTCTCGACGAGAACGGAAGCGTCGTCGGCTATCTCGGCGCGGCGGGCACCACTGGCAGCATCATCGGCACGTTTCTGCCGACCTTCGTGACCATCCCGGCGGCGGGCACCGCGGCGACATTCCTGCTTTTTGCAGGCGTGCTGCTAGCGCTGGGCCTCGGATTTTTCCTCGGCGCGGGGACGGGAAAACGCCTGTGCACCGTTTCATTGCTCGCGTTCCTCGCCTGCGCGCTGCTCGGCGTGAACAGCAGCCCCGCCTTTTGGGAAACGTCCCTTGCCTACGAGGGAGAATCGGTCTACAACTATTTGCAAATCAAGGATGACGACAAGACGACCGTCTTTTCCACCAGCGTGATGTTCAGCGTACAGTCAAAACGCATCAAGGACGGCTCGCTGACCGGCATGTATTTCGACTACGCGCTGGCCGCCCCGACACTGACGAACGGCGGCGACATCCTGATCCTCGGCATGGGCACGGGCACCTTCGCCGAACAGTGCCGCCGCTATTTCCCGACATCAAAGCCGCTCGGTGTGGAAATCGACGAAAAAATCATCAATCTGTCGCGGAAATATTTCGAGCTGCCCGACGAAATCCCCGTTATCGCTTACGACGGGCGCGCGTATCTGCAAACGGACGCGAACCGCTACGACGTAATCATGGTGGACGCTTTTCGCGACATCACGATCCCATTCCAGATGAGCTCGCTGGAATTTTTCCGGATGGTCGAGCAGCACCTTGCGCCCGGCGGCGTACTTGCCGTCAACCTGAATATGCGGGCCAGCGGCCCCGGCAACATCAACGAGCGGCTGATCGACACCATTGCAGCCGTATTCCCGGCGATTCGCACGGTCACCGTCGAAAGCGGCACGAACCTCGCGCTGTTCGCGGCTCGGGACGAGGCGACGCTGGACGCATTGCCGCAATGCGCGGAAAAATTGCAAAGCCGGGAACTTTCAACACTGATGCGTCATGTCGCGGCAAACTGGCAGCCCCCCGTGCGGGGCGGCCCGCCGCTGACCGACGACTGCGCCCCGGTGGAGCTGCTCGGGATGCGCGCCATCGACTCCATCATTCAAAAAGAACTTCAATATTATAAGGGAATTTATCGTCACGAAGGCTTCGAAGGACTCCGCAAAGCGTTGACCAAGGCCGAAGATGCCCCCGCGCCGTTTTCTTTACACAAAAATTCTCCATTGATATAATCGAAACCGTTAAAATTATTGAAACTTTTCAGGAGGGAATGCGATGAAAAGACAGCTTTCCGCCATATTCGCTGTGTTCCTGCTGACGCTTTTACTGTTACCGCTCCGGGCCATCGCGGCGCCGAAAATTGTCGAGGAATTTTTCCCGTCCGAAGAAATAACCGCTCCTCAGGCGCCGTTCCTACGCTACAGCGGCCAACAAGACAACGGCGATTCCATCCAGATGTGGTACAACGTGCCGAAGGATGTGCTTGCGTTAGCCGACGCTTATAATCGCTGGGGCGATACAGACAGCGGACGTGAGGGCTTCATCTCCCGTTTCGGCGTCGCAGAATATCGGCTCTATCTCCAGACTGACGCCAGTATCGACGACGGTCCTTGGCAGTACAGCGACACGTGGGACGAGGCGGATTGGCTTGGGCTGGACGTACCGCATCCGTTGGCATTCCACTGCATGGAAGGGCTCAACAACAATCCCGGCAAATCCTATGACAATATCGACGTTAGCTGGCTGACTTATCTCGAAAAAGGCAAGCTAGGCTTCCTTGCGCCGATTGTCACGCCGTTCACGACAGACGGCGGCACAAACTATCATTACGATTTAGAACGCCACACGCTGGCCATCCGCTGCCGTTTGGTCCTCGAATACTCGAAAAACGGCGACGAAATGCAGCGCATTTTCTCCCCGTGGTCGCCGGAGACTTCCATCGGATTGAACGGCACGCAGGAAGCGTCCTCGCCGCCAGATGAAAACGTCTCTCCCGTACCGTCCGACGCTCCCGTCGCCGCGGAAGATAATAAGCCCGACAGCGCCAACACAGCCACGACCTTCACCGCTTCCCCATGGGCGCAAAGCGAACTGGAAGAAGCCGCGGCCCTCGGACTGATTCCCGAGCCCCTGCAAGGGACAAATTTGACGGAGCCAATCACCCGCGCGGAGTTTGCCGCCGTCAGCGTCAAGTGCTACGAGGCGCTATCCGGCACGGAAACCGAACCGGTTGCGGAAAATCCGTTCACGGACACGACGGATGCCGAAGTGTTGAAAGCCTTCAACATCGGCACAACCAACGGCACAAGCGCGACCACCTTCTCGCCGGCAGCACCGCTAAGCCGCGAACAGGCGGCGACGATGCTGGCCCGCCTCTATAAGAAAATCGAGATTGACGGCTGGACGTTGGAAACCGACGGGAACTACAGCGAGACTTTCCGCGGAATGTTCGAGATGCCGGAGGCGTTCGCCGACGACGAGAACATTTCCGTCTGGGCGAAAGACAGCGTTTACTTCATGAAATCGAAGGGCATCCTGGACGGCGTCGGCAACAACAAATTCGCACCGCGCGCGATGACCGACGCCGAAGAAGCGACGGGCTACGCACAGGCGACCCGTGAACAGGCGATCTTGATTGCGAAACGCATGGTCAAGAAACTCGGATAAGGTATAAAAAAAGAGAGCCGAATGTACTGACCCCCATAAGTTAGACCAAAAATCTAACTTATGGGGGGCAGTACAGAAAGGCTCTCTTTTTTATGCCTTTGAGGTCAGTTGTCGCCGTGGGTCTTCCTGTGCTCCATATAGAGCTTCGTCTCCGAGACGATGACCGACGAAAGCATAATCAACGCGATCAAGTTCGGGATCGCCATCAGGCCGTTCACGATGTCGGCAAGAACCCAAATCGCTTCGAGCTTCAGGAACGCGCCGGAAGCGATCAGCAAAATGAAAATC
Source organism: uncultured Selenomonadaceae bacterium (assembly GCA_902777615.1). Classification (GTDB taxonomy): domain Bacteria; phylum Bacillota; class Negativicutes; order Selenomonadales; family Selenomonadaceae; genus RUG12372. Next base: position 17,967 of record CACYUQ010000038.1, read on the forward strand.
ACGCGATACGGCATCAGGCCTTTCGTACCGAACAGATAAATCGTCGCGCGCTCACCGTAATAATTCCAGCCGAGAATCGTCGTGAACGCGAACAGCACCAGAGAAATCGTCAGCACCACCGCGCCCGACGGGCCGAAGGAAGCTTGGAACGCGCTGGCGGTCATCTGCGCGCCCACCGCGTCGCCGCACCAGACGCCGGTGAAAATCAGTGCAAGCCCCGTCATCGTGCAAATGATAATCGTGTCGATAAACGTACCCGTCATCGAAATCAGGCCCTGCTCCGCCGGCCATTGCGTCTTTGCCGCGGCGGCGGCAATCGGCGCGGAGCCGAGGCCGGACTCGTTCGAGAACACGCCGCGGGCAATACCGTTCTGCATCGCCATCATCATAGTCGAACCGGCGAAGCCGCCCATCGCCGCATGGCCCGTGAACGCGTCGGACAAGATCATGCTGATTGCGGCGGGCACGTCGCCGAGATGCGCGAGAATCATGCCGACGCCGAGCACGACGTAAACGGCGGACATAAACGGCACGATCTTATCGGCCACATTCGCGATGCTCTTCAAGCCGCCCAGCGTAACCGCCGCGACCAGCACAGTCAACACCGCATCCGTCACGACCTTCGACACGCCGAAAGTCAGGTTCACCGAATCAACAATCGCATTGACCTGCGGGAACGTGCCGATGCCGAAATACGCGACGAGAATGCAGGCGGCAGCGAAGAAGGTAGCGAGAGGCCTCCACGCCTCACCCATACCGTTCAGGATGTAATACATCGGTCCGCCGGCGACCTCGCCGTTCTCGTCCTTCGAGCGATACTTTATGGCGAGAAGTCCTTCCGCGTACTTCGTCGCCATGCCGAAGAACGCCGCCATCCACATCCAGAAAAGAGCGCCTGGCCCGCCGACTTTCACCGCCGTCGCCACGCCGACGATATTACCCGTGCCGACGGTGGCGGACAGCGCCACGCAGAGCGACTTGAAACTAGTGACGTCGCCCTCGCCGCGGTTTTTCGCCCCGGCGATCAACGACAGCGCCAACGGCAGCCGAAACACCTGAATCAATCCGAGGCGCACGGTCAGATAGATGCCCGTGCCGACGAGCAGCGCAATCAGCGGCGGCCCCCAGACGATTGAGTCGATGCTGTTCAGCATCGGAAGAAAACTTTCCATGAACAAAATCCCTCCTGTGTCCATTCACTATGGACATTAGTTTTATAAAACACGACGGTATTATAGCACATCTCATTTTATTTGTCGCGTTATTTGTCGCGCAAAATAAAAAATATCGCCCGCAAAAAGTTCGCAGACGATATTTTTGCAAATCAAGCGTCACGCTTTTGTTTTCTTAAACCGTTCGCGGAACCGCAGCACGACATGGCAGCTTGCCACCGTCAGCAGGAACACTGCAACAGAAATCAAAAGCTCGCTCGTGTTATAGTCGCGCACCCACTCCGCAAATTTGCACGTGACGCCAAAGAGATCGAACCACAACAGGCTGAACGACCCGTGAATGAGAAGGGTGACGATTGTGCCCATTCCGAAAAAAACCAACCAGTTTGCGACAGCGCCGCCGCGTTTCCCGATGGCATGGGACAGCCACATCAAAAGGAACGAATCGGCAAGCCCCAAAACGATATACCAGATCACGCCGTCGGCGTAAGTGTGCAGCTCCCGGAACTGGCCGAAGAACGTCCGCACCACTAAATCGTAATGCAGCGAAATCCCGATGACGGCAACGGACAGCGCCGCGAAGAAGAGTTTTCTCCCGGCGCTCATCTCGTCGAAATTCAGCAGCCGGTGTTGTCCGAAATGCGCGCCGAGAAGCATCACCGCCGCATACACGGGGGCGCACTGCATCCCGTAGGGAAGGGCAATTCCCCGCTCCAGCAATCCGTAAGAAATCAAGCCGTACAAAACGACTATCGCCGCCAGCCGCCTCCGGCTTTGCAGCGCAAAATCCGCCGCCCCGTAGAAAAAGACGCTGGCAAAGAAAAGCATCCAAAGATACCAGCCGGGACTGACGAGCTTATACAGGAGGTCGGAGCCCCGAAAATAGCCGGGGCAAATCATCTCCAGCAGTTCGGCCCGGAGATAAGTGAACGCGTATTGATCCCCGCACCAGCTCCAATCCGCGCCCCGCGTGAAATGGTAATAGAGGCAGGACAGCGTCAGCGCGACGAAGGAAATCTTGAAATAGGGAATCATCATGCCCGTGACGCGGCTCATCACACTCTCGCCGAAAGTCCTGCGCCCTGTCCGGTAGGTGTAGCCCGCGGCGAAGGTGAAAAAGCTCAACACGCCGCAGATGTATTCAAAAAGATTCTCCGTTTCCGGCGAGCACAAAATGATATGGTAGGACACCACGAGGACCATACTGATCCCCTTCGCGATGTCGAGGGTCCTGTCCCGCTGTTTCATGCTTTTTCATTCATCCTTCCAAGCGATTTGCGGCCGAACCGCTTCCATCGCCGGTTCAAGGGTTCCGCAAAAACATGTCTGGAGCTCATCTTCAACGCCGGCATCATGCGTGCGGATAAAAAAGCGGAGGATTGAAAAATCCATGACAAAAAATTTTGGAGTAAGAAAATCTGATTTTCTGATTTTCCGATTTTCGTACTCCATATTTTTTTGTCCTTATCAGCAATCCCGAGGAGGCCGCTACGATGCTGGTCCGCAACGAGCGGACAAGAGGAGCGTCATGCGCCGTTTTGGCTTGTCGAAGTCCGCCGATGCGCGTTTGCCAGCGTTCTTCCTCTATGCTATGATGAAAACGGTATGAATTATCCGCCGTGGCAGGAGTAAAACAAGGGGGAAGAATTATGTTTCGTTTGAAAAAGCAAGGCCCGATCGCAAGATTTTTGACGCTGGCCGCCATCCTGTGCGCCGTTTGGACGAGCGTGTGCGCGGCGGAGGCCATGCCGCCGGTTTCCTATACGGCCTACACCTCTCTTTATTGGCTTTGGGAGGCGGGCGTTCCCGAGGCG